>NZ_SCOC01000001.1:0-257924 GCF_005502615.1 Gordonia sp. ALPHA1B1 | reverse complement strand
ATGCGGTGGAAACCAGCACTCAACGCATTCGCCATCACCTTCGCCGACCGCATGCCGGCCAGCGAAGACAACTAACCGAAAACGCCACTTACACCGTTAATCTGATACTCCCCTTGCGGAGGCTGCGTCACCACCTGCTCCCTGAGGAGCGGCCGGAGCTTGCGGAGGCTGCGTCACGAAGGGTCCTGGTGAGACGGGTTGCGGGACCCTTCGTGGCTCGTCGCTTGCGCTCCTCGCACCTCAGTATCTGCGGCCTGGCGGCCGTCGTGGGGGTCGAAGAGTTCGTGCTGGTCACCGGCGCGTGGGGGGTTGATAGTGGAGGGGTGGGATGCGGTGACCTTGAATTCCTCCCTTGTGCCGAAGAGCCAGTACCTCAGTGTGAGGCGCGGGGCCTGCCACGGGAATCGTGGATTGTTGCTACGAGCACGCGGATTAGACTCCTGCATTTGTTTGCCCCGTCCGCAGCCCACTTCCGAGGACTCGAAAGGAAACCGAGATGGAAGTGCTGCATCCCCGATGCGCCGGGATGGATGTCTCCAAAAAGGATGTGAAAGTCTGTGTCCGCCTGGCTAGTCCGGGCCGAAAGACCGTGCAAGATACCACGACCTGGTCGTCGATGAGCGGCGACATTCTGCGGCTGCGGGACTATCTGATCGCCGAGCAGGTGACGTGTGTGGTCATGGAAGCCACCGGCGACTACTGGAAACCGTTCTACTACCTCCTCGAAGACGCCCCGTTCGAGGTGATGCTGGTCAACGCCCACGACGCCAAGAACCTCCCGGGCCGCAAAACCGATGTGTCGGATGCGGCGTGGCTGGCGCAGCTGGCCGCCCACGGGCTGTTGCGGGCCTCGTTCGTGCCGCCCGAACCGATCCGACGGTTACGCGATCTGACCCGCACCCGCACCGCGATCACCCGCGAACGCGGCCGCGAGATTCAACGGTTGGAGAAAGTCCTCGAAGACGCCGGCATCAAACTGTCGGTGGTGGTCTCCGATATCAACGGGGTCTCGTCACGATTCATGTTGCAGGCGCTGGTCAAGGGTGAACGCGATCCCGCCGTGTTGGCGGAGTTGTCGGTGAAACAACTCCGCCGCAAAATCCCCGCGTTGACCCAGGCGTTGCAGGGCCGCTTCACCGACCACCACGCGTTCCTGGTCGAGTTGCATCTGGATTTCATCACCGAACACACCACCCGGATCGACGCGTTGACCGAGCGCATCGAGAAGGTGATGGCGCCGTTTCAAGCCAAACGCGACCTGATCTGCACGATCCCGGGTATCTCCACCACCACCGCCGATGTGATCATCGCCGAGACCGGCGGCCAGATGGCCCAGTTCCCCACACCAGGCCATTTGGCCTCGTGGGCGGGAGTCTGCCCCGGCCAGCACCAATCCGCCGGACGGGTCAAAAACGTCAAAACCCGCCCCGGTAACCGTCACCTCAAAGGTGCTCTCGGGGCTACAGCGTTATCGATCGCCAGCCACAAAGGCACGTTCCTCAACGCCAAGTACCGGCGCCTGGTCCGCTCTCGCGGCAAACCCAAAGCGATCGTCGCCCTCGAGCACACCCTGCTCACCGTGGTCTGGATCATGCTCACCGACAACGTCGTCTACGACGAACCCGGCCCCGACTACCACCAGCAACGCCACCCCGAACGCACCAAGAACCGCGCCATTTACGACCTACACAAACTCGGATACGACGTCACCATCACACCCCACGGAGCGGCCTGAGCAGCCACCTCACCTAACTCTTCGGATTAGGGAGCAACGGGGGCGTCGCTTGCGCTCCTCGCACCTCAGGGAGCAACGGGGGCGTCACTTGCGCTCCTCGCACCTCAGGGAGCAACGGGGGTCGTCACTTGCGCTCCTCGCACCTCAGGGAGCAACGGGGGTCGTCACTTGCGCTCCTCGCACCTCCGGGAGCAACGAGGTGCCTACATTCCTCGACCTCAAAGAGCACTGGGCCCACGCGCTCGCAGAGCTCACCGCTCGACGATCCGCCGGACCACCTTGTCGGCGAACTCGGCGGTCGTCGCTTCGCCGCCCAGGTCGCGGGTCGCGGTGTGCGCGAGCGTCTCGGCAACCGCCGAGTCGATCCGGGCACCGGCCGCGACGAGGGCCGCGTCGTCGGTCATCTGCCCGTACCTCTGGAAACCCATGGCCACCAAGGCGATCATCGCGACCGGGTTCGCGATGCCGCGCCCGGCGATGTCGGGTGCGGCACCGTGCGACGCCTGCGCCATCACGCGGGACTCCGAGCTGTTGACCGAACCGGCGATGCCCAGCGAACCGGCAAGCTCGCCGGCGAGGTCGGACAGCACGTCGCCGAAGAGGTTCTCGGTGACGAGGACGTCGAAGTCCGCGGGACGCCGAACCAGCAGCGCCGCCATGGCATCGACGTGTTGCTCGGACACCTCGATCTCGGGGAACCCGGCGGCGATGTCGCGGCACGCATCCCGGAACAGGCCGGTGGTCATGCGCAGGACGTTCGCCTTGTGCACGATGGTCAACCGCGGCTGCCGGTCGGAACCCGCACGCTCGATCGCGGCGGCGCATGCGACTCGCGCGATTCGCTCCGACGCCGCGCGTGTGACGAGCCCGACCGCCAGTGCGACGTCGGGTGTCGGCATGAACTCGCCGCTGCCGACCGCCATGTTGCGATCGGCGTAGAAGCCCTCGGAATTCTCCCGCACGATCAGGACATTCATGTCCGACCGGAGCGCCGGAACACCCGGAAATGCCCGGGCGGGACGGAGATTGGCGAACAGGTCGTACCGGGTTCGCAGGACCGCTCCCGGCGTGCGGTCCCCATGACCCGGCGGGTACGCCGCCGAGTCGTGGGGACCGACGATCCAGAAGCCGAGCTCGTCGAGGGCCGTCAGCGTCTCCGCGGGCACCGGATCGCCGTGCGAGGTGATCGCAGACATCCCGAAAGGTAGGTGCTGCCAACTGATCTCGATCGACTCCGCACGAGCGGCAGCCTCGGCGACCGTCAGCGCCGCCGGCACGATCTCGGGTCCGATCCCGTCCCCGACGAGGACTCCGAACTCTCTGTCCCGGTCACCCATCAGTGAGCTGCGTCGTCCCAGGAGCGTCCGAACCCGACCGACACCTCCAGCGGGACGGACAAGGTGATGGCATTGCCCATCTCCTCCCGGACAACGGCTTCGACGGCCTCCCGCTCACCCGAGGCGACCTCGATCACGAGTTCGTCGTGGACCTGGAGAAGTGTTCGCGACGTGAGCCCTTCAGCTGCGAGGCGCTTGTGGACGTTGATCATCGCGACCTTGATGATGTCGGCGGCGGTGCCCTGGATGGGAGCGTTGAGCGCCATCCGTTCGGCGGACTGCCGGCGCTGCCAGTTGTCGCTGTTCAGATCGGGCAGATACCGCCGGCGACCGAACAGTGTTGCGGTGTACTCGTTTCGACGGGCCTCGGCAACCACGTCGTGCAGATAATCGCGCACCCCGCCGAACCGCGCGAAGTACGCCTCCATCTGCTCCTTGGCCTCGTCGCGGCTGATCTTGAGCTGGGCGGCGAGCCCGAATGCGCTGAGCCCGTACGCGAGTCCGTACGACATGGCCTTCACCCGGTGACGCATCTCGGTGGTGACCTCGTCGATCGGCACCCCGAAGGCCCGTGACCCGACGAAGTTGTGGAGGTCTTCCCCGGTGTTGAAGGCCTCGATGAGGCCGGCGTCCTCCGACAGGTGTGCCATGATCCGCATCTCGATCTGGCTGTAGTCGGCGGTCATGAGGCAGTCGTAGGGCACACCGGTCGCGGTGTCGGCGCCGACGATGAAGCCCCGCCTGATCTCGCGGCCCGCCTCGGTACGCACCGGGATGTTCTGCAGATTCGGTTCGGTGGACGAGAGGCGTCCCGTCGCGGCGATCGTCTGATTGAACGTCGTGTGAATACGTCCGTCGTCCGCGACCGACTTCAGCAGCCCGTCGACAGTGACCTTCAGCCGCGTCGCGTCGCGGTGCTCGAGGAGGTGTGCGAGAAAGGGATGCTCGGTCTTCTCGTACAACGACTGCAACGCGTCGGCGTCGGTGGTGTAGCCGGTCTTGGTCTTCTTCGTCTTCGGCATGTCCAGCTTGTCGAAGAGAATGGTCTGCAACTGCTTCGGCGAACCGAGGTTGATCTGTTCTCCGATGACCTCGTAGGCCGCCTCGGCCGCGGCGCGGATCCGGTCGGCGAACATCCGCTCGAGGGCACCGAAATGGTCGACGTCGACGGCGATGCCCGCGGCCTCGGCATCGGCGAGCACGAACGACAGCGGCAGTTCCATCTCGGTGAGCAGCGGTTTGGAGTCGATCCGGTCCAGTTCCGTGTCGAGCGTGTCGGCGAGTTCCTGGACCGCCCGCGCCTCGAGCATGTGCTGTTCGGCCACCCGCCCGTCCGAATCGTCGTCGAGCAACGACATCTGGCCGTCGCCCGGGCCGCCGTCGGCGCGCAGTTCACGACGCAGGTAGCGCAGCGCGAGGTCGTCGAGGTTGAACGTCCGTTGTCCCGGTCGGACCAGGTAGGCCGCGAGCGAGGTGTCGCTGGTGACACCGTCGAGCTTCCAGCCGCGTGAGCGCAGCGCGTGTACGGCCCACTTCGCCTCGTGAACCGCCTTCGGCGCGGACGGGTCGGCGAACCAATCCCCCAGTGCCGCCTCGTCTTCGGGATTCAGCGCGGTCACATCGACATAGGCGGAGGTCCCATCGGCGGCCGCGATCGCCACCCCGGTCGGGTCCGCCCCGACCACGACATGCGGGGCGGTGACGGCGAGACCGACGCGACCGGTGCGCGCATGCTCGGTCAGCCATCCGGCGACCTCACCGGCACCCAGGACCGCGCCGTCGAGATCGAAACCTGCTTCCGCCTCGGGTTCGACCGAACTCAACGTCGAGAAGAGACGGTCCCGCAACACCCGGAATTCCAGGTCGTCGAACAGCTGGTGGATACGGTCCCGGTCCCACCCGACCATGGCCAGGTCGTCGGGGGACGTCGGCAGCTGCATGTCCCGGACGAGTTCGGTGAGCTGTCGGTTGGTCTGTACCGACGCCAGATGAGCGCGTAATGCGTCGCCGACCTTGCCCTTGACCTCGTCGACGTGATCGACGAGGGCCGCGAGCGACCCGTACTCGCGGATCCACTTCGAGGCGGTCTTCTCCCCGACTCCGGGGATACCCGGCAGGTTGTCGCTGGGGTCGCCGCGCAGCGCGGCGTAATCGGGGTACTGGGTGGGGGTGAGACCGTACTTCTTCTCGACCTCCTCGGGCGTGAACCGCGTGAGGTCCGAGACACCTTTGCGCGGATAGAGCACCGTGGTGGAGGCGTCGACGAGCTGCAGCGAGTCGCGGTCGCCGGTGACGATCAGGACCTTGTATCCGTCCTCCCGGGCCCGCGTCGCCAGGGTCGCGATGATGTCGTCGGCCTCGTAACCCTCGATGGCCAGCACCGAGACACCCAGCGCGTCCAGAACCTCTTTGGTGAGATCGACCTGGCCGTTGAACTCGTCCGGGGATTTGGACCGCTGCGCCTTGTACTCGGGATACATCTCCGACCGGAACGTCTTGCGTGAGACGTCGAAGGCCGCGGCGATGTGCGTGGGCTCCTCGTCGCGCAGCAGGTTGATCAGCATCGAGGTGAAGCCGTAGACGGCGTTGGTCGTCTGGCCCGAATGGGTTTTGAAGTTCTCCGCCGGGAGCGCGAAGAACGCCCGGTACGCCAGGGAGTGCCCGTCGAGCAGCATCAACACCGGCTGCTTGGTCTTGCCCTTGGCTCCGGGTGCCGCCTTGCCCGTCGATCCGGTGGCCTTGGCTGGGGTCGTTGCCGGGGAACTCTGCGCTGGACTCACAATCGCCGAGTCTAGTGACCGCCCCTGACACAGCCTGCCGGACTCCTCACACTCGGCCTCTCACGGGAGGGGCCGGTACATGGACCACACCTTGGGGCCGTCGAGCGGCAGTTCGAACTCCTCGGTCACGCCGAACCCGAATCGCTCGTAGAGGGGCACGTTGCGGACGTTCGAGCACTCGAGATAGGCGGGCCCGTCGATCTGCTCGAGTCGGTGCCCCAGCAGGGAGGTGCCCACTCCTATCCCGTGCACCGGCGCCCCGATCTGACCGAGGTACCAGTGCGGCTCCTTGGGACGTCGTTTGCCGAACTCCTCCTCGAGCTTCATCCCGCGGCTCATCCGCGAGCCCATCGCCCGGAAGAAGCCGACCATCGACACCATCTGCGACAGGGCCGAGACCTTGTGGCCCGGGGGATCCCAGGCGGCGGCACCGACCGGTTGCCCGTCACGCATCGCGAGATCGAGCGTCGAATTCGGGCCGTGGCTGTACTTGAGCAGGGTGCGGAACATGATGAGGTGCCGCGCCGTGTCGGGCTGCATCCAGACCGTCACCGGGTCGTCGGCGAAGGCCTGCGCCAGGAGCGATGCGGCGAGTTCGACGTCTGAGGTGGTGGACACGCTGACCGGGACCATCGGACCAGCGTACGACCCGGATCGGGTCTCCGACAGCACATCGCGACTTCCCGACGTGGCCGCACCCGCGAGAAGTTACCTCCGGGAAACGTCGTTGTCGCCACGTGGTGACGACGCTGGCGCTAATGTCCCGCAGGGTGACATCGCAACGCGCCGGCACCACGCCGCAGACGCCGCCACGATGTGCTCTCGACGACCGTCCCGATCACGAGAGCCATCCGTCTGGCCACCTTCCACCGATGCGCCGGTCGGCGATCGCGATGCTGGTGTTTCTCGCCGCGTCGATGCTGTTAGGGCTGTTCGGCGCCTCCCCGGCCGCGGCCGCGCCCGGCGACTCGGTCCGCGTCTTCGGCGTGCTGCGCAACGGTACGGACAAGGTCGCCGGCGTCGAACTCGAGGCCAAGGACGCGTCCGGAACCGTTGTCGGCACCGCGACCTCGTCGGCCACGGGTGCGTGGTCCATCAACGTGCCACCCGGCCAGTACACGATCGTCATCAACACCGACTCACTCCCCGACGGTGTCGAGGTCCAGAAGGCGGAGCTGCCCGTCGACGTCAGCGGTGGCACCGCGCGACCGGTCATCTTCTCCTTCGGCGATGTCCGCACCGGCACCGAGGTGTCGGCAGTCTCCGAGCTGACACGGCTGGCCATCGACGGCATACGGTTCGGCTTGATCATCGCGATCACCGGCGTCGGTCTCAGCCTCATCTTCGGCACGACCGGGCTGACGAACTTCGCGCACGGCGAGTTGGTGACGCTCGGCGCGGTGATCGCATGGGTGATCAACGTCAAGCTCGGCGTCCAGCTGATCCCGGCGACGATCCTGGCGGTGATCGTCGGTATCGGTATCGGCATCCTCAACGAGCTCGGTCTGTGGAGACCGTTGCGAAGACGACGAACCGGGCTGATCGCCATGCTCGTCGTGTCGATCGGCCTGTCGCTGGTGCTTCGCTACCTGATCCTGATCTTCTTCTCCGATCGCGCCGAACCGTTCGACGACTATCAGGCACAGACCCAGATCGGTTCGGGTCCGTTCGCGATCACACCGGTCAACCTGGCCTGCATCATCATCAGCATCGTGGTCCTGCTCGGCGTCGCACTGCTGTTGCAGCGCACCAGGATCGGCAAGGCCATGCGAGCGGTCGCCGACAACAAGGATCTCGCCGAGTCGTCGGGTATCGACGTCGACCGGGTCATCTTGTTCGTGTGGGCCCTGGCCGGCGGTCTGGCGACGCTCGGCGGCGTGATGTTCGCGCTCTCCGAGCTCGGCGGCCGGGTGCAGTGGGAGATGGGCTTCAAACTGCTCCTGCTGATGTTCGCCGGCATCACACTCGGCGGCCTCGGCACGGCCTACGGCGCACTGCTCGGGTGTGTCATCGTCGGTCTGCTGGTCCAGTTGTCGACCTACATCCTCAGTCCGGACCTGAAATACATCGGCGGGCTGCTGATCCTGATCATCATCCTGACCATCCGGCCCCAGGGCATTCTCGGATCTCGAGCGAGGATCGGCTGACCCATGGACATCATCTCAGCGCTCCAGATAGCGATCGCCCAGCTGATCGGCCCGTCGGCGATCTTCTACGCCCTGCTGGCCATCGGCCTGAACCTGCACTTCGGCTACGCCGGCCTGCTCAACTTCGGCCAGATCGCCTTCGCACTGCTCGGCGGATACGGCGTCGGCATCATGGCGGTGAACTACGACCAGCCGTTGTGGCTCGGCGCCATCATCGGCATCGCCGCGGCCGGGATGCTGGCCGTGGTGCTCGGCCTGCCGACCCTGCGTCTGCGCGCGGACTATCTGGCGATCGTCACCATCGCCGCATCGGAGATCCTGCGCCTGGTCTTCCGTTCGACGTCGACCGACGAATTCACCCGGTCCACCAACGGCATCTACGGATACGCGGGCAGCTTCTTCACCATCAGCCCGTTCGACAACGGCAAGCAGTACTCGTTCCTCGGGGTCAAGTTCCTCGGCGGCGACCTGTGGTCGATGGTGGTCGGCTGGATCGTCGTCGGCTTGCTGTGTGTGATGGTGTACCTGCTCGTCCGCAGTCCGTGGGGCCGCGTCCTCAAGGCGGTGCGCGAAGACGAGGACGCCGCCCGCTCGCTGGGTAAGAACGCCTACTTCTACAAGATGCAGGCCCTGGTACTCGGCGGTTGCATCGGCGGCCTCGCGGGTGTCTTCAATGCCTTTGCGACGCAGTCGATCAATCCCGACTTCTATTCGACCGCACAGACCTTCTTCGCCTACGGCGCGCTGATCCTCGGCGGGGCGGCGACGGTGTTCGGTCCGGTGCTCGGTGCCATGCTGTTCTGGTTCCTCCTCGCGGTCCCCGACGCACTGCTGCGGCAGGCCACGTCCGGCGACGACCCGCTGTTGAATCTGTCCGCGCAGCAGGTCGGCGCATTCCGCTACGTTCTGCTCGGTCTGGCGATCATCCTGATGATGGTGTTCAGACCTCAGGGCCTGCTCGGGAACAAGAGGGAGGTGCAGCTCGATGCCTGACGACCCCACCTACACGGGTACTGCGGCCATCCGGGCGACGCGCCGGGACCTCACCGCGTTGTCGGCCGCGGAGCGTGCCCAGCTGTTCGCCGGCGTTGCCGCCGAGTCGGGTTCGCCCAAACCCGATCCGATCATCATGGTGGACAACATCTCCCGTACTTTCGGCGGCATCAAGGCGGTGCAGGTCGATCATCTCGAGGTGCAGCGCGGCGCCATCACCGGCCTGATCGGCCCCAACGGCGCGGGCAAGACCACCTTCTTCAACCTGATCACCGGCTTCGACAAGCCCGACTCCGGCACGTGGTCGCTCAACGGCGACTCCCTGGGCCGGATGGTTCCGCATCAGGTGGCACGCCGCGGCATGGTGCGTACCTTCCAGCTCACCAAGGCGCTCGCGAAACTGACTGTGCTGGACAATGTCCGGCTCGGCGCGACCGGGCAGCGGGGTGAGCATTTCCTCGCCGCACTCGCACCCTGGGTGTGGCGCAGACAGGAGGCCGAGGTCACCGAACGCGCACACGAGTTGCTCCGGCGCTTCAAGCTCGACGCCAAGGCCGACGACTTCGCCGGCTCCCTGTCGGGCGGGCAGCGCAAGCTGCTGGAGATGGCGCGCGCGCTGATGACCGACCCCGAGATCGTGATGCTCGACGAGCCCATGGCCGGCGTCAACCCGGCCCTCACCCAGAGTCTGCTCGAACACATCAAGTCGTTGCGGGACGAAGGGGTCACGGTCGTCTTCGTCGAACACGACATGGACGTCATCCGCGACATCAGCGACTGGGTCGTCGTGATGGCCCAGGGTCAGATCATCGCCGAGTCGCTCCCGGATCGGTTGGGCGACAACGACGCCGTCGTCGACGCGTACCTCGGCGGGCATCACGACCAGGCCCTGGAGTTCGACGATCAGGGCCGGCCGGTGGGCGCCACCGCCGTACTCGCGGAGAAGGTCGAGGCGGCCATCGAGGCGACGCTGGAGGACGGCGGGGATCTCTCGGAGGTCACCGAACTGCCCCCCACGACCCCGGACACGAAGAAGGACGGACGATGAGCACCGACCCCGGTCCCGGACAGCTGACGCCCGCGCAACTCGCGGCCACCGCCGAGGAGCACCGCAAGCTGGCCGGCGACGCTCTGATGCGGGCCGACGACATCACCGCCGGCTACCTGCCCGGCATCAACATCCTCGAGGAATGCAACTTCTACCTCGGTGACGGGGAGATCGTCGGGATCATCGGTCCCAACGGTGCCGGGAAGTCGACGCTGTTGAAGACCCTGTTCGGACTGATCCCGGTGCGCAAGGGTTCGGTGACCCTCCGTGGCGACGACATCACCTCGGCCAAGGCCCACGTTCTCGTCAACAAAGGTGTCGGTTACGTCCCGCAGACACAGAATGTGTTCCCCGCGTTGACGATCGAGGAGAATCTCGAGATGGGCGTCTATCTGCGGCCCAAGACCTTCGCCAAGCGGTTCGACTTCGTGTCCGAACTCTTCCCGCTGCTCTCGGAACGGCGAAAGATCAAGGCGGGTGCGCTGTCCGGCGGCGAACGGCAGATGGTCGCGATGGGCCGTGCGCTGATGATGGACCCGGCGGTACTGCTGCTCGACGAGCCGTCGGCCGGCCTGTCCCCGATGTTCCAGGACGAGGTGTTCATCCGCTGCAAGGCGATCAACGCCACCGGCGTCTCGATCATCATGGTCGAGCAGAACGCCCGGCGGTGCCTGCAGATCTGCGACCACGGGTATGTCCTCGACCAGGGCCGCAACGCCTATACGGACACCGGCCGCAACCTGGCCACCGACCCCAAGATCATCGAGCTCTACCTCGGCACGCTCGCGGGCAGCTCCGAGAAGAACTGAGGCCATAGGGCCGTCCCGACGGCACTTCTTTCGCCGACCGCACCGACGACGAGACCCCCGGCCGAAGCCGGGGGTCTCGTCGTGTGCGGGTCTTACTGCGCCGCGACCGAGACGTACTTGCGCGTCGGGGTGAGCAGCTTGTTGGCGTCGTCGAACTCCAACACACCGTACGAGCCGACGCTCGGCTCACCGGCTGCGTTGAACGCCAGGTTGCCGGTCTTGCCGACGTAGGCGATCGTCTTGCCACCGTTCAGCAGGTCCAGGCAGGCCTGGTAGGAGTCGCAGTTCTCCTCGCCGTTGGTCACCCCGATGATGTTTGCCGCGATCGCGCGGCCGTCGGTCGACTTGGCCGCGGTGGCCGCGAGTGCACTCAGCACCGTGGCGTCGTAACTCTCACCCGAGTAGTTGAAGTCGATGAGATCGCCGTCGACCTCCTTCAGGGCCGCCTGGAAGTCACCGCTGGTCTGGGTGAGCGGCGTGGTGCCCTTCATGCCTGCGAGCAGGCCCGGACCGACGGCCTCACCGAGGGCGTTGCCCATGTTGCCGTCGACACCGTAGACGAGCTTTCCGTCGCTCGGGCCGATGCCCACCTCGTGCATACGGGTGATGATCTTGGCGCTCTCCTCGAAACCGATGACCGCGATGCCGTCCGGGTTGAAGTTCTTCACCTGATCGACCTCGGCGTTGAACGACTGGGCGTTCGGGTCGTAGATGATCTTCTGGATCTGGTCGGCCGGGACACCCGCGGCCTCGAGGTCGCGAACGGTGTTGTCGGCCAGTCCGGTTCCGTACGGGTCGTTGAGCGCGAGGATCGACACGCGCTGCACGCCGTCTTCGGCCATCGTCTGCGAGAGCGCCTGCGCCTGGAGGGTATCCGCCGGTGCGGTGCGGAAGTACTGCCCCTTGTCCTCGTAGCAGGTGAATTCGTCGGAGGTGTTGGCGGGCGAGAACATGACCGCACCCGCGTTGGCGACCTTGTCGATCACCTTCAACGACACCGAGGACGACGCGGCACCGATGATCACCTGCGTTCCGGCGCTGAGTTCGCGGTCGACGGTGGCGTTGGCCGTGTCTGTCGTGGTGTCTCCGGAGTCACCGGTGACGAGCTCGACGGGTTGGTCGAGGACCCCGCCGGCGGCATTGATGTCCTTGATCGCGAGCTCCACGCCCGCCTCCATGGGCGGTCCGAGGAAGGCCAGCGACCCGGTCGCCGGAAGCAGGGTGCCGACCTTGAGTGCGGCCGTGCTCGCCGGGCCGGGGACAGCCTTGGGCGGGTTGCACGCCAGCTTCTGTGCGAGGCCGAGGCCCGGAGGTGCGGGGGTGGACTCGACGGCGGCACTCGACGACGCCTCGGAACCGCCGTCGGAACCCGAATCTGAGCTGCTACAGCCCGCGACCACCAGCGTCGCCGCCGCGGTCACGACCACTGCCCCGCTCCTCAAAAAGCGTACGGACATCGATGCTCTCCTTGCGTCTGGCCTCTGCGTTCGGCGGTCGGCCGGTGCGTTCGGCGTTTGTCACGAAGGCGGCGCATCGCCGTAGGGCGAACCGCGCCTCGCAGGAGAAAAGCTAGCGCGATCTTGTTGCGGCTGCGTAAAGACAGTGAAACTGGTTTGCGCGCAGAGGCATTGCGTCGTCGAGGGGTTCTGGGTCAGTCGCTGCCGAGCGTCTCGACGACAACCTGCGCAACGGCTTTCATGGTGGTCCGGCGGTCCATGGCCGCGCGCTGTATCCATTTGAAGGCCTCTGGTTCGGACAGAGCCTGCTTCTCCATCAGCAGGCCCTTGGCCCGCTCCACGAGCTTGCGGGTCTCCAGCCGCTCGTTCATGGTCGCGACCTCACGCTCGAGCTGTTTGAGCTCCTGGTAGCGACTCACCGCCACCTCGATGGCCGGCACCAGATCGGCCTTCGTGAACGGCTTGACGAGGTAGGCCATGGCACCGGCGTCGCGCGCCTTGTCGATGAAGTCGCGTTGGCTGAACGCGGTCAGCATGACGACCGGGGCGAGGCGCTTCTCGGCGATCTCGGTCGCGGCATCGATACCGTCGCGCACGGGCATCTTGATGTCCATGATCACGAGGTCGGGGGCCAGCGACTCGGTCAACTCCACGGCGACCTGCCCGTTCGGCGCCTCGCCGACGACGTCGTAGCCCTCTTCACGCAGCATCTCGGTCAGATCCATCCGGATCAGCGAATCGTCCTCGGCCACCAGCACGCGGTGTGTTGTCGTGGTCTCACCGGCTGCGGTCGTCGCACTGTCGGTCACCGTCACCATCCCCTCCTCCACGTCGCTGACGCCACGTCTGTGTGCACGCAGAGTACCGGTTGGCAGGCCGCTCGGCCGATCATCTAGAGTTGGTTCCCGGCGCGGGCAACCCGCGCACTGGCCCCCGTAGCCCAATTGGCAGAGGCAACGGATTCAAAACCCGTCCAGTGTCAGTTCGAGTCTGACCGGGGGCACCAGGCACAGCCGTAATCGGCCCGCTGCCATCTCGTACCGATTCGCGACGCCGGTCCGACGTCCGACTCTCGCTCACCAGGACAACGACGGTTCGTCGTCGCCTACCGCGATCCCGACATCGCTCTGGTGCACCGTCCGAACACCGAACAGCCGGTCGAGGAGTTCGTCCGTGCCCAGGTCGGTGCGCTCCGACCAGCGTCGGGACCGGTGCCGGGCGCGTGACGATGTAAGCGTCACCAACGCCGCTGGGGACCCGTCGAACTCCACCGTCACCCGGCCGCACTCCCCCGGCGCGACGTGGGCCGTCAGCAGCGCGAGCGAGTCACCGGCGAAGATCACGGGCCCGTCGACCTCCAGAACGAACCTGCACCGCGACAACGTCGATGCGTCCGGACCGCCGACCCGGAAGCGCGAATCGCGCACGCCCAGTTGTGCGAGCAATTCGTCGGCGTGTGCGCCGGCGAGCCAGACGGCGGCATCCGTTCCGCGCAGCGCCCCGCCGACGGTGAGCATCAGCGACGCCGCCGAGTGGCCCGCCGTCGACACCAGCACCACGACGTCCGGGATCGCGTACACCAGTTCGGCGGACCTGGCCGCCGGGTCGGTGACGAGCGGGGCGAGGGCCAACGCTTCGACATTCTTCGCCGAGACCCGTTCGGATACAGCGCGTTCTGCCCAGTCGGGTCCGTCGTGCCAGGCGACGGCGTCGGGTTCGTGAGCGAACACCGCACCCATCATGAAAGCCCGGTTCGCGAATTCCCAGTCCTCTCCCCCGTACTGGACGAACGAAGGGTCGAATCCTCCCACGTCGTCGAACAGCTCCCGGCTGCAGCTCATCACCGCGCTGATCATGTACTTGTAGCCGTCCCAGCCCGGGAGCAGGAGGTTGGATGTGCGGTCATAGGCGTCGACCAGCCACTCGGGTTCGTGGTCGTGCGCAGCCTCGAGATGCCGCTGCGTGGACAGCCATTCGACCACCGAGCGCGGCTCGACCTGGCTCAGGTCCCCGTGCTTACGTCGGCCGACCACGAGTACGTCGGGCGCCGCGGCGGGCAGTCGGACCATGTGCGAGACGTAGCCGGCGGTCGGAACCGTATCCGCGTCGAGGAAACACAGCACCGAGCCGTTCGACGCCGCGACACCCAGGTTGCGGGCGGCGGCGGCTCGAAATCCCTTGTCCTCCTGCCTGACCACGGTGATGGTCAACCGGGAGGTCCACGCGCTCACATCCGGGGGAACTCTCGATCCGTCGTCGGCGACCACCACCTCCAGTCGATCCGGCGGATAGGTCTGCGCCGTCAACGCCTCGAGGACCAATGAGAGTTGGTGTGGCTGCTCGTAGTACGGGATCACGACGCTCACCACGGGTCTCGACGAAGTACTCCCGACCAGGTCCCAGCGATTGTCGGGCACGATGGTCCGGCCATCGTCGAGTCCGACGATCGTCACGCACTCCACCGCCGCAGCAACAGCTCGTGACTCCGACCGACATCGGCGACGGTCGGCGACGGCGACACCGCCGCATCGATCCACATGGATTCCGGATGCGCGAACGCCTTCTCGATGGCGGCCCGAAGCGCCGCGTCGTTGTTGTCGTGCATCGTGAGCACGCCCGGCGACCGAGCGGCGAGTTCCTCGGTGTAGGCGGTCCGCGGAACCAGTGGACGACGTCCGGCCGAGATCCAGGAATTGATCGAACCGGATGCCGACATGTGCCGGTGGTATGCGACCGGAACCGTGACGTCGGCAGACGCCCGGCGGAGTTCGTCGTCGGTCAGGTAGCCGGTGATCGTGCATCGCCTCCCCGTGTCCGCGGCGAGCTTCGCGAGATCGTCGGCGAGATCGTCGTGGCCGGGCGACGGAGTGCCGAGCGCCACGAAGCCGACCGACGGATCGAGACCGGCCATCGCTCGGAGCGTCTCGATGTGACCCTTCCCCGGATACAGGTAGCCGAGCACACCAACGGTCAACTCGTCTGTGTCCGAGGGCTTGTGGGCACGGACGGCGTCGAACATCAGCGGCACGACCTCCACCTCGATCGACGCGTCGACATACTCGGCGAAGAGCGACGCCTCGTGTCGGCTGGACACGATCACGCCCGCGGCGGATCGGGCCACCGCCCGGAAGAACTCGATCCGGGCCGGCATCGCCCGTCCATCCGAGGGCTGCGGCAGATCGTGAAACGTCACCGAGACCGGGCGTCGGAGCCCCGCAATCATGGCGAGCAGGTTGTCCCGCGCTCGCAACGGAGTGTGTCCGAACAGACGGTCGGTCACGTGCATGTGCACGTGTGCGCACTCGGTCAGAATCGAGGACACGCCGGCACACCGCGTGCGGAGGTGTACCAGCCGATGATCGCCACCCTCGGCCGTCACCGCGTCGAAGACAGACTGGGCATACCGAACCACACCGTGCGAGCGGGGGCCGACGAGGAGGTGCCCCACTGGGCTCGTCATGACATTCCCAGGATCTCGATGAGATCGCCGTACCGGTCCAGCACGGCGTCGATGAACTCGGGACGCTCTGCGTACCACTGCATCTGACTGCGGTGCACCTCTTCCTCGGTCAGCACCGCACCGCCGACGTCCCAGGACGCTCGCGGGGTCGCCTGGATACCGAGCGCGTCGATCACCCGTCGTTCCAGCGGCGCCCGGATGTTGCCGAGCAGGTCGCGTGACGGCGGGACCGGCGCCGACGCCCCGAGCGCCTCGAGAATCCGACCGCCGAGGGTCAGTAGTACCCGGTTGCCGGGATGGTTGATCGTATGTGCGGCGTCGGCCCCGACGTCGAGCAGGATGTCGGAGATCCCGACGTCGCAGTGCCGCCGCTCGCGGACCTCGAGCTGGGCCACACTCCACTGTGCGGCCTCCCGGAAGCGGTCGGCGGAGACCTCGACATCCCATTCGTCGAATCGGGTCCGGCCGGCTCTGACCGCCAGGACGGTCCGGAGATCGTGGTAGGGAACAGCAGCGGGTACCGCGGACGGTTGCGCGGGATGTCGGGCGATGACCTGAAACGGGAACAACCCGCTGTAGCGGATGACCGGCCACACCACGACGGTCGCGGCCGGTGCTATCTCCGCGAGGTCGGGTCCACCGATCGGGAGCCCCCGGTATCGGGCACGTACCGGCTGAGAGACGATGACCGCGGCCCGGCGGACGAGGCGTTCGACATGAGCGATGTCGGTGGACTCGAGTTCGTGGACCGGTGGGACTCGAATGGTGCGGAACGGAAGGTCCGGGGAGCTGGACAGCACGATCCGCAGCGCTTCGGCCTGGCAGTTTCCCCAGACGACGAGCAGCTGCTCGTCATCGTTCATCTGCGCCTCGGTGACGCCGTAGAACTCGCCGTAGTGTCGGGTCCGCCCGTCCACCAGCACGGTGTCACTCGACGTCATACGCACTTCGCTGTGGTCGAGCGACCTGGTGGTGTGCTGTCATCGTGTGTATCGACTCCCCTCGCGGACAACCGGCCGACCCCAGCTCCTGGTATATCCGTTCGTCTCGCTGACGAATCATCGGCTTGGTCACACTGCCCCGGTCCCCAGACATTCGGAACGAACCGGAAACCGGACGGGTGAGCGACGGCCCCGGTGATCAGATCACCGGGGCCGTCTGCCGTACAAGAGGTGACGTCACAACGTCCGGGCGATGATCTCCTTCATGATCTCGTTGGTGCCCGCGTAGATCTTCTGGACGCGGTTGTCGGCCCACAGACGCGCGATCGGGTACTCGTTCATGTAGCCGTACCCGCCGAACAGCTGCAGGCACTCGTCGGCGACCACCATGGCCCGGTCACTGGTCCACCACTTCGCCATGGCGACGGTCGGGATGTCGAGCTCGCCCTTGATGTGCTTGTTGATGCAGTCGTCGACGAACACGCGCGCGATCCGTGCCTCGGTCGCCGCCTCGGCGAGTTTGAATTTCGTGTTCTGGAAGCTGAAGATCGGCCGGCCGAATGCCGTGCGGTCCTTGGTGTAGGCGATGGTCTCGGAGACGGCCTTCTCCATGCCGGCCACCGAGGCCAGCGCGATGATCAGCCGTTCCTGCGGGAGCTGCATCATCAGCTGGACGAAGCCCTGGCCCTCTTCGGGGCCGAGGAGGTTCGAGGTGGGGACGCGCACACCATCGAAGAACAGCTCCGAGGTGTCCTGCCCTCGCTGGCCGATCTTGTCGAGTACCCGGCCGCGTCGGAAACCTTCGCGCTCGGCCTCGACCAGGATGAGCGAGATGCCCTTGGCTCCCTCGGAGACGTCGGTCTTGGCGACGACGATGATGATGTCGGCCTGACCACCGTTGGTGATGAAGGTCTTGGAGCCGTCGATGACGTACTCGTCGCCCTGCTTGATCGCCTTCGTCTTCACATTCTGCAGATCCGATCCGGTACCCGGTTCGGTCATCGCGATGGCGCCCACCGCCTCGCCACTGGCCATCTTGGGCAACCAGGTCTTCTTCTGCTCCTCCGAGCCGTACTCGAGGATGTAGTGCGCGACGATGCCGTTGTGCAGGCTGACGCCCCACGAGCTGTCGGCGACGCGCGCCTGCTCCTCGATGAGCACGGCCTCGTGCGCAAAGGTGCCACCGCCGCCGCCGTACTCTTCGGGAATCGACATGCAGAGCAGGCCGAGGTCACCGGCTTTGTTCCACAGGTCGCGGTCGACATGGTGCTGCTCGATGAACTTCTCGGTGTTCGGCTGGATCTCCTTCTCACAGAAGCTACGTGCGAGATCCCGCAGCGCGGTGAGATCGTCGTCTTCCCAGGAGGACCGTTCGGTCATGGTGTGCGTACCTATCCACGATTGACAGTGTCAACGGTGACCGTAACAGTCACCATTGGCACTATCATGGCGGCGTCGTCATCCCTGACTGCGGAGCACGTTCTTCTGGATCTTGCCCGTCGAGGTCTTGGGGAGCTCGGCGAACACGATCTCCTTCGGCACCTTGAACCGGGCGAGAGTGCTCCGCGCGAACTCGATCAGGTCGTCGGCGGACACTGCGGAACCGGGCCGCACCGAGACGTAGGCGATCGGGACCCAACCCACCGTTCGTCGGTGCGGCCGACCACCACCGACTCGACGACGTCGGGGTGGCTGTCCAGGACCCGCTCCACCTCGACCGACGCGATGTTCTCACCGCCGGAGATGATGACGTCCTTGCTGCGGTCCCGGATCTCGACGTACCCGTCGGCGTGCATGACCGCGAGATCACCGGTTCGCAACCAGCCGTCGACGGTGGCCGCAGCCGTCGCCTCAGGGTCGCGGTAGTAGCCGAGCATCACGTTGTTGCCGCGGACCACCAATTCACCGATGGTCTCGCCGTCGGACGGGACATCTCGTCCCTCGTCGGACACCACCCGAACCCGCCCTGCCACGATGTTCCCGATCCCCTGCCGTGCCTTGCGTACGGCGCGTTCGTCGTCCGTGGCGTCGTCCCACTGAGGCTGCCACTCGTTCACGACGATCGGGCCGAACGTCTCGGTCATCCCGTAAAGATGGGTGATCTCGATGCCGAGCCCGGCCATCCGCGAGAGCAGCGCGGGAGATGGCGGTGCACCTCCCGTCGCAGCCCGGACGACGCGGTCGAGCCGTGCCGCGGACGGGTCCTCCGCGATCATGGTGAGCACCGTGGGAGCCGCGCTGAAGTGAGTCACCCCGTCCTCGGTGAGGTGGCGCCAGATCCGTCCGGTGTCGATGCTGCGCAGGCAGAGGTTCGTACCACCCGCGGCGATGACGGCCCAGGTGAAACACCAACCGTCGCAATGGAACATGGGTAGGGTCCACAGGTATGTCGAGCCCGGTCCGAGACCGGAGTGGTACGCCATCGCCAAGGACTGCAGGTACGCGCCGCGGTGGTGGTACATCACGCCCTTCGGACGGCCCGTCGTCCCCGAGGTGTAGTTGATCGCCAGCAACCCCCGCTCGTCGGTCTCCCGCCGAACCGGCGCCCCGGCCTGCGCGAGCAGCGACTCGTACTCGTCCGCGCCGTCCGCTGAACCGCCCACGACGACCCGGATCCCCACCGATTCGGCGACCGCCCGTGCACGGTCGGCGAACTCGACGGTCGCGACAAGGAGCGTCGCACCGCTGTGCTCCAGGATGTAGACGAGCTCGGGCTCGGAGAGCCGGATGTTGAGCGGCACCAGCACCGAACCGTGCGCGGGCACGGCGCTGTGCAGTTCGAGCATCACCGCACTGTTCGCACACAGGGCGGCCACGCGGTCACCCGGCCTGACGCCGAGCGCCTCCAGCGCGGCGGTGACGTGCCCGACCCGCCGATACAGGTCGGCGTAGGTGAGGCGGAGCGCACCGTCGATGACGGCGGTGCGGTCACCCCTGTAGATGTAGTGAGTCGTTACTTTGGGCGCAACGTTGTGCGACATCTGGCCTCGAGCGGGTGGCCCGCGCGCGCCGCGCACCGGGGAACGGGAGTTCGTCGAAGACGATACTGCGTATGGGTCCGTTAACGTCGGAAGAGCTTGTTGCCCAACCACACCAGCGGGTCGTAGGTGCGGTCGACAACTCGCTCCTTCATGGGGATCAACGCGTTGTCGGTGATCTTGATCTGCTCGGGACAGACGTCGGTACAGCACTTGGTGATGTTGCAGAGGCCCAGTCCGTGCTCGGTGCGCGCCGAGTCGCGGCGTTCGGCCACGTCCAGGGGGTGCATGTCGAGTTCGGCGACGCGCATCAGGAAACGCGGCCCGGAGAAGTTCTGTTTGTTGTCCTCGTGATCGCGCACGACATGGCAGGTGTCCTGGCACAGGAAGCACTCGATGCACTTGCGGAACTCCTGCGAACGCTGCACGTCGACCTGCTTCATCCGGTACTCCCCCGGCGCCAGACCCGGTGGCGGTGTGAACGATTGCACTTCACGGGCTTTGGCGTAGTTGAACGAGACATCGGTGACCAGGTCGCGGATCACCGGGAACGTGCGCATCGGGGTCACCGTCACGACCTCGTCCTCGGTGAACGTCGACATCCTGGTCATGCACAGCAGTTTGGGACGCCCGTTCACCTCCGCCGAACACGATCCGCACTTGCCCGCCTTGCAGTTCCAGCGCACCGCGAGATCCGGAGCCTGCGTCGCCTGTAGGCGGTGGATGATGTCCAGCACCACCTCGCCCTCGTTGACGGTCACCGTGTAGTCCTCGAGACCGCCGGCGTCGGTGTCGCCGCGCCAGATCCGGAACTTTGCGTCGTATCCCATGTCAGTCCTCCGAATGCCCCTCGGCTCGCTCGCCACCGGCGCCGGGATGACCGGCTATCTCGGCCGCCGTGTAGTACTTCTCGATCTCGGGGAACTCGAACAGCTCCAGGAGGTCCGGCCGCATCGGCGTCTGTTCAGTGCGCACGACGCTGACATCCGGCACCGCGGCGTCGTCCCCGTCGAGGTCCGCGGTGCACACCAGCAGCGCATTGCGCCAGTTCGAGTCCATGGACGGATGGTCATCGCGGGTGTGACCACCGCGGCTCTCGGTGCGCATGAGTGCGGCCTTCGCGACGCACTCGCAGACCAGCAGCATGTTTCGTAGGTCGACTGCGAGATGCCAGCCCGGATTGAACTGACGATGTCCCTCGACCTGCATGCCGCCCAGGCGCTTTCGCAGGTCCGCGAGCACGCCGATCGCCTCCTGCATCTCGTCCTCTTTCCGGATGATCCCGACCAGATCGTTCATGGCCTGCTGGAGGTCGGTGTGCAGGGTGTAGGGGTTCTCCGGTTTGCCCTCGGCCGGCGGATCGAAGGGCGCAAGCACGGACGCCGCCGCCCGGTCGATGTCGTCGACGGAGACCGCGGGACGGGTCGCCAGCGATTCGACGTACGCCGCCGCCCCGAGGCCGGCACGACGCCCGAAGACCAGCAGGTCCGACAACGAGTTGCCGCCCAACCGGTTCGAACCGTGCATCCCGCCGGAACACTCGCCGGCCGCGAACAGGCCCGGAACCCGTGACGCGGCCGTGTCCGGATCCACCTCGATCCCGCCCATCACGTAGTGACAGGTCGGCCCCACCTCCATCGGTTCGGCGGTGATGTCGACGTCGGCGAGCTCCTTGAACTGGTGGTGCATCGACGGCAGCCTGCGCATGATCTCCTCAGCGGGCATGCGGGACGCGATGTCGAGGTAGACGCCGCCGTGCTCGGTGCCGCGTCCGGCCTTGACCTCCTCGTTGATCGCCCGCGCGACCTCATCGCGCGGCAGCAGGTCCGGTGTTCGCCGGGCGCTGTCGTTGTCCGCCAGCCATTCGTCGGCCTCCTCTTCGGTCTCGGCGTACTGACCTTTGAAGACCGGTGGGATGTAATCGAACATGAAGCGCTTGCCCTCGGTGTTCTCGAGAACTCCACCGTCGCCGCGAACGCCCTCGGTCACGAGGATGCCCTTGACGCTGGGCGGCCACACCATCCCGGTCGGATGGAACTGGACGAACTCCATGTTGATCAGGCTCGCGCCGGCTCGCAGTGCCAAAGCGTGCCCGTCGCCGGTGTATTCCCACGAATTCGACGTCACCTTGAACGACTTGCCGATCCCGCCGGTGGCGACGACCACCGCGGGCGCCTCGAACACGATGAAGCGGCCGGACTCGCGCCAATACCCGAATGCACCGGCGATCGCGTCGCCGTCCTTCAGCAGTTCGGTGATCGTGCATTCGGCGAACACCTTGATGCGCGACTCGTAGTCACCGGTGGCGGCGTAGTCCTCCTGCTGCAGCGAGACGATCTTCTGTTGCATCGTCCGGATGAGCTCCAGCCCGGTGCGGTCGCCGACATGAGCGAGTCGAGGATAGGTGTGGCCGCCGAAGTTGCGCTGCGAAATCCGCCCGTCCGCGGTTCGATCGAACAGGGCGCCATAGGTTTCGAGTTCCCAGACACGATCCGGGGCCTCTTTGGCGTGCAACTCGGCCATGCGCCAGTTGTTCAGGAACTTGCCGCCTCGCATCGTGTCCTGGAAGTGTGTCTGCCAGTTGTCTTTCGAGTTGGCGTTGCCCATCGAGGCGGCACATCCGCCTTCGGCCATGACCGTGTGGGCCTTGCCGAACAGCGACTTGCACACCACGGCCACCGAGTAGCCGCGCTCGCGGGCCTCGATGACCGCTCGCAGGCCGGCACCCCCCGCACCGATGACAACGACGTCGTACTCGTAGCGTTCCGGCTCGGTCATCTAGCGGGACTCCCAACGTTGAGAACGGCTGCACCACAGGCGTTGTGTTGTCAATCGGTCAACCCACGAACCTCAGGTCCGAGATGGTGTTGCTGGCGACCAGCATGATGTAGAAGTCGGTGAGCACCAACGTGCCGAGCGTGATCCAGGCGAATTGCATGTGCCGGGTGTTGAGCTTGGACACCTGACTCCAGACCCAGTACCGCACCGGATGTTTCGAGAAGTGCTTGAGCCGGCCGCCGGTCACGTGGCGACACGAGTGGCACGACACCGTGTAGGTCCAGAGCAGGAGCACGTTGACGACGAGGATCACGTTGCCCAGCCCGAAGCCGAAACCGCCGCCTTCACCGTGGAAGGCGACGATCGCGTCGTAGGTGTTGATCACCGAGATGACCACGGCCGCGTAGAAAAAGTACCGGTGCGAATTCTGGATGATGAGCGGTAGTCGCGTCTCGCCGGTGTAACGACTGTGGGGTTCGGCGACGGCGCAGGCAGGCGGCGACAGCCAGACCGACCGGTAATAGGCCTTGCGGTAGTAGTAGCAGGTCAGTCGGAACCCGAGCAGGAACGGCAGCGAGAGGAATGCCAGCGGAATCCACATCGGGAGTTCGGGGAAGGGGGTACCGAAATGACTCGCCCCGGGCACGCACGACTCGCTGAGGCACGGCGAATAGAACGGCGAGAGGTAGTGATAGTCCGCGGCGTAATAGGCGGTGCGCACGAAGGACCGGATCGTCGCGTAGATGACGAAGGCCGCGAGACCCACGACTGTCAGCAGCGGCGACAGCCACCACCTGTCCTGGCGGAGAGTTCGGGCCAGGATTCGCGCGCGGCCCGGAGAGAAGACCCCGACTGTGTCCCGCTCAGTCGCGGGGGCGCTCACTTCGTGCGCTCACGCGAATGAAAGCCCAGCCCTTCGTCCTGCGCACCCAGCCAGGCCGACTCGTCCGACTTGCAGTCAGGCACATAGATAACCTGGTCTCGTCCGACTTTCGTCTGCAGCAGCGGTGGCGGTGCGTGCTCGAAGTCGTGAAGGTCGATCTCCAGCCGATCCAGATCGTTGGACATTCGCCGAACCGCGTCTACATCGCCGTACTGCGTCTGCAGCGTGGTCATGTGATGCCGTAGCGCACCTATACTCCGATGCAGCTCCTTTATCTCGGTCGGTATCATGGCACATCCCTTCCTGCCTATGTGATGAAGAACACAGTACCGGCCGGGCCCGCTGAGTCAACGATGTTGGCGGAACGTGTCGGCTCCCCCGACCGGAGGCCGCCAGATGAACGACGACGACCACGTTCCCGCGCAGAACCTGCCCCGAGCTGAGCAGCGTTGGACCGCATCGGCGTTCGTACTGGTCGCGATGGCGATCCCGTTCCTCTTGCCCGCGCGTTACGCCGCCGGTACCGCTTGGCTGCTACCCGCGATCGAGGGGCTGGTCCTGCTGACACTGATCGTGGTCGACCCCGGTCGCATCGACCGGCCCGGCCGGTGGGTCCGCAGCCTCTCCGTGGGGCTGGTCGTCGCCATCGCCGCAGGTGCGGCGTGGGCCGCGGCGCGGCTCGTGTGGGATCTGCTGCACGGAGATCCGCAGACCGCGGCGGCGAACCAGTTGCTGGTCGCCGGGGCTCTCGTCTGGCTGCAGACCGTCATCGCGTTCGCATTCCTCTACTGGGAGCTCGACGGCGGCGGTCCGGTGAACCGGCACCTGCGTCCGGCCGCATACCCGGACCTCGCCTTTCCGCAACACCTCGAGCCCCGACTGGCACCGCCGGGATGGCGTCCCGTGTTCTTCGACTACCTCTATCTGGCCCTGACCAACGCGACTGCCTTCAGCCCCACCGACGTGATGCCGCTGTCGCGTCGTGCGAAGCTGGCGATGGCGTCGCAGTCGCTGTTGTCGATCGTCATCCTCAGCCTGGTGGTGGCCAACGCGGTCAACCTTCTCGATTGACGACCGCGGCACGATCGCACACCGGAATAGGGTCGGCGACGTGACGGTTGTGCCGGCGGGGTCCGGAGGACCAGATCGGAGTCACGATGAGCGAGCCATCTATCAGGACCGTGCCGTCGCGGCAGGTCATTCCGGGTACCGAGCGGCACATCTTCCGGAGCGGGTGGCTCGATTCCCGCCAGTCCTTCCCCGTCACGGGCAACTTCGATCTCGCGGCGAACGCCCACGGAGTCCTGCTGGTGCACAACGACGATCGCGTCGACGCCGGTGAAGGTTTCGACGCCCACTTCCACCGGGATGCCGAAATCATCACGTGGGTACTCGAAGGTGCTGTCGCTCATCGTGATTCGTTCGGCAACACCGGCACGATCACGCCGGGCGTCGCGCAGCGGATGAGCGCGGGCCGCGGGATCACCCATACCGAGGCGAATGCGTCACGGCGCAGCGAGAACCGGGACCTGCGCGTCGTGCAGATGTGGGTGGCGCCCGAGCACGGTGGAGGTGAACCCGGCTACGCCGAACGCGACTTCAGCGCCGATCTCGCGACCGGCGGGCTGGTCACGGTGGTCTCCGGCAGGCCCGAACACGCGGGCACAGATGCGATCTCGATCGGCAACCCGTTCGCGGCACTGCACGTGGCCCGGATCGGTTCCGGACAGTCGGTCGCCCTTCCCCCGGCACCGTACGGACATCTCTACGTTGCGCGAGGCGGTGTCGAGCTGGACGACGGCATCCGACTCGTCGAGGGCGACGCGCTGCGCACCATCGATGAGGGCGCGGTCGGTGTCACCGCGACGTCCGAGGCCGAGATCCTGTTCTGGGAGATGCACACGACGTTCAACCGTGACCTCTGACCACCCGTCGGGCCGAACTGGACGCGGAAAGGAAGCCCAACATTCGTCAACCGGCGATGACGGCGACTGCGAATGCGAGGTCACCCGACGATGGCGCCCCGGAGGTACTGGTCCAGAATGCGCCGGATGTCGACTGCCGGGTTGATGGCGGTGCGGTAGAACACCAGTGAATCCGTGATCGCGAGTAGATCTTCGACCTCGACGCCCGAATTCGGCAGGCCGGCACCGGCGAGCGAACGCGTCGCCACCAGTCGTGCCACGTCCTCGACGTCGGACCGACCCGTCAACCTTTGGCGAATGGCGGGCAGATCGTCGAGTTCGAGGATGAGCGCGTAACGGGCGCGCATGTCGTCGTGTCTGGCAGCGAGGGTGTCGACCAATTCCGACAGCGATCCGGCCAGTTCGTCGACCGGAACCCGTCCGTCGTGGTCGACCCCTTCATCTGTCATCACCAATGCCTCGGTGTCGATCCGGGTGCGGGCCGCCAGTGCGTCGACGATGAGCTCGATCAGCGCGATCCGGGTCCTCGCATGGTAGGAGGTCGACCCCAGCGGCAACCGCGCCTCCCGATCGACAGCCCGATGGGTGAGTGCGCGGACACCGTCGCGGGCGATGATTCGGATGCCGGCATCGGCGATGACATCCCGACGCCCGCCTCCACTGGTCGAATCCGCAGACATGCGCGAGATACTACAGATGTAGCGGATCGTCCCGTAGTCTCTACATGTGTAGAGCCCGATGCATCGCGGTGGACGGAGACGCCAGTGGAAATCGATTTCGTACCCGACCCAACACTGTATCCCTTCGAGTCACGATGGTTCGAATCGTCGGTCGGACGGCTTCATTACATCGACGAAGGCGTCGGGCGACCTGTCCTGATGTGTCACGGCTCCCCCACCTGGAGCTTCCTCTACCGGCACATCGTGACCGGGCTGCGCGATCGTTTTCGCTGCGTCGCCCTGGACCTCCCCGGCTTCGGGCTGTCCAGTCGCCCCGACGGGTTCGGCTACACCATCGCCGAGCTGACGGTTGTCCTCGGCGAGCTGATCGACCACCTCTCCTTGGACGACTTCGTCCTGGTGGGTCACGACTGGGGTGGACCCATCGGACTCGGTGCGGCAGTCCCCCGCGCCGAACGCGTGGGCGGGATCGTTCTCGCGAACACCGCGTTCTGGCCGATCGATCTGCTACCGAATCGATTGTTCAGCGCGGTCATGAGCAGTCGTCCGTTGCGACAGTGCATCCTCGAACAGAATCTGCTCGTCGAAGGCGTACTGCTCGGCAGGTTCGGGCCGACCTTGACCAACGCGGAGGCCGAGCACTATCGGCGGGTGCAACCGAGTCCCGACGCCCGATATGGACTCTTGGTCATGCCCGGCGAGATCCGCTCGGCGAGACCACTCCTCGAGCAGTTGGCCGCGGATGTCCCGCTCCGTCTGGGCGATAGGCCGGCACTCGCCGTATGGGGGATGAGGGACATCGTTTTCCGGCCGCGACGCTGCATCCCCAAGATTCGCGCGGCCTTCTCCGACCTGGAGGTCGTCGAGCTCCCGGACGCCAAGCACTTCGTGTCCGAAGACGCTCCCGAGACGATGAGCGCGGCAATCGCCGCGCGATTCCGCGATCGGTGACGAGCTTCGACGACCATTTCTTCGTTGAACTGCACACGATTTGCCATAATGCTGCCAGTTTCCGGCGGCACGGCTACTGTGTGAGCCACTCGAAGGGCAAGGCACTTGGCGCGCCTCGCCGGCCAGGTCGCCAGCGAAAGGACGTTCATGCCTTCCCCGTCGCCCGCAGCACGACTCGCGGCTGAGTTCTTCGGAACATTCTGGTTGGTCTTCGGCGGATGCGGCAGCGCGATCTACGCCGCCAAGCAGATCGCCCAGTCCGAGGACGGCCAGGACACCTTCCAGGTCGGAATCGGGTTCCTCGGTGTCTCTCTGGCTTTCGGTCTCACCGTCGTGACGATGGCCTACGCGGTGGGGCACGTCTCCGGCGCACACTTCAATCCCGCGATCACGCTGGGCGCCGCCGTCAGCGGCCGGCTCTCCTGGAAAGAGCTGCCCACCTTTTGGGTGGCGCAGGTCGTGGGTGGCCTGTTGGCCGGCCTCATGCTCTTCCTCATCGCCAAGGGCCAACCCGGGTTCGAGGCCGAGGGCAATATGGCCGCCAACGGGTTCGGAGAACACTCCCCCAGCAACTACTCGCTCACCGCGGTCCTCATCGCGGAGATCCTGCTGACGGCGTTTTTCCTCATCGTGGTCCTCGGCGCGACCGACGGACGCGCTCCCGCGGGCTTCGGTCCGCTCGCCATAGGCTTGTGCCTCACGCTCATCCACCTGATCTCGATCCCGATCAGCAACACATCGGTCAACCCGGCGCGTTCGACGGCGGTCGCCTTCTTCAACGGCAACGGCGCACCCGGTCAGTTGTGGGCCTTCTGGCTGGCGCCGCTGATCGGCGGACTGATCGGCGGTCTCCTCTACCCGCTGCTGTTCCAGAACGGGAAGCGCGCAGCAGCCGAACCGGCACGGACCGAGACCGCCGACGCTTGATCGTGGCGATGGGCCGGATCGAGGACGGACATGCCGTGCGACTGGTGAACCCGAACTCGACTGATGGACTTCGATCGAAGTCCATCAGTCGAGTTGGGGTTCATCAGTCAGAGTAGGACGCGGTCTCGCGGCCGACGGAGGACCACGAAAGAACTCGTTGTGCTCGGAGCGGGCCCAACTACTGCTCCCTGAGGAGGCCGGAGCTTGCGGAGGCCGTCACGAAGGGTCATGGTGAGATGCGTCGCAAACCCCTCGAGGCTCGTCGATCTCGACGCGCTCCTTCGTCGCTTGCTCGGCCCGGCGGTTAACGCTCCTCGCACCTCAGTACCTGCGGCCTGGCGGCCGTCGTGGACTACGAAAGAACACTCTTGAGCGTCCCCATCTCTGCTCCCTGAGGTGCGAGCGAAGCGAGCCACGAAGGGCTCCGCAACCTGTCACACCAGGCCCTTCGTGGCTCGTCGCTGGCGCTCCTCGCACCTCAGGGAGCAGAGGGAGGGCATCGCTTGCACCCCACAGACCAGCGGTGTTGAGGCTCTTTCGGATTAGGGAGCAAATGGTGGGTCGATCTTTCGGACCGGGGACCGGGGTCCCTCCGCAAGCTCCGGGCGCGCCTCGAAAAGCATTGAGAGGCGCTCCTTTCGGAGTAGGAGCATGCCGCGCGTCGCGATCAGGACGGCGCGACCACCCGCAGGACCTCTCGCCCCGAGTGCAGCCGGGAGATGTTGTCGGTGATGTCGCGCACCCGCCCCACGAACGTGTCACGGGTGACCCCCGAGATGTGCGGGGTCATCAGCACGTTGGGCAATTCGCCGAACGGCAGGCCCGACGGGTCCGCTCGATCGCTGCCCGTCGGATAGCGATACCAGACGTCGAGCGCTGCTCCGCCGACCAACCCGTCTCGGAGGGACTCGTACAGATCCTGCTCGACGACGAGCGGGCCGCGGCCCACGTTGACCAGCACACCCACGGGCCCGAGCCGCCGCAGGTGGCCGGCGTCGATCATCCCGGTGGTACTCGCGGTCAGCGGCGCGGAGACCACCACGACATCGGATTCGTCCATCAGACGATCGAGATCAGTGGTGTCGCCGTACCATTCGAGCCCGGTGTCGTCGGCGACCCGGCCGGACCCGGTCACCGCACAGGCCCGCGCGCCGAAGGCACCCATCAGGTCTGCGGTTCGTCGACCGATGTGGCCGAAACCCACGTAGCCGATCATCGCGCCACGCAGAGTCCGCGGCTGTTCCACCCCGTCGCGGTACACCGCCGAGGCCCACAACCCCTGGCGTAGCGCGGCGTCCTGGCCGAGGAGACCTCGGCGCACCGTGACCACCGCGGCGGCGATGTACTCGGCGATCGAATCCTCGTGGTGAAAGGTGTTGGCCACCTCGGTGTTCGCCGCGAGGTCACCGAAACTGACCTTGTCGGTGCCGGCGCCACCGGTCAGCACCAGCCGCAGACCGGATCCCGCGCGAGCCATCGCCGGGGTCACCCGACCGCCCACGTAGACGTCGGCGTCGGCCAGATCGGCCACGAGCGCGGCCTCGTCGAAGGCCGCGTGCCAGGACGTGTCCACACTCGCGGGCAACAGGCTCTCGAACAACTCGCGGTGCGGTACGAAGTTCCGTTCACCCACCACGACTTTCAGATCGTCGCCGCGCGTTTCGGCCACGACCTCAGCTCCGCACGAGCGCGGGTCGTTTGCTGTCGAACGTCCAGTCCGGGATGAGGAATTGCATTCCGACCGCGTCGTCCCGCGCCCCGAGCCCTTCGGAGCGGTACAGCTGATGGGCGGCTTCCACCTGCTCCATGTCGAGTTCGACGCCGAGACCCGGCCGGTCGGGAACCGTGAGGTGACCGTCGACGATCTCGTACGGCTCGGTGGTGAGACGTTGTCCGTCCTGCCAGATCCAGTGCGTGTCGATCGCGGTGATCTCGCCCGGCGCAGCGGCCGCGACGTGCGTGAACATGGCCAGAGACACGTCGAAGTGGTTGTTGGAGTGCGATCCCCAGGTGAGCCCCCAGGCATCACACAGTTGCGCGACGCGCACCGAGCCGGCCATGGTCCAGAAGTGTGGGTCGGCCAGCGGGATGTCGACCGCATTCGTGCGGATCGTGTGCCCGAGCTCGCGCCAGTCGGTCGCGATCATGTTGGTCGCGGTAGGCAACCCGGTCGCGCGCTTGAATTCGGCCATCACCTCACGGCCGGAGAACCGGCCCTCCGGTCCCACCGGGTCCTCGGCGTAGGCGACGACATCGCGCAAGCGTCCGCCGATCCGAATCGCCTCCTCGAGCAACCAGCCGCCGTTGGGATCAAGCGTCACCCGGGCCGGCGGGAAGCGTTCCGCCAGCGCGGTGACGACGTCGGCCTCCTCGTCGGGCGACAGAACCCCGCCCTTCAGCTTGAAATCGGCGAAGCCGTAACGCTTCTGGGCCGCCTCGGCGAGTGCGACGACACCGTCGGCATCAAGGGCCTCCTGATGGCGCAAACGCATCCAGTCATCGGTCTCGCCGGCACCGTCGGCGTAGTCCAGCGTTGTCCTGGTGCGATCCCCCACGAAGAACAGATAACCGAGCGCAGCAACCCGATCACGCTGCTGTCCCTCGCCGAGCAGCGCCGTCACCGGCACACGGAGGTGCTGGCCGAGGAGATCCAACAGTGCCGATTCGACGGCGGTCACCGCGTGGATCGTGATGCGTTGATCGAAAGTCTGATCCCCGCGGCCACCACGGTCACGATCGGCGAACGTGCGCCGGATGTCCTGCAGGACCGCGTTGTACTCGCCGATACCGCGTCCTTCGACGATCGGCCGCGCATCGTCGAGCGTGGTGCGGATCGGTTCGCCGCCCGGGACCTCACCGACCCCCTGGTTGCCTTCGGAGTCGGTCAGCACGACCAGGTTTCGGGTGAAGAACGGGGCGTGTGCGCCGGACAGGTTGAGCAGCATGCTGTCTCGTCCCGCGACGGGGATCACCCGCATCTCGGTGACCACCGGAGTCGTCGTGGACGTCGATGTGGCTGTCGTCATGGTGAGGTCCTTTCAGAAGTGTCAGAAGAAGATCTGCTGGCCGATGAGCAGTGCCGCGCCGACGGCCGACACCGTGATCGACACGGTGCGGAGCCGATCCCGGTCGAGTACCCGGTTGACGGCGCGGGAGGCGATGAAGCCGAGGACGACGACCGGTGTCAGGGCGAGGAACGCCCAGAGGATCTCGGCGCTCACGCTGCCGGTCGCGGCGAGCGCTGCCATCGACATCAGGCTGCCGACGAGGAAGAACGCACTCATGTTGCTACGCACGTGCGCGTTCTCCTCGCCGGAGTACACCAGCGCCATCGGGGGGCCGCCGATCGACGTGGCCGTGCCGAGCAATCCGGAGGCCGCGCCCGCGGTGGCCAGGTTGCGGCGTACCGGTGCCGGCCGCCAGCCGACGGAGGCGATCACGACACCGCCGAGCACGACCGCCGCCAACAGCAGTGACAAACCGCGGGTGGGCAACCAGACCAGCAGCAGGGCGCCGGCGACGGTCCCGGGGACCCGACCGGCCAGAGCCCACCCGGTACCGCGGAAGTCCAGGCTTCCCCGCTCGCGGATCACCACCAGCAGCGTGACTGTCGTCGCCGAAGCGATCAGCATGCCGGGAAGCAGTGTCGGCGCCACCAGGGCGACCACCGGCGCGGCGAGCATGCCCATCCCGAAACCGATGGATGCCTGCATGCAGGACGCGAGGAACACGGCCACCGCGATGGTCACGCATGCCACGACGCTCACGCCAGTACGGCCTTCGTACCGCCGGGCATGTTCACGCCGCCGGGGCGGGCATGCCCAGGCCGACCCGTCCGCGGGGGTGATAGCACTCGGCGATGTGTCCGGCCTCCTGCCGATCGGTGACGGCCGGCGGCAGCGCGGTCGCGCAGACGTCGGTGGCGTGTGCGCAGCGCGTCCGGAACCGGCAGCCCGACGGCGGATTGAGAGGCGAGGGCACCTCGCCGCTCAACAGGATTCGCTCGCGGCGGTTGTCGGCGTCGAGCGTCGGTGCCGCGGACATCAGCGCCTCGGTGTACGGATGCGCAGGATGGTCGAACACGGCTTCGGTACTGCCTGTTTCGACGATCCGGCCCAGGTACATCACCGCGACCCGGTCGGCCACATGACGCACCACCGACAGATCGTGCGAGATGAAGATGTAGGAGATGTCGAGCTCCTGCTGGAGTTCGTTCAGCAGGTTCAGCACCTGCGCCTGTACCGAGAGGTCCAGCGCCGACACCGGCTCGTCGCAGATGATCACCTCGGGATCGAGCGCGAGCGCACGGGCGATTCCCAGGCGTTGGCGCTGACCGCCCGAGAACTCCTGCGGGCTGCGGTGTTCGTCGCTCGGCCGCAACCCGACGAGATGCAGCAGTTCACGGACGCGGGCGGCCCGGTCACGCTTGCGCGGGTACAGGTCCTTGTGGGTACGCCACGGCTCGCCGATGATCTCGGCCGCGGTCATCCGATTGTTCAGCGAGGCATATGGATCCTGAAAGACCATCTGCACCTTGCGGCGCAGGGCGAGCAGGTCCTTGCCCTTGAGCCGGTAGGGGTCGGTGCCGTCCCAGCGGACGGTGCCGGTGTCGGGCCGCTCGAGCATCATCAGCGTTCGGGCGAGAGTGGACTTGCCGCAGCCGGATTCGCCGACCAGACCGAGTGTCTCGCCGCGGCCGAGATCGAGATCGATCCCGTCGAGCGCCCGGAGTTGTTTGCGGCCGCCCTTGCCGGACACCGCGAAGGTCTTTCCGACGTCGCGTACTTCGAGGACCCGGCTCGAGTCGAGCGGGGCCGCGGCACCGCGCGCCTTGTCGAGGCCGGGCGTCTTGGCGAGGCTGGTCGTCTCAGGCATTGTCGATCTCCTCCGAGAAGTGGCAGGCCGCGGCCCGGTTGGTGCCGGTGGTCGTCAGCGTCGGCCGTTGCTGCACGCACCGCGCGCGGGCCAGCGGACACCGCGCCTGGTACACACAGCCAGTGGGGATCGAGTGCAGGTCGGGCGGCGTACCGCCGATCGACTTGAGATCGGCCCCGCGTTCGGCGCTGACGGGAACGGAATCGAGCAGTCCTTTGGTGTACGGATGCCTCGGACTGCCGAAGACCTCGGCCACCGGCCCGGTCTCGACGACGTTGCCCGCGTACATGATCGCGACGCGGTCGGCCTGCTCGGCGACGAGCGCGAGGTCGTGGGTGATCAGGACGACCGCCATGTCGTGTTCGGCCCGGAGGCGCCCCAGCAGCGCCATGATCTGGGCCTGCACCGTCACGTCGAGCGCGGTGGTGGGTTCGTCGGCGAGCAGCACCTTGGGGCTCAACGCCACCGCCATCGCGATCAGCAGACGTTGCCGCATCCCGCCGGAGAACTGGTGCGGGTAGGAGTCGACCCGTGACTCCGGTTCCGGGATGCCCACGTGCCGCATCAGTTCGATCGCCTCGAGACGGGCCTTCTTCTTCGACATCCCACGATGGATGCGGAACGGTTCGGCGAGCTGGGTCCCGACCGGGTACACCGGATTGAGCGCGGTCAGCGCGTCCTGGAACACGATCGCGAGTTCGGTGCCGGCCATCTCGCGTCGCTTCGACTCCGAGGCGGAGACGAGGTCGACGGAGTCCAGGACGATCGATCCGTCCGAGACCGAGGCGATCGGGTCGAGCAACCCGACGAGCGCCTGTGCGGTCATCGACTTGCCACACCCGGATTCGCCGAGCAGCGCCAGCGTTTCGCCACGACGGGCGCGGAACGACACGTGGTCGACCGCCCGCACGGTACCGGTAGGCGTTCGCAGATCCACGGTCAGGTCGACGACGTCGAGTGCGACCCGATCGTCGGTGCCGGCGTCGGGCCGGTCGAGGGCAGGAGCACTCATCGCAGCGCCTTTCGTGAGGAGAAGAACCGCTTCCGGGCGTTCGGGGTGGTCAGTCGCCACCGCTGACCGGGGTCGGTCGCGATGCGCGCCCACGCGGCCAGCATCGTGGCCGACACGGTCGTGATGACGATCGCCAGGCCCGGGAAGAACGACAGCCACCATGCGGTCTGCAGGTAGGTCCGGCCTTGCGACACCATCAGGCCCCAGCTGACGTCGGGCGGCTGGATACCGATGCCGAGGAACGACAGCGACGACTCCGCGAGCATCACGTAGCAGAAGTCGAGGGTGGCCACGGTGAGCAGCGTGGGGAGCAGGATCGGCAGGACGTGCCCGCGGAGTATCGCACCGCTGCTCGCACCGAAGGTCCGTGCCGCGTCCACGAACACGCGACTCTGCAACTCGGCGGATTCGGCCCGCGCGGTCCGTAGGTAGATCGGGATCCGGGTGATCGCCAGCACCGCGATGATGTTGGCGGCGCTCGGCGAGAACACGTACAGGATCACGACTGCGAGCAGCAGCGACGGGAAGCTCATGATGACGTCGGCGATGCGCATCGCGGTGGTCTCACGCCAGCCGCGGTGGTATCCCGCCCACATGCCGATCGCCGAGCCCACGACGCACGAGATGATCACCGCGGGCAGGGAGACCATGAGCGTGGTCTGGCAGGCGACGATGAGCCGGGCGAGCATGCTGCGACCCAGCGGGTCGGTGCCCAGCACGTTCATCCAGCCCGTGTCGAGGTTGAACGGCGGGAGGTTCGACTCGTCCAGGTTCTGGTCGGTGGCGGCGTCCCCGACCAGCCACGGACCGAAGATCGCGGTGAGCAGGATGAAGGTCAGGATGCCGGCGGCGACGGTCGCGAACTTGTCGCGGAGCAGCAGCCGCCACAGCGGCAGTTGCCCGCCGGGCACCTTCTTGGCGGCGACGGAGTCGCCGGTGATGTCGGTCGAGGCGACGGGACTCGTCGTGTCGACGGGATCGGTGACGATGGACATGTGTCAGTACTCCTCGATGTGTCCGGCGACTAGACCGTGGCCTTGTCACGAACGCGTGGGTCCAGGAGGGCGAGACCCGCGTCGATGACGATGTTCAGGATGAAGATGCTGAGAGCGGTGAGGAGCACCGCGGCCTGCAGGACCGCGAAGTCGCGTTGCAGGATCGAATCGATCATCAGCTTGCCGATGCCGGGCCAGCCGAAGATGGCTTCGACGATGACCGCGCCGTTGATCAGGCCGACCGCGAGATCGCCGGCGACGGTGAGGGCGGGGGCGGCCGCATTGCGCAGTGCGTGGTGGGTGACGATCCGGAAGTCTCCGGCCCCTTTGCTTCTCGCCACCTTGACGTAGGGGGCCGACAGGGCCGAGACCATGGCGCCGCGCACCACCTGGGTGAGAACGCCCAGCGGTCGGATCATCAGTGTCGCGATCGGCAGGACCCAGGCCAGCACCCCGCCGGTCCCGGACGTCGGCAGCCAGCCGAAGACAACCGCGAAGATCCAGATACCGGTGATCGCGAACCAGAAGTCGGGGACGCTGGCCGCGGTCATCGACAGCAGGCTCGAGAAGCGGTCGGCGAGTGAGTTCGGTCGGTAGGCCGCCCAGCAACCGATGATGATCGAGCCGAGGACCGACAGCACGAGCGTGACGAAAGCGAGCTGCAGAGTCGCCGGGAACGCTGCGAGCGCCATGCTCGCCGCCTGCTGACCGGTCTTCAGTGACTCACCGAAGTCGAGGTGGAAGACGCCGGCGAGGTAGTCGGTCATCTGTTGCCAGATCGGTTTGTCGAGCCCGTTCGCGGCGGCGAACTCGGCGCGCTGCTCCGGGGTCGCGGAGACCGGGAGGTAGAGATTGGTGGGGTCGCCGGTGAGCCGGGCCATGAAGAACACGCCGAACAAGACGATGATCAGCGGGATCAGGCTGGTGAACATCCGGCGCCGGAGGAAGGTGAGCATCGGTCATCGCCTCTGTTTCAGTCGTTCTGGGCTGGCGCGTGGGTCATCTCGGCGAGACGCATCTCGTCACCGGTGGCCGAATTGGGCCGGTAGGCAACACGATTCGCTTTCGCGAGAACTGCTTGCATGTGTGCGATATACGCGTATTGGCGGATCTCGCGCGGCTCGGCGGCCAGGACCGCGGCGAGTGCGTTCTGACGGGCCGGGCCGGTGAGGGCCTCGGCGGCGCGGATCTGTTCGTCGTAGGCGGCTGTGCCGTAAGTGCTCTGGTATCCGTCGGACAGCATGTACTGGTCGAGGGTGAACTGGGTGTCACCGGCCTGGTTGCCGTGCATGATCATCAGCAGCACCGGCCCCGACCCGGGTACGAAAGGCCTTGTCTGATACTGCATCTGACCTGATGTGTCCATCATCTCGATCTTGACGTCCAGCCCGATCTTGCTGAGCGTGAACTGCAGGTTCTCGATGGTCTCGTTGATCTTCGGGAACTGACCGGTACGGCCGATGAGGCGGATGGTCCGGTCGACCGGTACCCCGTCCGCACGGGCTTCGTCGACCAGGCGCTTGGCGCGGTCGAGGTCGTACGGCGTCGGGGTCAGCTGGTCGTTGTAGCCGACGATGCCCTCCGCGACCAGCTGGGCCGCGGGTGTACCGAGACCCTGGAACAGTGCGTCGACGATGCCGACGCGGTTGACGGAGAGATCGATGGCCTCGCGCACCCGGTAGTCGGTCAGGGGCGCATCGGTGGCCTGCATGCGCAGGGCGGTCGTCTCGTTGTTGGTGTAGGCGATGCCGAGATCACCCGCTCCGTCTTCGGGGCCGAGTGAGGTGGCGATGTCCGCTTCGTCGTTGGAGACCATCGCGGCACGGACACTGCCCTCGGAGCGCCATTGGTAGACGGCGCGGGTGAATGCGGGGGCGTCGCCGTGATAGTTCGGATTGGCTGTCAACGCCACGCGCTGGCCCGAATCCCAGAAGTCGACCATGTAGGGGCCGGTCCCGATCGGCACGCGCACCTTGTCGTCGGCGACGGTGGTGCGCGGAACGATCTCGATGAACGACAGGCGCAGCGGGAGAATCGGGTCGGGGGTCTCCGTGCGGACCTCGATGGTGCTGGGGTCGACCACAGTCACCTCGCGGGTGCTGTCGTCGAAGACGTAGCCGTTGACGTCGCAGCCGATCGCCCCGTTGAACGTGCGGCGGATGGAGAACGCGGCGTCCTCGGCGTCGAACGGCTGGCCGTTGCTGAATCGAATGCCCGAGGCCGTGGTGAAACGCCAGACGTTCGGCTCCACCTGGGTCCACGCCGTAGCGAGACCGGGCTGCAGTTCGCCACTGTTCGGATCCCGTTCGATGAGCGGTTCGGTGATGTTGGACCGGACCACGACACCGGTGGCCGTAAGGGAAGCGTCGCAGGGTTCCAGCGTCGGCGGCTCCTGAGGCAGGACGATGCGCAGGGTGTCCGGAGAGGCGCTCTCGCTCGCGGTCGTGTTCGCGACGCTGCAACCACTGGCCGCGAGCACGGCCACCGCGGACAGTGCCAGCAGACACCCGGCGGGGCGCTTCCGGGATCGCAGAGCTGCGATCTGCATGGGGACCTCCGATGAAAGAAAGACTGCGAGTGATCTCGCGGTGGGCTCGACCGCGTTTGTGACGGTAGACACACGCTATGAGCGTCGCGATGACGGCGTCAACAGAGCAAAAGCCCAGCAAACGGCCATTTCGGCGGGTTTGGAGGGCTTTCGAAAGGCCTCTGAACCGGCGACTCCGCGAGTCGAAACCACCGCTGACCTGACGGTTCATCGCTGCTCTCTTGCGCTGGACGAATCGACAACCCCGTATCAATACAGTTTGAGTATCGGTCCATGTTATTTGCGTGTTGGACAGGTATCCGTGGCACTTCTAGCGTTGACCACATCCACCGAAGGACCGGTCTGTGTCCTGCACTCCTGGAGGTCAAGCATGACGAGCAGTTCGGCCGGCACCGCGACGGCAACGGAAACCATTGGGCTGAAGGACCTTTCGTCGTTCCACGGCTCTGTCCTCCGCGTCGGCCCGCTGAAGCCCTCGCTCGAGGAGCGTCTCGAAGGTACCTACGGCGCCCAGCGACTGCCCGATGACCGGGAGGCGCGGAAGGCCTTCCTCGCGCGCAACGCCGACGCGGTGACCGCGGTCGTGACCTCGGGACGAACTGGGGTGGACGCCGGCTTGATGGCCGAGCTCCCGAACCTCGGCGCCATCGTCCACTTCGGCGTCGGTTACGACACCACCGACGTCGCCCGTGCCGCCGAGCTCGGCATCGGCGTCAGCAACACCCCGGACGTCCTCACCGACTGCGTCGCCGACACCGCAGTCGGACTACTCCTCGACACGATGCGCGGTCTCGCCGCGGCCGATCGGTTCGTCCGAGCCGGTCGCTGGCCCGTGGAAGGGAACGTTCCGCTCACCCGGAAGGTCTCCGGCACCGACGTCGGCATCCTCGGGCTGGGCCGTATCGGCTCGGCGATCGCCCACCGCCTGACCGCCTTCGGGTGCCGGATCACCTACCACAACCGCCGCCCGGTCGACGGCTCACCGTATCGCTACGCGGCGTCGCCGGCCGAGCTCGCCACCCAGGTCGACGTGCTGATCGTGGCCGCCGCCGGCGGTGCCGACACGCGCCATCTCGTCGACCGGGACGTCCTCGAGGCGCTGGGCGCCGACGGCTTCCTCATCAATGTGGCGCGCGGCAGCGTCGTCGACGAGGACGCCCTCGTCGACCTGCTGCGGCGCGGCCGACTGGCCGGCGCCGGGCTCGACGTGTTCGCGCACGAGCCGGAGGTGCCCGAGGCGCTGCTGTCCATGGACAACGTCGTACTTCTCCCCCACCTCGCGAGCGGAACGGTCGAGACACGTGCCGCCATGGAGGAACTCACGCTCGCCAACCTCGACACCTTCCTGCAGACCGGTGACCTGTCGACCCCGGTCGTAGCACCGAATCACGCTCTGCGAAAGGACATCTGATGTCTGTCGTCCTCAGCTACCTACCGACAACCGAGGGGCGCGGCGCGCTCCCGTTCGGCTTCGCCGAGGCCCGTATGCGCGGCACCGACGTCGTGATCGTGGCCGATGGCGACAACGCCTCGTCACCGGAGTTCCTGGTCGACCTTGAGAACGCGCGCAAGGTGGCTCAGTCCGGTGACGTCGAATACCGTGTCGCCGAAAATGATCCGGGCCTCTCGCACGCCGACCAGCTCATCGACGCATCGTACGACGACGCAGCCGAGCTCCTGGTGATCGGCCAGCGCAGGCGTTCACCGGTCGGGAAACTACTGACCGGCAGCGTCGTCCAGCGTGTGCTGCTCGACGCACAGTGCCCGGTGGTCGCGGTGAAACCACCCGTGCGCGCCGCGGTCTGATCGGGCTTTTCCACCGCAACCCCTGCTGGTCGAGCAGCGTCGAACGAGCGAAGCGAGTCCGCCGCGCCCGTCGAGGCCACCGAGGTGAGGTCGTCAACGGGATCCGGTGCATAGTCGACGAACTCGTTCCGAGGTCGTCGTCAGATCCACTCCCGTTCGGGGAGAACGTCTCTCATCAATCGCGCAAGAGCCGGGTTGGTATTGTCGGCGCGCCAGGCGATGTTCATCTGCACGGGACGATCGCGGATCGCGGTCACCTCCTTGAACACCACCCCGTCGGGATGCATGGTCATGGCCGACTCCGGAACCAGCGCCATGCCCAGCCCGGAGTGCACCAGGACCAGCATGGTGTGCACTTGCGTGACGTATTGGACATAGCGAGGCGACGCCCCGACCGCCGTGAAGGTGCTGATCAGCAATTCATTGAAATACCGCGCATCCGTGGGCGAATACATGATGACCGCCTGACCGTCGAAGTCCTCGATCGCGAGGTGCTCGGCGTCGGCGAACTCATGATCGGCGGGCAGGGCGGCGACCAGGCGCTCATGGTGCAGCGGACGGGAGTTCACACCTGGGCGAGAGATCGGCGGGCGGACGATGCCGAGGTCGAGATCACCGCGGACCAACGCCTCGACCTGCGCGATGGTGACCATCTCCCGCAAGACGAGCCGAACGTCGGGTAGCTTCTCGCGGGCCGTCTGCATGAGCCGGGGCAACACCGCACGCGCCGACGCCCCCGTGAAACCGATGTTCACGGTGCCCAGATCACCCGCAGGCACGCGGCGGACCGTCAGAGCCGCCCCCTCCGCGAGCGCGACGATGCGTCGTGCGTCGGGTAGGAAGGCCGCGCCGGCCGCCGTCAGCGACACTGCCCGGCTGCTGCGTTCGATCAACTGGACGCCCAGTTCGTGCTCCAGCTGCTGGATCTGCCTGCTGAGCGGGGGTTGCGTCATGTGGAGCCGCTCGGCCGCTCGGCCGAAGTGCAGCTCCTCGGCGACCGCGATGAAGCAGGAGAGGCGCGAGAGAGAGAACATCGATCCACTTTCGGCATCGTCACCCCGCGATCTGCGGAGCGGTGTGGATGACGCTAACCCACTCCCACGGTGACGGTCGAGGGTTCGCCCACGTCACCACCGCGGGCTGGAGTTCACCCCATCACCGCGGCGGTGCTCGTGGATACGCTCACCACCGCGGGCTGGAGTTCACGAAGCCGGGATCGATGGACTGCATGTAGCCGGTGTCGTCCCGGTCGCGGATGCCGCAGTCGAGGTACTGCTGGTGCAGGGCCTCCAGCGACTCATCGTCGAGTTCGACGCCCAGACCCGGGCCGGTCGGGACCGGCACCGCGCCGTCGACGATGCCCAGGACGCCGGGCTTCACCACGTCCTCGGTCTTCCACGGCCAGTGGGTGTCACAGGCGTAGGTGAGGTTCGGTGTCGCAGCCGCGAGATGCACCATCGCGGCGAGGCTGATGCCCAGGTGCGAATTGGAATGCATCGACAGGCCGAGTCCGAAAGTCTCACAGATACCGCCGAGGAGACGCGACCGCTGCAGGCCGCCCCAGTAGTGGTGATCGGACAGGACGACCGAGACCGACCGCTTGCGCACCGCCGGTTCGAGGTGGTCGAAGGCGACCACGCACATGTTCGTCGCGAGCGGCATGGACGCCTGCTCAGCGACGCACGCCATACCGTCGAGGCCGGGGGTCGGGTCCTCCAGGTACTCGACGATGCCCTCGAGTTCCCCCGCGACGCGCACCGAGGTCTCCACGGTCCACGCCGCATTGGGGTCCAGGCGCAACGGGATTCCGGGGAACTCCGCGTGCAGCGCCTTGATCGCCGCGATCTCTTCGTCGGGGGCGAACACGCCGCCCTTCAGTTTGATCGCGGTGAACCCGTAGCGGTCGATCATCCGGTGTGCCTGCCGGATCAGTCCGCTCGGATCGACGGCCTCGCCCCACTCGTCCGGCAGTCCGTTGGTGCCGGCCGCCCCGGGGTGGGCCGCCCACTTGTAGAACAGGTAGGCGCTGAACGGAACTCGGTCCCGCACGCGGCCGCCGAGCAGATCGCTCACCGGTCGACCGAGGACCTTACCCTGGATGTCGAGACAGGCGACTTCGAATGGCGAGAAGACACGATCGGTGGTGCTGGCCGTGGTGATCATGCCGGCCACTCCGTCGCCCCCGGTCACCGACAGGGTCGAGACCCACAGGTCGATGGCATCGCGCAGGTTGTGGAGCGCGAAGGCATCGAGTCCGATGATCGCCTCGGCGGCGGCCTCCATCCGCGCGAGATGAGCGGTGTCGGCATAGGTCTCGCCGAGCCCGCGGATTCCGCCGGCCGTCTCGATCACGATGATCGCCCGCAGTGCGTAGGGCTGGTGCACACCCACCGTGTTGAGCAGCGGCGGGTCGACGAAGGCGACCGGGGTGACCGTGACCTCGGTGATCGTGGTGTCGGTGTGCGGACTCGCCACGGTTCGCGTCCCGACCGGCACCGACTGGAAGGTATTCGTCGACATGAGTTCTCAGACCGTGGCCTGCGCGGCGAGCGTCGTCGCGAGGACGGCGCGCCCGGCGGCGGTGATCCGCTCGAGCTCGGCCTGGTGCTCCGGTGTCGGCTGGACCAGCGGCGCGCGCACCGGACCCGCTTCGATGCCCTCCATCGTCACACCGTGCTTCACGAGTGCGACCGCATAGCCCGGCACCCTGTTGCGCAGACGGACCAAGGGGTGGAAGAACTCTCGCAGCAGCGCCTCGGTCAGCTCGACGTCGCCGTTCTCCAACGAGTTGTAGAAGGCCAAGGCCAGTTCCGGGGCGAACGCGAACGTCGCCGACGAGTACAACGTGACACCGATGGCGCGGTAGGCCTGCTGGGTGATCTCGGCGGTGGGCAGGCCGTTGAAGAACAGGAACTCCTTGCTGTCCCCGAGTGCTTCCTTGACCGCGATCACGATGCGCGACACGTTGTCGAGGTCACCGGTGCCGTCCTTGAACCCGATGACCGTCGGCAGCTTGGCGACCTCGATGGCCGACGCCTCGTCGAACACGGCGTTGCCGCGGTTGTAGACGATGAGCGGCAGATCGGTGGAGGCCGCGACTGACCGCGTGTACTCGGCGAGGCCGGCAGGCGGCATCGTCACCAGGTACGGGGGCAGGAGCAGGATGCCGTCGGCCCCATTGGCCTTCGCGCTCACCGCGAACTCGCGGGCCTGGACGAGGGAGCCGCCGGCACCGGCGAACACCGGGACGCGGCCGGCGACGGTCTCGACCGCGCAGCGGACGATCCGCCCGAACTCCTCGAGTCCGAGGGCGTGGAATTCGCCGGTGCCGCAGGCGACGAACACGCCGCCGGGACCGGCGGCCACCCCGCGGTCGATGTGTTCGGCGAGGCGACGGTAGTCCACCTCTCCGGTGCTGTCGAAGGGTGTGACAGGAAAGAACAAGACGCCGTTGAGCATTGGGACTCCTTGGATGGGGTGAGGATCAGTCGCGGATGAGTTCGCCGTCGACACGGCGCCAGATCTGTTCGGGGTTTCCGTCGGCAATGGGGTTGGGCAACAGCGCCGTCGGAACGTCCTGATACGCCACCGGCCGCAGGAAACGCTCGATGGCGAGCGACCCGACGCTGGTGCTACGGCTGTCGGAAGTGGACGGATAGGGTCCGCCGTGGACCATCGCGTGTCCGACCTCGACGCCGGTGGGCCACCCGTTGAAAAGGATTCGCCCGGCCTTGAGTTCGAGTGCCTCGAGAAGCACCCGGGCGTCGTCGAGGTCGGAGTCCGCAGCATGAACGGTCGCGGTGAGCTGACCTTCGAGCTCGGCGGTCACCTCCCGCACCTGTTTGAGGTCGCGACACCGCACCACGAGGCTCGACGACCCGAAGATCTCCTGCTGCAACGTCTCCGAAGCGAGAAAGGTCTCGGCCCGCGTGCCGAAGAGCGCGGCGGCGCAGGTGTTCGGACCCGTCGCTTCCGCCGATCGGGCGAGAACCTCCGCGGCCGAACCGAACTCCTCCACGCCGGAGGCGTAGCTCGCGGCGATCCCCGGGGTCAGCATCGGCGTCGGCGTCGAGGCGGCGATCGCCTCCGCGGCAGCGGCGATGAATGCATCGAGATCGGGACCGTCGACCGCGATGACCAGGCCGGGATTGGTGCAGAACTGTCCCGAACCCATCGTCAGCGAGCCGACGAATGCGCGGCCGAGGCCGGCGGCATCGGCACGCAGCGCCCCCTCCAGCGGGTAGACCGGATTGATCGAGCTCATCTCTGCGTACACCGGGATGGGTTCGGCTCGCGACGCCGCAGCGGCGACGAGAGCCGTTCCGCCCGAACGCGACCCGGTGAAGCCCACCGCCTTGATGCGCGGGTCGGTCACGAGGGCGATACCCAGGTCGGGCCCGCTGCCGTAGAGCAGGGAGAAGGTGCCGGCAGGCATTCCGGTGGCGGCCACCGCCTCGGTGATCAGACGTCCCAACAGTTCTGATGTGCCGGGATGGGCGTCGTGGGCCTTCACCACCACGGGACATCCGGCGGCCAATGCCGACGCGGTGTCGCCGCCGGCGACCGAGAACGCGAGCGGGAAGTTACTGGCGCCGAACACGGCGACGGGTCCGAGCGGCACCTTGCGCTGCCGGATGTCGGCGCGCGGCAGCGGCGTCCGATCCGGCCGTGCGGGATCGATACGGGCGCCGTGCCAGCTGCCCTCGCTCAGCACCGAGGCGAACAACCGGAGCTGACCCGACGTCCGTCCCACCTCACCGGTGATCCGCGCCGCCGGGAGTCCGGTCTCGGCCACGGCACGCTCGACGAGGACCTCGGTCGCCGCATCGAGGTTGTCCGCGATCGTCGAGAGGAACCGCGCCCGTTCTTCGGACGAGGTGGCGCGATACGGTCCGAACGCTTCCGCGGCCGCAGCGGTGGCACGGACGACGTCGGCTGGGGTTCCGTGTGTGTACGCGGGCAGGAGACGAGTGCCTGTCGTCGGGTCCACGCCGTGGACGGCCTTCCCCGCGCCGGTCACCCGCTCACCCGCGATGATCAGTTGTCCGGTGAGGTCCTGCGTCGTCAGCGGTGCGGGGTGCTGCGCAATGGTCATCGTGGTCCCATCCGTTGTGCGTTGGCATTCCGCCGAGGTAGCCCGGCCGCGGCGGCGCCACGAGAGAGGTGTCATCTGCTCTCGATGGCGGGTCGCCGTCGGCGCGGCTGTGCGGTGAGCTCGGCCTTGCCCCGACCGTAGAACCCACGATCCATACATGTCCAAGTCAAATATGGACGTCTTCAATGCTCAGAGTGAATCGACCCAGGTGTCCGGTTCAGTCGGGACGCGCTCGCTTGTCAGCCGATACGTCATCCGGCCGGCCCACGCCGCGCCGCGTACCGGACCAACAGCAGTCGACAGTGGGACAATCACTGCGCCGAATCCGACATACCGCACATCGCCGAGCCACGGCGAGCGGCGGCTGTCGGAGCGGGCACACCACCCATTCGACGAAAGCGGAATCCAGAACCGATGAAGCGCATTCGCCTCCTCGCCGTCATGGCCCTGGCCATCACGGCACTCACCGTCTCCTACGGCACCGCACACGGCGCTCCCGCGCCCGCGGCGCCGTCCCACTTCTCCAGCGCATCCGCCGACGGGACCTCCATCACCTCCCAGCTCCGCAACGCGACGTTCGTCGCAGGCGAGCAGGAACTCCGGGTCGTCGACTCACACGGACGGACCATCGAGCGAATCGGACTGGTGCTGCCGTTCGACGGCGCCGCTGTCCCGATGCGCGCGAAGGTCTCCGCCGACCGCACCCAGGCGACGTTCACCCCGATCCTCACCCCCGAAGCCCGCGCGGCGATCGCTGCCGGCGTCCGCCCGGCCTCGGCGAAGAAGGACCGCGCCTACCAGCAGATGATCTGGCACATCACCAACGGGTGGAACCGCGGCGGCAACGTCACCACCGCCATCGGCGCTCTCGCCGGCCTCATCATCGGCTGCATCATCATCGTCGGCTGTGTCTGGGGTGCGGGCGTCGGCGCGGCCATCGGAGCGGTCATCGGTATCAACAACGGCGACCCCCGCGCCGGGCAGTCGATCCTGAACTGGATCAACACTCCGTAAGTCCAGCGAGCAGGGCTTGGCTTCTCGGGTCCCAGATGCTGCAGAATCCCCAACTCCGCGTGCGGGGTTGGGGATTTTCTGCTTCTTCCGGCCTCGTGGACGCGTTTTCGGCGCAGGAGGCCGCGTGCACCGCGCCGTGGAAGGTCGAAGGCCGTCAGTGACCGTGTCGGCAATCGGCGCCGAACGTCCGACCCCGGGTCACACTCGCGCATCTCACCCAATGCAGATGCGCGTGTTCAGTCCGGTGGCGACGTCGTAACCGGCCGCTCAGATGCAGCAGATGACCCGCCGAACCTGACCGGCCGGGGCCCGATGATGGGTTGATCGATGTACGTCACGGCTCGTTCCATCAACGAGTTCGCCGCGCGCACACTGGTGGAGGTCGGTGCGGCTCTCTCGACCCCACGTGCTCCCGCCGACGACTCGTCGCCGAAAAGACCCCTCCGCGAACCGAGTTCGGCGCACCTCGAGACGGGGTAGCCCGGACGACTGGACATCGGCCCGACGTCTATCGACTTCAACCGACCCGAACCGTCGCCGACCTCCGGCATCGGATCGGATGGAGACCGCCGGATACATGTCTCACTACCCAGGACCCGGCGGGTCACCGCGACCGGAGAACACCGGGTCGTAACCCCGCCGCGCACCCACCCACGGGGCGCCACAAGAGTGCGTCATCGCACCAGGCCGAGAACCGCCGGCCGGCCACACCCGAGGGATACGCCCTCAACAGCCAACGCGCCCACATCGATACCTGGACAGGGGTGTAGCCATCGCTGAAGATGCGGTAGGCGACGCCACCGCGACACAGCTGTTTCACCTCCAGCGAGTAATGCTGACCTTGCCCCCCGGATAAGCGGCACGACGGCTCCGCCGGTCCCACGTATCGCCCGCACCATCGAGGCGACCGTTTCGACGACCCAGTCAGTGTCTCGGCGATAGCAATTCCCGCATACTCAGCGGCATCTGAAATCGCTGAGCCGGACGATACCCTTCGGCCCCCAACATATGTCGCCGCTACCTTCCGCACGCCGGCAACGCCAGTCCGGTCGCCGCCGGGGACGTCGAGACTGCTCCATAAGTGAACATGCACACCCGATCCGCGCGTATTCGAAAACTGGAGCGACTTGAACCAGCCACTGATCACGATCCACGCACGGTCAACGCGAATCGACGCACAGTCAACGAAATATGCTGCACAGTCGATCGATTCACGGTTCTCGGCTTGTGGAATTTCCTCGAAATCGAACGCATGTTCCGGTACCTTGGAGTCATGCCAGAGCTCGCCACTCTCCTCGATCAACTCATCGAGACCACCCCGCCCGCCGACGACCCAACCGGCAGAGCAACATTCGACTCCCTCCACACGTGGCGCCTGATCCGCAACCTTGCCGATCACCAGATCGGCACCCACGCAGCACAACTCGACGAACTCGGCGTCGCGCAGAAGACCGGCAGCACCACCAAGAAGCTGCTGATCGAGTCAGGACATGCGCCGGCCGCCGCCCTCCGCACCATGCGCAGTGTCGACGCGCTGCCCAACCTGCCCGCTGTGGCGCGTCACGCTGCCGACGGACGACTGTCGAGCGAGATCGTCGATGCCATCGTCCGCGGCATGAACGAGATCGATAGACGTTGCGGGGAAGCGCTTTCCGTCGACAAGCGCTCCCGGTTTGAGATCGAACTCATCGCCCAAGCACTATCCGGTGCAACACCGACTGAAGTGCTCAAGCATGCGCAGGCCATCGGCAACGCTCTCGGCGATGCGTGTGACGCAGGAACCCCAGCGTCGGACGATGCAAGTTTGAACTCGGTGAGCGCCCACACCACCGACGACGGCCGCGTCGAAGTCCGCGCCGATCTCACCCAGGTCGTGGGCGAGAAGTTCCTGGCGATGATCGACGAACGATCCTGCCCACGACCCGAACCCGACGGCGCCAAGGATCGTCGCACCGCCGAGCAACGCCGCGCCGACGCCTTCGAATTGATCCTCGACCAAGCCGCGATCGGCGCGAGCATCGACACCGTTGGTTCCTCGCGCACTCAATTGATACTGACTATCCCCGCGACCGGAGACCTCGCAACGCTGCCGTGGACCGGATCGGTCAGCCAAGCGACCGCGAAACAGGCGTCGTGCGACGGCTCGCTGACCCCTCGAGGCTCGCTTCGCTCGCACCTCGGGGAGCAGGGGCGACTCGACGCTGAGGGCGTACCGCTACAGATGGGCCACACCCACCGCTTGTTCCCGGCGCACCTGCGCAAAGCAATGATCGTCCGCGACGCCTGCTGCATCAAATGCGGTGCGCCACCGTCACATACCCAGGTCCACCACGTCACCCATTGGGCCGACGGCGGACCCACCGACCTCGACAACGGTTGCCTGCTCTGCCAACGCTGCCACAACCAGGTCCACCACCACGGCTGGGACATCGTCATGGGATTCGACCGACACCCCTGGCTCGTCCCACCCGCCACCATAGACCCACACCGCCGACCACTACCCGCCTACAACCGCCGCACCATGCGCCTCGACGACGCCGCCTGACCGGCCGTCCGACAACCACTTTCGCGTAGCACCCTCCGCACCCGGGCCATACCCGGGACCGCATCCGTACTTTGACAACTCCACAGCGGAACACGACCGACCCGCTCCCACTCGGCCATTCGAGCGGGAGCGGGTTCCGGGCAGCCGAACCCGACGTCGACGTTGATCACTGAACAGACCTCGATCGAGCACCACGACGGCGGCAGTCGCACATGCAACAGCCTCACGGCGCGGTTCGTGACCACGTAGGCATGCGCGAACCCGCGCCGAACTCCAGAACACAAGAACTGCCGCACGCGTCGGCGAGCAACCTTCCTGCCGCCCAGGTCCTCGTCGTACGTCCCCGCGGCGTTGCTTGTTTACAAATAGACGTGAATGTCTAGACAACGGACATTGTCGCGGTTAATGTCTAGTGGCGTAGAACACAGCCCGCCCAGACAGGAGCGCGTATGAGTACCGCACCGACCCCGTTCACCGCGGATGACTCCGCCGCCGAGTGGAAGGACCGCAAACGCCATCTCTGGCTGCTCGGCCTGATCCCACCGACGTCGATCTTTCTCGCAATGGGTCTCGTCGCCGGCTTCAATGCGATCGGCCATGGTTTCGACGTCGTGTCGCCGGTGTGGTGGTGGATCGGGCCGCTACTCGTCTACGTCCTGCTCCCGATCCTCGACGTGTTCTTCGGGCCCGACGGATCGAATCCGCCCGAAGAGCTGATGGAGCAGCTGGAGAACGACAAGTACTACCGCTACTGCACGTACGTGTACATCCCGTTCCAGCTCGCGAGTCTCGTGATGGCCTGCTACCTGTGGACGGCCGACGACCTCAGTTGGCTCGGCATCGACGGCGGGCTCGGGCTCGCGTCGAAGATCGGGCTGGCGCTGTCGATCGGCGCGATGGGCGGGATCGGAATCAACACCGCTCACGAACTGGGGCACAAGAAGGACGATCTGGAACGCTGGTTGTCGAAGATCACTCTCGCCCAGACGTTTTACGGTCACTTCTACATCGAGCACAACCGTGGGCATCACGTGCGGGTCGCGACGCCCGAAGATCCGGCCAGCTCCCGTTTCGGAGAGTCGTTCTGGCGCTTCCTCCCCCGTAGCGTCTGGGGAAGCCTCACGTCCTCCGTCGAACTCGAACGCAAACGCCTCGAGCGGGCGGGCAAGCCCTTCTGGCATCCGAGCAACGACGTCCTCAACGCATGGGCGATGTCAGTCGTGCTGTGGGGGGCGCTCACCGCGATCTTCGGCTGGGAGATCCTCCCCTTCCTCGTGATCCAGGCCGTCTACGGTTTCTCACTGCTGGAGACCGTGAACTACCTCGAGCACTACGGTCTACTCCGCCAGAAGACGCGGACCGGCCGCTACGAGCGGTGCACGCCCGAGCACAGCTGGAACTCCGACCACATCTGCACCAACATCTTCCTGTACCACCTCCAGCGCCACAGCGATCATCACGCGAACCCCACCCGGAGGTACCAGACGCTGCGCAGCTTCGACGGCGCGCCCAACCTGCCGAGCGGATACGCGAGCATGATCACGCTCGCCTACTTCCCGCCGATCTGGCGGCGGGTGATGGACAAGCGGGTGCTCGACCACTACGACGGAAACGTCGAACGGATCAACATCGCACCGCACCGCCGCGAACGCGTCCTGGCCGAGCACGGGGTGTCGCCGCGATGAGCACCTTCCGTTGTCCGGTCTGCGATTACGTCTACGACGAGACCGTCGGCGCTCCCCGGGAGGGATTCCCGCCCGGCACGCCCTGGGCCACCATTTCCGACGACTGGCCGTGCCCCGACTGCGGCGTGCGGGAGAAGATCGACTTCCTCGGCGCCGGGAGCGAAGCGAGCGGGCCGGATGATCTCGGCGCCGGGGGCGAAGCGAGCGGGCCGGATGATCTCGGCGCCGGGGGCGAAGCGAGCGGGCCGGATGATCTCGGCGCCGGGGGCGAAGCGAGCGGGCCGGATGAAATCAGCGAAGGGAACTCTGTGCGATGAACTTCAAGCTCTTCCGTTGCGAGGTCTGCGGTTTCGAGTACGACGAAGAGCTCGGCTGGCCGGAGGACGGCATCGAGCCGGGCACCCGCTGGGCCGACATCCCTGACGACTGGAGCTGCCCGGACTGCGGTGCGGCCAAGGCCGATTTCGAGATGGTCGAGGTGGCCCGTCCGTGAGCGCCGGCACCACCCGGGGCGGTTCGGTGGTGATCGTCGGCACCGGCGTCGCCGGCATCACGGCTGCGGAGTCGCTGCGTTCCAACGGTTTCGACGGCACAATAACCGTGTTCGGGAAGGAGCCACAACTCCCCTACCGTCGAACGGCGCTGAGCAAGAACCTCGTCGACGGCGACCTGACGGACGCCAAGATCACGCTCCGTCCGCCCGGGTACTGGTCAGATCGGGGCATCGAGATCGTGACCTCGACGCGCGTCGCCGACGTCGACACCTCGTCGCGGCGGGTCTGCCTCGCCGACTCCTCCCAAGTGGATTACGACGCGCTGGTCCTGGCCACCGGAGGGCGTGCCCGGCGACTCCCCGGCACGACGTCGTCCCCGCTCGCCCTGCGCACCCGGCACGACGCGGCGGAGCTCCGGCACGCGATCCAGGACGGGCCGGTGATCGTTCTCGGCGGCGGACTGATCGGACTGGAGATCGCCGCATCCGTGGCGTCGACCGGAGACGGTTCGCGCGTCACCGTTATCGAGCGCGAGACGTCGCTGTTGTCACGGGTCGTTCCGGCAACGGTGGCCGAGGCGGTGGCGACCCTGCACCGGGAACGCGGGGTTCAGATCCTCACCGGCGTGGTGCCCACCACGATCACCGCCGAGTCCGTGGCGTTGGCGGACGGGCGGACGTTGACCGGAACGGTGATCAGCGCGATCGGAATGGAGCCTGATCTCGAATTGCCGCGCAGCGCAGGGATTCCCGTCGATGCGGCCGGGATCGTCGTCGACGATTCGCTGCGAACCGGGGTCCCCGGCGTCTACGCGGCCGGCGACGTCGCGGCGCGGCCCCATCCGTTGACGGGCGCACCGATGCGTGCCGAGCAGTGGCTCACCGCGACCGAGCACGGCAGACTGGTCGCCATGACGATCGCCGCCGACCTCGGGCTGGACACCGGCATCAGCACTGCGGTACCGCGTGTGCCACTGGCCTGGACGATGCAGTACACGACCAACATCCAGATCGTCGGGTGGCCGACATCGGGCGATCGTGTGGAGGTCGACCTGGACGACTCCTGCTCTGTCGTGCGGGCTTTCGCCGGCAGTCGTCTCGTCGGCGCGGTCTGCCTGGGCAGGGGCGGCTCGGGACGAGCCCTGCGCGCCGAGATCGAGTCATCTCTCCAGCCGGTCGGTGCGCGCGGATGACGACTCGCAACTATGCGCAGGACAGCAAAGCCCTGCTGCACAACTCGCTGCTCGACGGACTGCACGACCTGCTGCTGGACCAGGACTGGGCGGCGGTGCGCATGTCCGATGTGGCCGCCGCGACGGGGGTCAGCCGCCAGACCGTCTACAACGAGTTCGGTTCCCGGTACGGCCTCGCGCAGGGCTACGCGGTGCGGTTGGCGGGCCGTTTCGCCGGCCATGTCGCAGATTCCTTGGCGAGTTCCGTCGACGACGTCACCGAGGCCTTGCACAAGGGGTTCGGTGAATTCTTCGCCGGAGTCGCCACCGACCCGCTGATCGCCTCGCTGCTGTCCGGCGAGGCCAAACCCGATCTGTTGAAGCTGATCACCACCGATGCGGCACCGATCATCACCACGGCCGCCGACCGGCTGGCCGAGGCCTTCCGCGAGTCCGAGTGGCTGTCGATGCCGGAGTCCGACGTCGTGCGGATCGCGCGCGCGATCACCAGGATGGCGCTGAGTTACATCGCGATGCCCCCGGAGGGCGATCGCGACGTCGCATCCGACCTCGCCGAGGTCATCGCCCCCGCCATCGAGGCGGCCCGCACGCGGGTGTGACGTCAGCGCCGCAGCAGGTTCCGCGTGCCTCGACGGATCACCGCGCGGTAAATGCGGTCGATCGTGCCGATCCGCGCGTCCTCCGGGTCCACGAGTTCGTTCTCCGCGATGACAGACTCCTCGCCGTCGATCGTCTCGTGATCGAATGCCTCGAGTGTCCGGCCCGGGCCGGTCAGCCGATCGACCGCCCCGACGAGTGAGTTCTCCTGTGCCACAGCATCGTCGAACACCTCGTGGTCGACGCCCAGATGCTCGGACAACAACCGCGTGCGCATGGACAGGATCGTCTCGCGCAGGTCGCCGTCGGCAGGGTCGTTCGGATCGGCCTCGATGGCGACGTCACACTCGCTGTCGAATCCGAGCGACCGGTTGTTGAGGTTCGAGGATCCGATGCGCAGGAGGACGTCGTCGACGATGAGCACCTTGGCGTGCACGTAGATCGGGTCCCCCTCGGCGGTCACCGGGTAGAAGGCGCGGAATCTGTCGTACTTGTCGGCGCGCCACAGGAGTTGCAGGAGCTTGTGCCGCGCACCGTCCATGGCGAGCCGTTCCACCGGACTGTCCGCATGCCTCGGCAGCACCAGGACGATCTCGGGACCCTCGGGCTCGGCGAGCCGTTCCGCCAGGGCGTCCGCGACCTCGCGCGCCGCCAGGTACTGGCTCTCGATGTAGATGGTTCGGCGGGCCGCGGCGAAGGCCGCGCGGTACAGGCGCCGGATCTCCTCGACCTGGGGCCGGTCGTCGTACTGCGGAATCGTCCGGGCCACCGCGACGTCGCAGTCGGTGAACGTGACGTCGAGATCCGTCGGCCAGATGTCGGGGCCGTCGGTGTCGACGAGGGGTTTGAGGCTCTCCCCGGTGGCGGCCTCCCACCGGTCGAGCGCGACGGACGCGACCACGCGCGCGGCGTCGGCGTCGAGGGCGACCGTGACGTCGTGCCAGGGCCCATGCGGCCGGTCATCGGGATCCCGGCGGAACTCGTTGTGCGACAGATGTTCCGAAGTGTCCCACCGGTTCACCGTCATGTCGATGCCGCCACAGAACGCGAACTGGTCGTCGATCACCGCGATCTTCTGATGATGCGCGGCGGAGACGGGGTGGGCGGCGTCGATCCGGTAGTGCAGACGACGGCCGGTGAGCAGATCCTGGACGAAGGGCGGCGCGACTCCGCGCAGGATTCCGGTGAACGCGCCGGTGCTCCAGCGCAGGACGTGGATCTCCAGTTCCGGACGGTTGTCGATGAGCCACCGCAGGAAGTCACCGAGCACATCGGGGACCTCGTCGTCGGCAATCCGCGGATCAAGCCGGATCCGGGTGTCCACGTCCCAACCGATGAGGACGATGCGGCGCCGGGCCTGCAGCAACGCCGACTTCGCGTGCAGGAAGTAGTCCGCCGCGTCGACGATGCATGCGACGCGGTCGGCGGTCGCGATCTCCCGGCACGTGTCCCCGGCACGCAGGATCGGCTCGTGATCTGACTCGTCCACCGCGTTCGCTCCTTGAATCGCCTTGGCCCCCCGACCGGCGCCCATTGTGCCAAGCGCGCATGTTGCCCGCGCGGGCGAGGCGCCGGGCAAACGTCGGCGGGCACGAGGAACGAGGCGTGGCAACGGTTGATGCCTACACTCGTCGAGATGAGCGCCGACACGACTGCCGACCGACCCGCAGACGGTGCGGGCATGCGCCCGGTGCGTCGACGTGGTCGGCGGACGGTGATCGCCGCGGCGCTGGTCGTGATCGTCGCCGCGGGCGTCGGTCTCGTCGCGTGGCGGGCCGTACCCGAACGGTGGTTGCCCTGGGACACCGCCGAGTTTCCGCAGATCGACGCCGCGGAACTCACGCCGGCCCAGCGACGCGTCGTCGAGGCGGTGCGCCACGAACACACCGCTCAGCGTCCCGGGACGTTCTACTCCGAGGGCGTCGACGAACCGTGGTGCGCGAACTTCGTGAGCTGGATCATGCGGGCGGCGGGCAGTCCGCTGGTCAACCCCCACTCCGGTCACTGGCGCATCCCCGGGGTGTACACGCTGCAGGAGTTTTACGAGGCCGCGGGCCGGTTCGACGCCGTCGGCGGTCAACCGCCCCGGGTGGGCGACGTCGTGCTCTACGACCGGTCGTCGGGATTCGGACAGCACACCAACATCGTCGTCGCGGTCGATGGTGAGTCCGCCGTCACCGTGGGCGGCAACGAGATGGGCCGCATCCGGGTGCATTCGCTGGACTGGCGCTCCGACGGCGGTGTCGTCGGGTTCGGTCGTGCGTTGCCGGGGTGACGATGGCAGACTTCACCGGGTTCCCGGAGGCCGCCCTCGACTTCTACGACGATCTGGAGATCGACAACTCCAAGGTGTTCTGGGAGGCCCACAAGGACACCTACCGTGCCGCGGTAGCCGAACCCATGCGCGCCCTGACCGACGCGCTGGCCGACGAGTTCGGCCCGGCCAAGATCTTCCGACCCCACCGCGATGTCCGGTTCTCGAAGGACAAAGCGCCGTACAAGACCCATCAGGGCGCGTTCGTCGCCGTGGCCCCGGCCACCGGGTACTACGTGCAGATCGGCGCGCCGGGTGTTCGCGTCGGCGCGGGCTTCTACGAGGCCACCCCGGCTCGGCTCGTCGAGATTCGGAAGTCGATCGACCACGACCGCAGCGGACCCGAGCTCGAGAGCCTGCTCCGGCGGCTCACGGGGGACGGCTGGGAGGTCGCCGGGGACCGGCTGAAGACCGCACCTCGCGGGTACGACGTCGCCCACCCGCGAATCGAACTGCTCCGCCACCGATCGCTGTCGGTGGGTCGGGACTACGGATTCGACGAGATCATCCATTCCGCAGAACTCGTCGATCGGGTGCGGCGGGACTGGCGGGCGACGGTCCCGCTCGTCGAATGGATCGCGGCCCGCACCGGTAGCTGAGAGCCCGCACCGACCGGTTCGCGCGCCACATGGAAACGATCAGACGGCGACTTCGACGGTTGGCGCGCGCGTGCAACGGGAGGCGGGTGATACTGGTCGCCGACCGCGTCCGAGATCCGAGGACGATCACAGGCACCCGGGTGGACCTCCGATGACGATCCGAGTTTGTGACCCCGATGCCCGAGGAGCACCGATGACCGACACCGTCCACTACGGGCACATCTTCCATCTCGCCGGCAGTCCCGCGATCACCGAGGCGGTGGACGCGCTGGTATCGATACCCGGCGGAGCTCTGGTGGTCGGCGACGACGGCACGATCAAGTTCGCCGGCCAGAGATCCGAGCTCCCTTCCGAATTCGCGAGCGCGGAGGCACACGAGCACCCGAGCGGGTATCTCATCCCGGGCTTCGTCGACACCCACATCCACTTCCCGCAGACCTACGCCGGCGACTCCTACGGCGGCGGGCAACTGCTCGAATGGCTCAATCTGTGCATCTTCCCGTCCGAATCCAAGTTCGCCGACCCCGAATTCGCCCAGGCCGCCGCGGTCGAGTTCACCAGGCGACGGGTCGCCGCGGGTACGACGGCGATGATGGTGTTCGGTTCCGCCTTCCCCCACGCCCAGGATTCCCTGTTCACCGAGACCCAGAAGGCCGGGCTGCGTATCGTGGCCGGCCGCGGCATCCAGACCGTCGGCGGTGACACCGCCAAGCCGCTGCTGACCTCGGAGGAGGAGGCGATCCGCCTCACCCGGGCCGAGATCGACAAGTGGCATGCCGCCGACACCGGCGACTACCGGACCGCGTTGCTGCACGTCGCGATCGTGCCGCGGTTCTCGCTGTCGGTGACCACCGAGACGCTGAAGAACCTCGGCGACCTGTACGACGAATACCGCGAGCAGGGCGTCTACGTCCACAGCCACCTCAACGAGAACAACCGTCCCGGCACCGGAGAGGTGGACACCACCAAGGAGGTCTACCAGGTCGACTCCTACCTCGACACCTATGACGGGAAGTTCCTGCCCGGATCGCAGGTCGGCGGCAAGAGCCTGCTCGGTCCGCGGACCATCCTCGCGCACTGCGTGCACTGCCAGGACGCCGAACTCACGCGCATGGCCGAGACCGGTACCTCGATCTCGCATTGTCCGGTGTCTCAGTTGTTCCTCGGATCCGGCACGATGCCGTGGAAGCGCACCGTGGCGGCGGGTGTGAACATCTCCGCCGGAACCGATTTCGGCGGCGGCGACGAATGGCTCGTCCCGCGCGTACTCGGAGATGCCTTCAAACAGCACATCACCGAGCCCGGAGACGCCGGGGTGTCGATGCACCCGGCCGAGATGCTGTTCATCGGGACCGTCGGCGGGGCCCGGGCACTCGACATGGAGAACCGTTTCGGCAACTTCGATGAGGGCAAGGAAGCCGACTTCCTGGTCATCGAACCCGTGGACGCCCTGAAGTCGACGTTGGAGAACGCCGTCCGGTCCGACGATGCCGATCTCGCCCGCGACCAGACCCTGTTCGGCCTGCTGATGGGCCTGCGCGAGTCGTCCATCGCCGAGGTCTACGTCCAGGGGCGTCGGGTCACCGTCTGACCGGCAGCCCATGAGTCGGCGACCCGAGGACACGACGATCGTCACCACCCACGACGCCACAGGCACCGCGATCATCGCGGTGTCGGTCTTCCACGCCGGCGAAACCGCCGATTTCGCGGAGTGGGCCGCGACGCTCGCCGCGTCGGCCACCGACTCCGACGGCTGTCTGGGTGTCGCGATCTCGGCGGTGACCGACGGACATTTCGATCCGGCGGTCGCCACCACCTTCGTCGACGAGGACGCCCTGGACCGTTGGCTCGACAGCTCGGGTCACCGCGCGGCGCTCGATGCCGGACGAGCGCACGGTTGGCTACCGGCGACGCCCGTGCTCGAACTCGTCGACGGGCGGTCGCCGCCGCCCGGTGTCGGCGCGTTCCGGCACGACATCGTCGCCGGATCGGTGCCCGAATTCATTGCGGCACAACACGTGCTGACCGACGCAGCGAGCGAGTTCGGCGGTTACGAGGGCACCGCGCTGTTCGTCGACGCGCAACAGGAGACATCGCTGTCGGTGTTGCGGTTCCGCACGGACCGCCAGCTGGCGGCCTGGGTCTCGTCGAGCCGACGCAGCGAAGCGCTCACCGGGCTGCGTTCGAGCCTGACCCATGATTTCGAGACGATGGCCAGCACGACGGCCTTCGGCACCACGGTGCGCACCGATCGCGGCCGGATTCTGCAGACACCGAATTGGAAGTCGGCGATGATGGTGCTGCTGGTCCTGTACCCGACCGTGATGACCCTCTCCAGGTTCCTCGGCCCGACACTCGATCGTCTCGGTGCGGAGCCGTGGCTGGCACTGTGGCTGAGCCAGGTGGTCAGCGTCTCGCTCATGCAGTGGTGGCTGATGCCATGGGCCTCACGCCCGTTCCGGCGGTGGCTCGATCCGGTCGACGGAAGCAACTGGCGGAGCAACATCGCGGGAGCGGCTACGGTCCTGCTCCTCTACCTCCTGTGTCTGACGGTGTTCGCCAACGTGACGTGGCTCCAGTTCTGGGACTACGCCGACGCCTGATCTCGGCTCACCCCACGATCCCGTCGACGTACAGCCAGCGGCCGTTCGCTCGGAGGAAGCGACTGCGCTCGTGCAGCGATCCACGCTCCGCACCTCGCCGATAGTGGGCCGTGAACGTGACCTCTCCCTCGACCTCGAACAGTGAACCGCCACTACTCGACTCGATGTCGAGGCGGTACCAACGCATCGACTCGTCCAGATCGAGTGCGGCGGGGCGGGTGTCGGGATGCCAGCTCGCGAGCAGATGATTCCGATCGCCGAGCGCGAAAGCGGTGAAACGCGAACGCATCAACGTCTCTGCGGTCGGCGCGGTCCGCTCACCGGCGAGAACGGGACCGCAGCAGTCGCCGAGCGACGAGCCGGACGTGCACGGGCATCTCTCGGGGACGTCCCGCATTTCCGAACCGCGTTTCACCCCTCGATCGTAGGGTAGACAGGAGTGGCGGCCCGCCCGGGCGGCGGACCCACCGCGGACTATGCCCAGATGTTCTCACGATTGGAGCGATTACCTTGTCGGACAATGTGTATCGAGTCATCGAAGTGGTCGGATCGTCATCGACCGGCACCGACGACGCCATTCGTAACGCGATCGCTCGTGCCTCGCAGACCGTCAAGCATCTCGATTGGTTCGAGGTCACCGAGACCCGCGGCCACATCGAGGAAGGTCAGATCGCGCACTTCCAGGTCACGCTGAAGATCGGTTTCACGCTCGAGTCCTCTGCCGACGCGGCACAGTGACCCGCGACCTCACCGCCGTGAGTTCGCGGCGGTGAGGAACGCACCGATCTCGGCCCCGACGGTGCGAGGAGACGCCCGCGTTCGGCATGCGCCCGGTCGGGTCCGAACCTAGACTTCGGGGGATCATGACGCGCACTCAGCTCCTCCCCGGCCGGTCGATCCGATGAAGTACACACAGACGATCGCCGGCACCACCTATGGGTTCGACGGCCTCGTCGAACTCATGGCGAAGGCCACCCCACGCCGATCCGGCGATGAACTGGCCGGTTGCGCCGCCGACTCCGACGCCGAACGTGCCGCGGCCGCATGGCAACTCGCCGATGTGCCACTGAGCCGATTTCTCGACGAACCGCTGGTGCCGTACGAGTCCGACGAGGTGACCCGACTGATCGTCGACACCCATGACCGGACCGCGTTCGCCGAGATCGCCGACCTGACCGTCGGCGGGTTCCGGGACTGGCTGCTGGGGATCGCCACCCGATCCGATGCCGGTGAACGTCTCGCCCGCGTCGGCCCCGGACTGACCCCCGAGATGGTGGCCGCCGCGTCGAAGATCATGAGGAACCAGGACCTGATCCTGGTGGCGGCGGCGACCAGGGTGACGTCCGCCTTTCGCACGACCATCGGACTGCCCGGCCGGATCGCGACGCGCCTACAGCCCAATCACCCCACCGACGACCCACGCGGCATCGCCGCGGCGACCCTCGACGGCCTGCTCATGGGCTGCGGCGACGCGGTCATCGGGATCAACCCGGCGTCGGATTCGCCGCGGGCGACCGCCGACCTGCTCCACATGCTCGATGACATCCGGCAGCGTTTCGAGATCCCGATGCAGTCGTGCGTGCTGTCGCACGTGACGACCACGGTCGACCTCATCGAGCAGGGGGTGCCGGTCGATCTCGTGTTCCAGTCGATCGCGGGCACCGAGGGCGCCAACAAGGGGTTCGGCGTGACCCTGGACATCTTGCGCGAGGCCGACGAGGCGGGACGGTCGCTGCGCCGCGGAACCGTCGGCGACAACGTGATGTACCTGGAGACCGGTCAGGGATCGGCGCTCTCGGCCGGTGCGCATCTCGGCACCGGCGGCAAGCCGGTCGACCAGCAGACCCTGGAGACGCGGGCCTACGCGGTGGCGCGGATGCTGAAACCGTTGTTGATCAACACCGTCGTCGGCTTCATCGGACCCGAATATCTCTACGACGGGAAACAGATCATCCGCGCGGGACTCGAAGATCACTTCTGCGGCAAGCTGCTCGGGCTCCCGATGGGTGTCGACGTCTGCTACACCAATCACGCCGAGGCCGACCAGGACGACATGGACACGCTGCTCACCCTGCTCGGCGTCGCCGGCGCCGCGTTCGTCATCGCCGTGCCCGGGGCGGACGACGTGATGCTCGGTTATCAGAGCCTGTCGTTTCACGACGCCCTCTATGTCCGTGAGGCACTCGGACTGCGGCCCGCGCCGGAGTTCGAATCCTGGCTGGCGCGACTCGGCATGACCGACGGCGCCGGTCGCATCCTGCCGGTCGATCCGGGCGAATCCCCACTCCTGCCACTGGCGTCCGGGCGATGACGCCGAGCCAGCCCGCACCCGCGGATGACCGATCGACCCCCGACCCCTGGACCGAGCTGCGCCGGAGCACACAGGCCCGGATCGGACTCGGACGCGCGGGCAATTCGCTTCCGTCGCAACGGGTCCTCGAGTTCCAGTCCGCCCACGCAGTCGCCCGCGACGCCGTCCACGAGCCGCTCGACGTCGAGGATCTCACGCGCGCGATCGGCGAACTCGACCTCGATCCCCCGATCGTGGTCCGGAGTCGCGCGGCAACGCGCAGCGAGTACCTGCGCCGACCCGACCTCGGCCGGCTACCCGAAGATCTCTCGCAGCTCCCGCACGCCGACGCCGAGATCGGGATCGTGCTGGCCGACGGACTGTCACCGCGGGCCCTCACCGATCACGGCGGCGGCCTGGTCGCGGCACTGTTACGTCAATTCGACGGCCGGTACTCGATCGCGCCGCCGGTCATCGCGACCGAGGCCCGCGTCGCCCTCGGTGATCACATCGGCGAGGCGCTCGGCGTCAGCACGCTCATCGTGATCATCGGCGAGCGTCCCGGCCTCTCGGTCGCCGACAGCCTGGGCGTCTATCTCACCCACCTCCCCCGGCCGGGACGCGCCGACTCCGACCGGAACTGCATCTCGAACATCCACCCGCCCGACGGTCTGCACTACGACGTCGCCGCACGGACGACTGCCGCGCTCATCGACGGCGCCCGGAAACTCGGACGATCCGGTGTCGCACTGAAGGACATGTCGCGCACGGACGCCCTCGCGCAGATCGACGACGCGGAGGCACTCCCGCACGAGTCGTGAGTGCGTTTCACTCCCTGAGGTGCGAGCGAAGCGAGCCTCCTTCTGCTCGCTGATCCGAAAGGACGACACAACCATTGCTCCCTGAGGTGCGAGGAGCGCAAGCGACGAGATGGTCCTATAGATTGTCAAGCGCTCCGAGGTCGGTGGTGAAGGCTTTGTAGAGTTCGCGGGCGACGTAGCGTTTGAGGCATCGGATGATTTCTTTCTTCGTTTTCTCGTTCTCGCGGCGGGCGAGATAGGCGCGGGTGGGGGCGTGGGATTTGATCCGTCCGACGACGATCATGTGCAACGCGCTGTTGGCGCCACGGTCACCGCCACGGTTGAGGCGGTGACGCACGGTCTTACCTGAGGAGGCCGGCAACGGCGCGACGCCGACGAGTTTGGCGAACGTCGCTTCGGTACGCATCCGCTGGGCGTTCTGCCCGATCGTGATCAGCAACCGCGCGGCAGTGATCGGACCGACCTGAGGGAGCGCCAGCACCGTCGGCACCAACGCCTTCAACAACGTCTTCAACTCGCGGGTCAGCGTGGTGACCTCCCGGTGGGTCTGCCGATACCGCCCGGCAATGGACTTCGCCGCGAACACGAACGCTGCACGCGGGTCGGTCAACGACGCCGGGGCCGTCCACGATTCGACCAGTGCGAGTCGCTGCGGGGTGGTGGTGCGGGTTTTGAGTTGGTCAGCGAATTCATCGGGTGCGGTGGTGCACAGATCACGTAGCTGGTCACCGAGTTGGGTGCGGTGATCGACCGCCATTCTCCTTGCCACATACAGCATTCGGATCGATTCGGTGACACCTGAGGTGTCTTTGGCGTGGCCGCTGGCCCGACCGGTGAGCACCGCCATCGCCGCGGCGTAGGCATCGAGTTGATCGGACTTGCCGTGGGCTCGCCGCGCCCGCACATCCGGGGCGTTGATCTCGATCACCTCGACACCGTTCGCGGTCAATTCCCGGGCTAGTCCGGCACCGTAGGAGGCACTGGATTCGACCCCGGCCTGCTCGAGGCGGCCGTGGGTGCGGGCCCACTCCAGCAGCTGCCGGTAGCCGGCGGCGGTGGCCGAGAATTCCTGATCGGCCAACGGCTGGCCGAGGGTGTCGATGATCGCTGCGTGATGGGTTTGTTGGTGGGTGTCGACTCCGAGTACGACCACTTGCATATCCACTGCGGTCTCGGTCATTCTGGCGATGTCTCCTTCACTGCGGTGTTGGATGACCTCGCCGGGGCGGGTGGACACGACAGTGAGGAGTCACGGGCTCACGCCCGAACACGGCCCTTATTAGGTCACACCCGCCCAGGCCTCTCCAAGGTCGTTTGCGGCGGTGATCACCGGCGGAATGAGGTCGACAGATCTCGTCCATGACACAAGGTCAGCCACGAAGCAGGTCAGACCTCACCCCCGACGATCACCACACCCATTCTCACTGCCACGAAGGGTTTGACGACGCATCTCACCAAGACCCTTCGTGACGGCCTCCGCAAGCTCCGGCCTCCTCAGGGAGCAGTAATTGGGCCCGCTCCGAGCACAACGAGTTCGTTCCAGTCCACGACGGCCGCCAGGTGCAGCTACTGAGGTGCGAGCGAAGCGAGCCTCGAAGGACTCCATACGTGTCTCACCCGGCCCTTCGTGGCTCGTCGCTAACGCTCCTCGCACCTCAGCGACCAGTTGGGTCTGTGCTTCTTTCGGATCAGGGAGCGGAGGGGTCAGGTCCCGAGGATCTTCGCCTTCTGTGCGGCGAACTCGGCCTCGGTGAGGATGCCCTGCTGGTACAGGGCTCCGAGCTCCTTCAGCGCCGAGATGGTGTCCGTCGGAGTCGATGCGGGCGCCTGCTGCTGAGGCGGCGGGGCGTACTGGGGTTGTGCGTACTGTTGTTGTGCCCGTGGGTCCTGGGCAGCGGCACCCTGCTGAGCCCATCGGCTCGCCTGGCGTCGGGACACCCGGTTGCTCACCGCCGTCGCGGTGCCGGAGATGACGGCGGTGCGGGCGACGCCGCGGAGAAGTCCTGGCATGGTCTGTCCTTTCGGGGTTTCAGGTCGGTGGTCGCAGTGCGCTACGCGGTCGGAGCGGCCGGCGCCGCCTCGTCGGCCGCATCGAGTTGGGCGAGCAGTGCGTTCACCGGTATCCGGCCCGAAGCGACGAGCTGTCCGCCACCCTTTCGGACGGCCGTGGCGAACGGAGCAGCCCATGCGTTCTCCCAGACGAGGACGGCCGCGCTCGACCCCGGATCGATCACCGTGGCCGCCTCCGCGAGGTCGGAGTCGTCGAGCAGGGAGGTCGCCGCGCCGTCGAAGATCGCGAAATCAGCGCCGAGCGAGTTGATCTCGAGCCGGGCGACCGTACCGTCGGCGTCCTTGGTGATGAAGACGATGTCGATCAGTCGCACGATTCCGCGGTCGATCAGATCGATGAGATGTGGAAGTGCCTCACCGGTCGGCTGCTTGCCCGTCCACTCGACAACGATGTAGTCGATGGGTCCGAGTTCGCGGTCAGCTGTCTGGTCGACACCTGCTTGGTCGTCCAATTCCTTCTCCCTGTCTCGTGCCGTCGATGTGACCGTCTGGCAGCGGGCCCCGGTCACGACCTCAGATCCACCACCGAACGTCCCGGTTGCGCCTCGTACAGTTCGCCGATCTCACTGGCGTACTTGGTCGCAATCGGCTTGCGGCGCAACTTCATCGTGGGGGTGAGCTCGTCGCCGCCGGGATCCCAGGCGGTCGGCACGATGGTAAATCGTTTGACCTGCTCCACGCGGGACAGTGACCGATTTCCGGCACGGATTGCCACCGCCACCTCGTCCACCACGTCGGGGTGCGAGGACAACTCGGTCAGGTCGGCACCGGACAGGTCGAGTCGCTTGGCTCGCGCGGCCGCCGCATCCGGGTCGAGAACCACGAGCGCGGACACATAGGGCCGGCCGTCGCCGATCGCCGCGACCTGACCGATCAGCGACGACGCCGCCTTCATCGCGTTCTCGATGTTGGTGGGCGACATGTTCTTCCCGGACTCGTTGATCATCAGTTCCTTCTTGCGGTCGACGATGGTCACGTTGCCGTCACCGTCGATCGTCGCGATGTCACCGGTCGACAGCCAGCCGTCGGCATCGATCGTCTCGGCCGTCTTGTCGGGCTGTTTGCGGTAGCCGCGCATCACGACCGGTCCGCGGACGAGGAGCTCTCCGTCGTCGGCCAGTCTCACCTCCATGCCGCGGACCGGTTTGCCGACGGTGCCGATCCGGAGGTTGTCGCTGGTCGTCATCGTCGAAACGCCGGTGGTCTCCGACATCCCCCAGACCTCGAGAACCGGGATACCGAGTCCCAGGAAGAATTTCAGCACCTCCGGTGGGATCGCGGCCGCACCCGATCCGGCGAAGGAGACCTGGTCGAGGCCCAGTGCGGAGCGGACCTTGTGCAGCACCAGGCGGTCGGCGAGACCGTGTGTGAGACCGCCGGAGCCCTTGCCGTCGATCTGGGCCTGCGCCGCCGAGGCCCCGGCGCGGAACGCCCAGTCGGCGAGCGCCTTCTTGACCGGGCTGGACTCCTCGGCGAGCTTCGTCTCGATCCCCGCTCGGATCTTCTGCCACACCCGCGGCACCCCGAAGAAGAACGTCGGGTGCACGTCGGGAAGGGCCGCGGCGATCTCCCGGGGATCGGGCACCGTGGTGATCTGGATGCCGCGCATCATGTTCGCGGCGTGGGAGGAGACCCGGTCGGCGATGTGCGCTGCGGGTAGATACGAGATGGCACGGTCGTCGAAGCCCGCCTGAACGATCTCGGCGAGCGCCGTCATCTCGGCGACGATGTTGCGATGGGTGATCTCGACGCCCTTCGGCGGGCCGGTGGTGCCCGAGGTGTAGATCAGGGTCGCGAGGTCCTCGGGTTCCACCGCCTGCCATGCCGCGGTGAAGTCGAATCCGGCCGGCGGCGGGGACTGTTCGAGATCGGCCAGCGACAGCGCGCCCGTCGCGACGCCGTCGACGACGATCGTGGTGGACACCCCGGTCGCCGCGGCGGTGATCGCGGGCAGGAACACCTGCTCGGTGACGACGACGGAGTTCTCCGCGTTGCCGAAGAGGTACTCGATCTGTTGGGGCGAACTCGTGTTGTAGATCGAGAACGGAACCGCGCCGAGGTGCAGCGCCGCGGCGTCGACGAGGTGGAACTCGGGGCGGTTCGTCAGCATGATCCCGACGGTGTCGCCGCGCTTGACCCCCAGGGCCGCGAGCCCGCCGGCGATGGCTTCGACGCGCGCGGCGTACTCCGTCCACGTGATCTCCTGCAGCCCACCGACCGTACGGATGGCGACGGCGTCGGGCCGTACGGTGACCGTCTGCTGGAACGCGGCGGGCAGCGTCGCCACTGCGACACCGGTCTGATGGGGGAAGGTGATGGTCTCTGCAGCGGTCATGACAGTCCTCGACTGGCCGAAGTGATGTGTTGCACGTCACATTAGCCAGTTCGGGCGCGCGTCACGGCCGGTTCCGGTGAATGGTGAACTGTTGACAAAAACCCCAGATCAGGACCGTTTGTCGAGCGAAGGACGCTCGGTCAGCGACTCGAGATTCCAGGCGCCGCCACCGGTCAGTTCAAGCAGGTCGGTGTGATGCTGGTCGGTGGTGCTGCGGTGACTCACCGACACCAGGATCGTCTCCGGCAGCTCCGTGCGGACGAGCGAGTACAGCGAGTACTCCAGCCCCTCGTCCACAGCCGAGGTCGCCTCGTCCATGAACACGGCCTGCGGCCGGGTCAACAGGATGCGCGCGAAGGCGATGCGCTGCTGCTCGCCCGGGGAGAGCACCTTGACCCAGTCCTCCTCGTCGTGGAGCCGGTCTGCCAGATGCGGGAGGAAGACCTTCTCGAGCGCCGCCTTGATGGCCTCGTCACCGACGTCGTCGGGCAGTGCCGGGTAGGCGACCGCCGTGCGCAGATCCCCCAGCGGGATGTAGGGCATCTGCGACAGGAACAGCGTGTGCTCCCCCGGCGGCCGGGTGAACTCGCCGTCGATGAAGGGCCACAGTCCGGCGAGGCCGCGGAGCAGTGTCGTCTTGCCCGAGCCCGACCGCCCTTTGACGACGAGAGCGGCCCCGGGTGCCAGGGACAGGTTGAGCGCGCTGATGAGTTCGTCGCCGCTCGGGGTCTTCACGTCGACGTCCGACAGAGCAACGGCGCGTTCGCGATCCACGGTCGTGACCTGGGCCATGGTCCGCGACCGTGCATCGGCGTCGGCGAGACCGTCGAGACGGATGATCGACGCGCGCAGAGCGGTGAAATCGTCGTAGGCGTTCCGGAAGAACGAGAGAGCGTCGTGCATCTCGCCGAAGGCGGACGCCGTCTGAGTCATGTCACCGAGCTTGATCTGACCGTCGAAGAACCGCGGTGCCTGCACGAGAAGTGGGAACACCACCGCGAGCTGCGACGCGCTGAAGTTCCATCCGACGAACGCCAGCTGCACATGGATGATCTGCCAGAAGTTCTTCACGACCGCACGGAATCTGGTCATGAGGTTGTTGTGTTCGACGCGCTCGCCGCTGTAGAAGGCGACGTTCTCCGCGCTGTCACGGACGCGGACGAGTGCGTAGCGGAAGTTCGCGGTGAGGCGTTCGCGCCAGAAGTTCAGTCGGATCAGCGGGCGTCCGATGGCGAACGCGACCACGCTGGCGACGAGAACGTAGACCAGGACCAGCCACATCATCATGCGCGGGATCTCGACCCCGAACAGCGTGACCGGCCCGGACAGGTCCCAGAGCACGACCGAGAACGACACGATGGACGCACACGCCGGGAGCACACCGTTCGTCGAGACCCCACCGCCGCCCCAGAACAACGACGAGCCGACGGTGGCGATGTTGGTGATGTCGGCCTCGATACGCTGGTCCGGGTTGTCGACGCCGGGGTGGATGTCGACGGCCCGTCGCTGCGGATCCGACTTAGCGCGCCCGAATCGTCTGCGCCGCAACAGTCCAGCGCTGAGGTCGACGAATCGGTTGCGGTAGAAGGCACGGCCGGACATCCAGTCGCCCGTCGCCCCTTCGGTCAGCCAGTAGCGGAGCCGGATCTCGAAAGCCGCACCGACATAGATCTCGACCATGGTGCGGACGACGTGAGTGGCGGCGAGGATGCCGAAGATCGTGATCGAATGCCAGAACGCGTCTTTGCCGATCTGGAGCATCTCCGCTCCCTGTGGCCCGCCCGTCGCGATGCCCTCGGCCGCGGTTTGCAGGGACGTGTACAGGTCGTTGCTCCAGTAGCTGAACAGGACGCTCAGCCGCACACCGAGCAACGACAGCAGGGTGAGGACGACGACCAGCGCCCACGCCCAGACCCGGGTTCTCGGGTCGGTGAAGAACCCCCCGATCACCCGCCACAGCGGGCCGCCCCACCGGCTGAATCGCGACAGCAGGTACCCGATCACCAAGATGGCCACGGCCGAGATCGCGAACGCGATGGCCAACCACTTCAGACTGGCCCACACCTCGTTGCCCCAGTCGATGCTGTACTCCACGCACACTCCTCGCGTCGGATGGCCCGGCGGCGGGCATCACGGTCGACAAACCCCGGTCGATCGCAGCGATGGCCCCGCCACCACGGGTCCGGGCCTCAACGATGATCCGGCGCAGTTTAACCCGGCGTTCACCCGGTGTCCGGGCAACCGCGTCGACGGAGCGCCGACCGGTCGCCGGGAGCGCGGAATGTCGGTTTTGCCGAGCGGTTCTGGTGACGTCAGCCCAGCGGGCGCAGCACCGCACCCTGCTGGAGCGCCGCGGTCGAGACCGACTCCGAGAAGCGACCGTCGGCATCGCCGACGCTGACGAGATAGCCCGCGTCGGTGTACTCCACGCCGCTCACCTCGAAGGTGAGTTGGCACCCGTCGTCGCCGCGGAGGAACACCGACAGCGTGGTGGTCGCCACCTCGCCGCCGGCCGCGTCGTAGAGAACGACCGGTGCGCCGCGGGCCAACGTGCCGCCGTCTGGGAGCGCGGCGTTCTCGGTCAGACAATCCGCAACGACCCCGCCCTTGGCGGTGAACGTCGGGGTGGTCAGCAGGCCGGCGACGACCGCGACACCCACGATGACCGCGAAGACGATCAACGCGACTGCGGACGCGACGATGACCGGGACCCGCGTGCGCCGCTGCCATGTCCGGCGCGGCAGCGGCGGGCCGGGGTCCAGCCACATCTCGGGTGCGGGGCCGTACCCCGGGGTCATCGACCCGCCCGTGCCGCGATCCATGAGCTCCCCCTGCAGACCCGTGCGGTCACTTCTTGGGCGGGAAGTACTTGATGAGCGCTTCTTGCACGACCGACGTCGCGAGAGTGCCGTCGCGCATCCAGAACCGGCCCGATCCCATCCCGCGTGACCCGGTGGCGACCGGCGACCGGGTGGCGTACAGCAGCCAGTCGTCGAACCGGAACTCGCGGTGGAACCACATCGAGTGATTGACAGTCGCGGCGAACAACCGGTCCATGCCCCAAGAGAGGCCGTGGGTGGTGATGATCGAGTCCAGCACCGTGGTGTCGGAGGCGTAACACATTGCGGCGACGTGCATCACGGGGTCGTCGGGCATCGTGCCGTCGGCCTTCATCCACACCCGGTTGTCGGTCAGCTTCTCCCCCGCCTCCTTCGCCTTCCAGCTCGGATCGTTCGCGAAACGGATGTCGATGGGGTGCAACGCATTCACGAAGGCCGCGATACGGTCCTCGTAACCCTTGAAATGCTCACCGAGAGTGGGCAGTTCCTCCGGATAGGGCACCTGGGGGATCTCCACTGCGTGCTCGAGCCCAGAAGTGTTGTCCTGGAACGCGACCAGCATCGTGAAGATCTCTTCGCCGTCCTGCTTGGCCGTCACCTGACGATTGGCGAACGACCTGCCGTCGCGGAACCGGTCGACGTGGTACTCCAACGGTTTGGTGACATCGCCACCACGGATGAAGTGCGCGTGCAGCGCGTGGATCGGCGGGTTGCCCCGACTCAGGCTCCGGGCCGCCGCGACGACCCCCTGGCCGAGCAGCTGACCGCCGAACGTCCGGGCGGTGACCTGCTCGGGATGGTGCCCGATGAACAGGTCGTCACCCTGACGTTCGACGTCGAGCAACGCGAGTAGCTTGCCGAGATCCCCGGCCTGGTCCACGGTCATGCCTCACACCCTAGAACCCGGACGCGGCTGCGTCGCGCACCGGCCCGAGCAGGAGCGGACGCGGTCAGTGGTCCTGCTCGCCGATCCGGTGCACGTGGATCAGGTTGGTCGAACCCACCGTCCCGGGCGGGGCCCCGGCCACGATCACCACGACGTCACCCTCGCTGAGTCGGCCGATACGCAGCAGCTGATGGTCGACCTGGTCGATCATGTGGTCGGTCGTGTCGACGTGGTCGACGATGAACGTCTCGGTTCCCCAGCTCAGCGCGAGCTGGCTGCGGACAGCCTGGGTCGGCGTGAACGCCAGCAACGGGAGGCGCGAGTGCAGACGGGCCAGTCGACGCACGGTGTCCCCGGACTGGGTGAACGCGACCAGCGCCTTCACCTCGAGGCGCTCGCCGATGTCGCGCGCCGCGTAGGAGATGACACCGCGCTTGGTACGCGGCACGTGGGACAGCGGCGGCACGTCACGGGGGCCGGTCTCGACCGCCCGACAGATCCGGTCCATGGTCCGCACCGTCTCGAGCGGGTACTTGCCCACCGACGTCTCGCCGGACAGCATGACCGCGTCGGCACCGTCGAGGACCGCGTTGGCCACGTCGGAGGCCTCGGCCCGGGTCGGGCGCGAGTTCTCGATCATCGAGTCGAGCATCTGCGTCGCCACGATCACCGGCTTCGCGTTCTCACGGGCCATCTGGATGGCCCGCTTCTGCACCAGCGGCACTTCCTCGAGCGGCAGTTCGACGCCCAGGTCGCCACGGGCGACCATGATCGCGTCGAAGGCCAGCACGATGGCCTCGAGGTTCTCGATCGCCTCGGGCTTCTCGAGCTTCGCGATGACCGGCACCCGGCGGCCGACGCGGTCCATCACCTCGTGGACCAGTTCGATGTCGGAGGGGCTGCGCACGAAGGAGAGCGCCACCATGTCCACGCCCAGTTCGAGGGCGAATTCCAGGTCGGCGATGTCTTTCTCCGACATCGCCGGCACCGAGACACTCATCCCGGGCAGCGACAGCCCTTTGTTGTTGCTGACCGGGCCGCCCTCGGTCACGGTGCAGAGGACGTCGTTGCCCTCGACCGCGGACACGGCGAGGCCGACCTTGCCGTCGTCGACGAGCAGGCGGTCGCCGGGGCTGGCGTCCTCGGCGAGCTGCTTGTAGGTGGTCGAGACGCGGTCGTGGTCGCCCACGACGTCGTCGACGGTGATGCGCACCTGCTCGCCGGTCGCCCAGACGGTCGAGCCGTCACAACCGTCGAAACGGCCGAGCCGGATCTTGGGGCCCTGTAGGTCGGCGAGGACGCCGACGGCTTTCTCCGTGGTGTCCGAGGCCTTGCGGACGCGCGCATAGACGGCCGCATGGTCCTCATGCGTGCCGTGGCTGAAGTTCATCCGGGCCACGTCCATGCCGCTTTCGACGAGCTCTTTCAGTCGCTCGTCGCTCGCGGTGGCGGGGCCCAGGGTGCAGACGATTTTGGTTCGGCGTGTCACAAGAACACCTTAGTCCCGTCCATGGTCCATCTCCATGTCGCCGACGACATGTCACCGGCCCGCCACCGGCTGTTACCGCTGGTGGCGAGCCGCTACCGCCGAGTATGAAATTTACTTAACTTGTTGCGGCCGCGTGTGTTCGACCGAGCCCGTTGGGTGGCGGCGAGGGCCTGCTCAGCGCACCGACAGGGGCAGGGACGCCGGACGGACCGGAGACGGGAGGTCGGACTCGCCGACCAGGAACTCGTCGACCGCACGCGCGGTCGAGCGACCTTCCGCGATCGCCCACACCACGAGCGACGCGCCGCGGTGGGCGTCACCGCAGACGAACACGCCCGGGGCGTCGGTCTGCCAGTCGCTCCCGCAGGAGATGACGCCGCGCCGGTTCGGCTCGATCTCGAGATCGGCGAGCAGCGCCCCACCCCGTACCCCGGCGAACCCGATCGCGAACAGGGCCAGCTCGCAGGGGATCTCGAATTCCTCACTCACCGGCGTGATCTCGCGGCGCCCGTCGGCATCGCGCGTCACCTCCACCTCGGCGAGCACCATCGTCGTGACGTTGCCGTCCTCGTCACCCTCGAATCGCTGAACCGCAACCTGGTGCAGCCGTTCGCCGCCCTCGTCGTGTGCGCTCGAGGTCCGCATGATCAACGGCCATGTCGGCCACGGCGACCGTTCGTCGTCGCGCTGCCCGGGCAGTTCCGGGTTGTAGTCGAGTTGCACGACCGAGGCCGCGCCCTGACGGTGCGCCGTACCCAGGCAGTCGGCTCCCGTGTCACCACCGCCGATGATCACGACGTGCTTGCCCGCGGCGGTGATGGGTGACGGCCCGTCGCCCTCGCACTCCTTGTTGGCGGGCACGAGATGCTCCATGGCGAGGTGGATGCCGTTCAGCTCCCGCCCCGGCACCGGGTTGTCGCGTGCCTCCATCGCACCGATGGCCAGGACCACCGCGTCGTGGTTCGCGCGTAGATCAGCCACGGACAGGTCGGCCCCCACGTCGCAGTTGGTGACGAAGGTCGTTCCCTCCGCCCGCATCTGCGCGATACGTCGGTCGATGTCGGACTTCTGCAGCTTGTACTCCGGGATGCCGTAGCGGAGCAAACCGCCGAGACGGTCGTCGCGCTCGTAGACGGTGACGTCGTGACCAGCCCGGGTGAGCTGTTGTGCCGCAGCCAGTCCCGCGGGTCCGGAGCCGACGACCCCGACCGACTTGCCGGTCGTGGACTCGGGCGGCTCGGGCCCGATGATGCCTTCGGCCCACGACTCGTAGGCGATGGTCTTCTCGATGCGCTTGATCGTCACGCTGCCGCCGGTCGCCGGTTCGGAGATCGACAGCACGCAGGCGGACTCGCACGGCGCCGGGCACACCATCCCGGTGAACTCCGGGAAGTTGTTGGTCGCGTGCAGCCTGCTGCTCGCGGCATCCCACCGGCCGCGCCGGACGAGGTCGTTCCACTCCGGGATGAGATTGCCCAGTGGGCAACCCGCGGTTCCGGAGTGACAGAACGGGATACCGCAGTCCATACACCGGCGGGCCTGTCCGCTGACCTCGTCGAGGACCTTGATCGGATTGTCGGCGTGTTCGTAGACGTCGTCCCAGTCCTGGACGCGTTCGGCGACCGGACGGTACTTCGCCTCTTTCTTCGGGACCTCCAGGAACCCGCGCGGGTCAGCCACGTGCCGCCTCCATGATCGCTGAATCGACGTCGCGCCCTTCGGCTTCGGCCATCCGGGCCGCGTCGAGGACACGCTTGTAATCGGTGGGCATCACCTTGGTGAACGCCAGGCAGCGTCGAGGCCAGTCGGCCAGTATCGATGCGCCGATCGCGGAACCGGTCAGTTCCGTGTGCGTGGCGATGGTGTGCTTGAGCCAGGCGAGGTCTTCCGGGTCGGGACGCAGGAGTTCGACCATGGCCATGTTGACCTTCGCGGGATCGAGGTCGTGGACGAACGCGATACCACCCGACATGCCGGCCGCGAGATTGCGTCCCGTTGGTCCGAGGACGACCACCCGGCCACCGGTCATGTACTCGCAGGCGTGGTCGCCCACTCCTTCGACGACCGCCGTCGCACCCGAGTTGCGTACCGAGAAGCGTTCGCCCACTCGGCCTCTGAGGTACACCTCGCCGGAGGTCGCCCCGTAGAGGATCGTGTTGCCGGCGATCACCTGGTCCTCGGCGACGAACAGCGAGTCGGGATTCGGCGTGACGACGATCTTGCCGCCGCACAATCCCTTTCCGACGTAGTCGTTGGTGTCACCGGTCAACCGGATCGTCACTCCCGGCGGCAGGAAGGCCCCGAGCGATTGCCCGGCCGAGCCCTCGAGCCTGACCGTGATCGTGTCGTCGGCGAGGCCGTCGGCCCCGTACCGCCGGGTCACCTCCGAGCCGAGCAGGGTGCCGACCGTCCGGTTCACGTTGCGCACCGGCAACTCCAGGGTCACCGGGTGTGCGTCCTCGAGTGCACCCTCGGCGAGCTGGATCAGCGTCTGGTCCAGCGCGCGCTCGAGGCCGTGTTCCTGGCCCCGCACCCGACGACTCGGTCCCTTGTCCTCGACCTTGCGGAAGATCGGGCTGAGGTCGAGCCCCTTGGACTTCCAGTGCGCGACCGCCGCGTCGGTGTGCAGACGCTGCGACTGCCCGATGGCGTCGTCGAGCGTGCGATAACCCAACTGCGCCAGATACTTCCGGACGTCCTCGGCGATGAAGCGGAAGAAGTTGACCAGGTGGTCGACCTGACCGGTGAAGCGGGACCGCAACAGCGGATTCTGGGTGGCGACGCCGACCGGGCACGTGTCGAGGTGACAAACGCGCATCATGATGCACCCGGCGACGATCAGCGGCGCGGTGGAGAACCCGTATTCCTCGGCGCCGAGCAAGGCCGCGGTGATGACATCGCGCCCGGTGCGCAGCGCCCCGTCGCACTGCACCGTGATGCGGTCGCGCAGGCCGTTCAACATCAGCGTCTGCTGGGCGTCGGCGAGGCCGATCTCCCACGGCGTGCCGGCGTGTTTGAGCGAGGTCAGCGGCGACGCGCCGGTGCCGCCGTCGTGCCCGGAGATGAGGACGACGTCGGCGTGCGCCTTCGACACCCCGGTCGCGACCGTCCCCACGCCGACCGCACTGACCAGCTTCACATGGATGCGTGCCTGCGAATTCGCGTTCTTCAGGTCGTGGATCAACTGGGCGAGATCCTCGATCGAGTAGATGTCGTGGTGCGGCGGCGGCGAGATCAGCGCGACACCCGGCGTCGAATGCCGGGTCTTCGCGATCCACGGATACACCTTGTAGGCCGGGAGCTGGCCGCCCTCACCGGGTTTGGCACCCTGCGCCATCTTGATCTGGATGTCGGTGGCGTTGATGAGGTAGTCGCTGGTCACGCCGAACCGGCCCGACGCGACCTGCTTGACCGCGCTGCGGCGTTCCGGATCGTAGAGACGCTCGACGTCCTCGCCGCCCTCCCCCGAGTTCGACCGGCCGCCGATCCGGTTCATGGCCATCGCGATGGTCTCGTGGGCCTCCGCGGAGATCGATCCGTAACTCATCGCGCCGGTGTTGAAGCGCTTCATGATGTCCTCGACCGGCTCCACCTCGTCGAGCGGGATCGGTTCGCGCGCATCGAGATCGAAGTCGAACAGTCCGCGCAGGGTGCCACCCTCACGCGAGAGCCGGTCGACCTCGTCGGAGTACTTCTGGAAGATCTCGGCCCGGCCGGTCTTGGTGGCGTGCTGCAGCAGGAAGATGGTCTCGGGCGAGAACAGGTGCAATTCGCCCTCGCGGCGGTACTGGTACTCGCCGCCGACCTCGAGTCGACGGTAGACCTGTTCGGTGGGGTTCTCCGGGAAGGCCCGGTGGTGGCGGATGCGCACCTCCTCGGCCAGTTCGTCGAGTCCGACGCCCTCGATCCGCGACACCGTCCGGGTGAAGTACTCGCGCACCACCTCCGACGACAATCCCACGGCCTCGAAAGCCTGTGCGGCGGTGTAGGAGCTGATGGTCGAGATACCCATCTTGCTCATCACCTTCAGCACACCCTTGCCCAGCGCCTCCAGATAGTTGCCGATCGCCTTGGCCCGGGTCACCCCGGTCAGCTCACCCTCGGCGATCAGATCCTCGATGGTCTCGAGCGCCAGGTAGGGATTGACCGCGGCCGCGCCGAATCCGATCAGGGTCGCGATGTGGTGGACCTCGCGGGCATCGCCGGACTCCACGACGAGGGCGACCCGCGTCCGCTCCTTGGTGCGGACCAGGTGGTGGTGCACCGCCGAGGTGGCCAGCAGCGACGGGATGGGCGCGTGCTCGGCGTCGGTGAGCCGGTCGGAGATCACCAGCGTCGTGTGCCCCTCGGCGATCGCCTGACTGGCCCGCAGCCGGAGGTCCTCGAGCGCCGCGGCGAGACCCGCACCGCCCTCGGACACCTCGTAGAGCGCCCGCAGCACCTTCGCCGACAGACCAGGATTGTCACCGTCGTCGTTGATGTGGACGAGCTTGGCCAGCTCGGCATTGTCCAGCACCGGCCAGTGCACCATGATCTGGCGGCACGACGCCGCGGTCGGCCGCAGCAGGTTCTGCTCCGGACCCATCACGCGACTCATCGACGTGACGATCTCCTCGCGGATCGCATCCAGCGGCGGATTCGTGACCTGGGCGAACAGCTCGACGAAGTAGTCGTAGAGCAGCCGCGAACGCTGCGACAGCACGGCGACCGGGGTGTCGGTGCCCATCGATCCGAGGGGTTCGTAGCCCGACGCCGCCATCGGGGTCAGGAGTACGCGCAGATCCTCCTCGGTGTAACCGAAGGAGATCTGCCGGCGGACGACGGTGTCGTGGTTGGGCTGGAAGACCGGCCGGTCCGGGAGCGTGGCGATGTCGAGCAACCCGGCGTGGAGCCACTCGTCGTACGCCTCGGCGTTCATGAGCTCGCCCTTGAGTTCCTCGTCCGGGATGATCCGGCCCTGCTCGGTGTCGACGAGGAACATGCGGCCGGGTTCGAGCCGGCCCTTGCTGATCACGTCGTCGACCGGGACGTCGAGCACACCGGACTCGGAGGCGAGGATGACCCGGCCGTCGCGGGTCTGCCACCACCGGCCCGGGCGCAGTCCGTTGCGGTCGAGGACCGCGCCGACGACCGTGCCGTCGGTGAACGTGACGCACGCGGGACCGTCCCAGGCCTCCATGAGCGAGGAGTTGAACTGCAGGAACGCCCGACGACGGGGATCCATGTCGGGCACGTTCTCCCACGCCTCGGGCACCATCATCATCACCGCGTGGTGGACGTCCCGACCGCCGAGGTGCAGGAGTTCGAGGACCTCGTCGAGCGACGCCGAGTCGGAGGCCTCGGGCGTGCAGATCGGGAATGCGCGCTTGAGATCGCCGGGGATGAGGTCGGTCTCGAGGAGCGCCTCGCGGGCACGCATCCGGTTCCGGTTGCCGCGCACGGTGTTGATCTCGCCGTTGTGCGCCACGAACCGGAAGGGGTGCGCGAGCGGCCACGACGGGAAGGTGTTGGTGGAGAACCGGGAGTGGACGATGGCGATCGCGCTGAGGCAGCGGTCATCTCGCAGATCCTCGTAGTACAGCGGGAGCTGCATCGTGGTGAGCATGCCCTTGTAGACCATCGTTCGACTCGACAGCGATGGGAAGTACAGCCCGGTGCCGGCTTCGTCGATCTCCGGTGTCACCCGTTCGGCCTGCTTGCGGAACGGGTAGATGAAGCGGTCGAGCGCGAGCCCGGCGATGCGGTCGGCGCCGGGCGCCGGGTCGACGGTGACGAACAGCTGCATCATGTACGGCATGCATGCGACGGCCGTCCCGCCGACGTCGGCGTGTTCGTGGTCGACGGGGAGGTCCCGCCAGCCGAGCACGGTGATGCCCTCGTCGGCGGCGAGGGCCTCGACCCGCTCGATCGCCGCGCGGCGCAGGTCGGGGTCCATGGGCAGGAAGCACGTTCCCGCGGCGTAGCTGTTCGACCCGTCCGCGGCGGGCTCGGGTAGGTCGAAGTCGACGGTGTCGCGCAGCAACTCGTCGGGGAGTTGGATCAGGATTCCCGCGCCGTCACCGCTGTTGGTCTCCGCCCCGGCCGCACCTCGATGTTCGAGGTTCTCCAGCGCCAGCAACCCGTCGGCGACGATCGAATGCGAACGGCGACCGTGGATGTCGGTGACCATGGCCACACCACACGAATCGACCTCGGCCTCCGGGTCGTACAGACCCTGCTTGGCCGGCAGCGCAGAAAACAGCATCACTACCTCCACTCGAACCGAGAACCGGCTCGCTGCTGAGTGTCCAATGGGACAGCACTGGCCCGTGGAGCATTGCGCGGCGTACGAATGACCGTGCCGAGATCGGTACCGGGTTGAGTCAGAACCGTTGAGCGCTTGCGTGCTCTGGAACGGTCGGTACCGGGCGGAGGATCGCGCACCGTGAGATCCGATCCTATCCGAACACCCGGGGAGGCGTCGTCACCCGCGACCTGTGACCCTGCCGACGGATCAGCTCGTGGCAGGACCGAACGTCAGGACTTGTCTCCGTCGGAGGAACCGGCGCCGGCACCCGGTGTGGTGTCGGTGGGGGTGTCCGTCGGGATGTCGGTATCCGACTCCTCAGCGGGATCGACGGTGTCGGTGACCGTGTCGGCGTCGATGTCCGGATCGGCGTCGGCGACCGGATCGGCGTCGGCAACCGGATCGGCGTCGGCAACCGGGGCTGCGTCGGGGACCGAGCCGGTGGTCGAGTCGTCCTTGTCGGCCGCGTCCATGTCGTCGTCGGCCTCAGGGTCTGCGGAGTCCACGGTCTCGCCGGCAGCCGGTTCGTCCCCCGGCGACGTCGCCGTCTCCGGCTGAGCGGGCGTTCCGGCCTCGGTACCGGCCTCGGTCGCTGAGGTCGTCTCCTCGTCGGCCCCGAGGTCGACCGCTTCGTCTGTCGGAGTTTCGGGGTGCGAGGTGGTGTCCGACTCGGCCCCGTCGAGCGCTTCCTCGTCGAGCGCTTCGTCGACCGGCTTTTCGCCACCGGCCTCGACGGTGTCCTCGCCCGGCTCGACCGGACCGTCGGCAACCGGCTCCGGTTCGGCAACCGGCTCCGGTTCGGCGCCCGGCTCCGCTTCGGTCGTCGAGTCCGTGTCCGGTTCGACGCCCGGCTCCGCATCGCTGCCCGCGGCCACGGGGTGTGCGGCCGCAACCGGGTCATCCGTGCCGGCGGTGTCGTCGGTGGACGGCTCCCCCACCGCGCCCGCCTTCCGACCCTGGTCGTCGGAATCGAACAGGGATGATCCGGCCGCACCCGTCGCCACCCCGGCGGCGGCCGCCGGACTCGGCTCCGGTTCGATGTCCTCGTCGTACCAGTCGTCGACGTACCCGGCGACACCCTGCTCCGCGAGCTCCGCGGCACGGTCGTCGTGATACATCTCCAGTCCCTGTTCGCGTCCCTTGGGCGCGACCACGAAATAGACGACGGCGGCGAGGAACACCAGCGCCGCGGTGAAGAGGTTCGGTCGGATGCCCGCGATGTCGTTGGCGACGGCCGCGCGGTCGTCGCGCAGCAATTCGATGAAGAACCGGCCCAGGCAGTAGCCCGCGACGTAGAGCGCGAACAACCGGCCGTGCCCGATGCGGAAGTACCGGTCGACGACCACCAGGAGCACGACGATGAGCACGTTCCACAGCAGCTCGTAGAGGAAGGTCGGATGGACCACCGCGACCACGACGCCGTTGGACACGCCGTCGATCAGTCCGGGGTCGGAGTACCCGGCGGCGTTCTCGCGTTCGTAGATCTCCAGGCCCCACGGGAGTGTGGTCTCGCGTCCGTAGAGCTCCTGGTTGAAGTAGTTGCCGAGGCGACCGATCGCCTGTGCCAACAGGATCGGCGGCGCGATGGCGTCGCCGAAGGCGGGCAGGCGGATGCCGCGCCGACGAGCGCCGATCCACGCGCCCACCGCACCGAGCGCGACCGCGCCCCAGATACCGAGTCCGCCGTCCCAGATCTTCAGTGCGTCGATCGGTTCCTTCAGCGCATCGGCACCGAAGTACGTCTTCCAATCGGTGATGAGATGGTAGAGCCGGCCACCGATGAGGCCGAACGGGACCGCCCAGATCGCGACGTCGAGAACTTCGCCGTCCTGGCCGCCGCGGGCCATCCATCGGCGGTTGCCCCACCAGACGGCGACGATGATGCCGACGATGATGCACAACGCATACGCGCGTAGCGGGAAGGGTCCGATCTCCCACACGCCCTGAGGCGGACTCGGGAGGTAGGCGAGCATCGTCGAGGTCGGCGCGATCACGCTGTCACCCTAGCCGACCGGATGGGACGTTCGACCTGTCGACCGGGACCCGCCGCGTCGATCACGAGAGCGTCCGGTTCAGACAGACGCCCGACGCGAGCGGACCCCTTCGGCCAGTTCGGAGACGAGCGAGGCCAACCGGTCCTGGCCCGCGTTCGCCGCGGTCACCAGCGCCGAACCCACGATGACTCCATCTGCGTACGAGGCGATCTGGGCCGCCTGCTCGCGGTTGCGAACGCCGAGACCGACGCCGATCGGGATGTCGGAGTACTCGCGAACCCGCGCGCACAGCTCAGGAGCCATGTCCGACACGGCATCTCGCGCACCGGTGACACCCATCGTGGAGGCCGCGTAGACGAAACCCCGGGACGCATCGACAGTGAGGGCGATCCGCTCGGTCGTCGATGACGGAGCGACGAGGTAGATGCGGTCGAGCCCGTGCCGGTCGGCCGCCTCGTGCCACTCCGCACCCTCTTCGGGGATCAGGTTCGGGGTGATGAGTCCGGCACCGCCGGCCGCCGAAAAATCACGCGCGAAATTCTCGACGCCGTACTTGAGGACCGGGTTCCAGTAGCTCATGACCACCGCGTTGCCGCCGGCGGAGGTGATGGCCTCGACGGCGGTGAACACGTCACGGACACGCACACCGTTGGTCAGTGCCTGGTCGGCGGCGTCCTGGATGGTCGGGCCGTCCATCACCGGGTCGGAGTAGGGCACGCCGACCTCGATGATGTCGCAACCGGCGTCGACCATCGTCCGGAACGAGGTCAGCGACTCGTCGACGGTCGGGAAACCGACCGGGAGGTAACCGATCAGCGCACTGCGACCCTCGTCCCGGCAGCGGGCGAACACGGGGCCGAGCTTCGACGGGATCGACTGTGTGCTCATGCCTGCTCTCCGGGCTTCTGGACGTCCGACGATTCCGACAGGGTGGCCTCGTCCTGGGACGGCGGGGCGTCGAACAGCCCGAACCAGCGTGCGGCGGTGTCCACGTCCTTGTCGCCGCGACCGGAGAGACTGACGACGATGATCGAACCCTCCCCCAGTTCCTGCCCGAGTTTCAGGGCGCCGGCGACCGCATGGGCCGACTCGACGGCGGGGATGATGCCCTCGCGGCGACTGAGCAGCGCGAGTGCATCCATGGCTTCGGTGTCGGTGATCGGCCGGTACTCAGCTCGGCCGGTGTCCTTGAGATAGGCGTGCTCGGGTCCGACCCCCGGATAATCCAGGCCCGCCGAGATCGAATGGGATTCGATGGTCTGACCGTCGTCGTCCTGCAGGAGATAGGAGTACGCGCCCTGGAATGCTCCGGGTGTCCCACCGGTGAAAGTCGCTGCGTGGCGGCCGGTCTCGACGCCGTCGCCGGCGGCCTCGAAGCCGACGAGCCGGACGCCCTCGTCGTCGATGAACGGGTGGAAGATGCCGATCGCGTTGGAACCACCGCCGACGCAGGCGGTCACCGCGTCGGGCAGGCGTCCGGCCTTCTCCAGGATCTGCACGCGCGCCTCGAGCCCGACGATGCGCTGCAGATCGCGGACCATGACCGGGAACGGGTGCGGCCCGGCAGCCGTGCCGAAGCAGTAATAGGTGTTGTGCGCGTTGGTGACCCAGTCGCGCATGGCCTCGTTGATCGCGTCCTTCAGTGTCGCCGAACCGTTGTCGACCGCGATCACCTCCGCACCGAGGAGTCGCATGCGGGCGACGTTGAGCGCCTGGCGATCCGTGTCGACCCGGCCCATGTAGATCACGCACTCGAGACCGAGGAGCGCGCACGCGGTCGCGGTGGCGACCCCGTGCTGTCCGGCGCCGGTCTCGGCGATGACGCGGTGCTTGCCCATCCGCTGGGCCAGGAGCGCCTGTCCGAGAACGTTGTTGATCTTGTGCGAGCCCGTGTGGTTGAGGTCCTCGCGCTTGAGGAAGATCCGCGCCCCGCCGGCGTGCTCGGACAGGCGCTTCGCCTCGTACAGCGGAGACGGGCGGCCAGCGTAGTCGCGCTGCAGGCGGTCCAGTTCGGCGAGGAAATCGTCGTCGGCGCGGACCTTCTGGAAGGTCGTGGTCACCTCGTCGATGACGGCCATCAGGGCCTCGGGTACATGGCGCCCGCCGTAGACACCGAAGTGCCCGTGCTCGTCGGGTTCGATCGAGGTACGAGTGGTGAGCCCGACGCTCGCGGTGGGCAGCGGAGTCGCCTCGACGGCGTCGGTGCGGACGGAATCAGGATGAGCGGTCACTTCAACTCACAGACGATCGGGCCGACAGCATCACGCGGACCGATACCGGCCCGGACGCGTTGTCAGCGAACAGGTTTCGGGCACGACGGGTGTGTGCCCGCGGTGACGAGCTCACGGACCGCGGCACGCGGGTCGCCACTCGTGACGAGACCTTCGCCGACGAGAACCGCATCGGCGCCGGCACCGGCGTAGGCCAGCAGATCGGCGGTGCCGCGCACACCCGACTCGGCGATCCGGATGGTCTCCGTGGGCAGACCGGGTGCGATGCGCGAGAAGGTGTCCCGCTCGACCTGCAGGGTCTTGAGGTTGCGTGCGTTCACGCCGACGACCGAGGCGCCGGCTTCGAGGGCGCGGCTGGCCTCCTCCTCGGTGTGCACCTCGACGAGCGCGGTCATGCCCAGGCTCTCGGTGCGGTCGAGGAGTGAGGCGAGCACGTTCTGCTCGAGGGCGGCGACGATCAACAGGATGACGTCGGCGCCATGGGCGCGGGCCTCATGGATCTGGTACGTGCCGACGATGAAGTCCTTGCGCAACACCGGGATGTCGACCGCGGCGCGGACGGCGTCGAGGTCGGCGAGCGAGCCGCGGAACCGGCGTTCCTCGGTGAGCACGCTGATGATGCGCGCGCCGCCGTCTTCGTATGCGCGGGCGAGTTCGGCGGGGTCCCCGATGCTGGCGAGTTCGCCTTTCGACGGACTGGCGCGCTTGACCTCGGCGATGACACCGATTCCGGGCTGACGCAGGGCGGCCAGCGCATCCTTGGGGGCGGGAGCCTTGGCGGAGGCCGCTTTGACCGAGGCGAAGTCGACGACGGCCTCACGTGCCGCGACGTCGGCTTTCACTCCCTCGATGATCGATTCGAGAACGTTGGGCACGCTCACAGCGACTTGCTCCCTTCTCCCTCGACATGTGTTCTCAGGGTAGACGGGCCGTTCGGGCCGGTTGCGTCCGGGTTGGCCGATCCGTGACCTCATCGCGCTGATGCGTCCATCGTCGGAGTTTGCGACCGGGCGTCGCCGTCCCCGACCCGTCATCGGCTTGCGGTTCAGCGACGGTCGGGGTCGTTCGGGTCGGTCGGGTCGATGCCGGTGTCGAGCGCGTCCCACATCATCCGCTCGTTCGCCCCGGGCGGCGTCGGCTCCGCTGCCGGGTCGGGGTCGTCCGCCCGACCGCTCGTTCCGGGCTTCGCCGAATCGGATCGGGCCGCGCCTGGCTCCGCGACCGCGGCCTCGTTCTGCTCCGCGGCCTTGCGACGCTCGTAGTCGGCGAAGATCTCGGTCTCGATCTCCTCGCGGCGAGCGGCCGGAGTGGTGTATTTCGACGATCGGGTGGCCCCCTTCGCGACGCGCAGCAGCATGACCGCTGCACCCACCGCACACACGGTGCCGGCGAGCACGACCACCGCGGCGAGGGGGTTGGTGTCGACGAAGAGCACGATGTAGCGATCGGGGATGCTGCCCGCCTCGGCGGCGTACGCAGAGTCGGTGCCCCCGGTGATCAGCGAGATCGCCGGGAAAGCGGCCAGGAGCCCGCCGACGGCGACCAGGATCGCGACGACTCGGAGGGCCCAGCCACGCACTGACAGCGCCGCGAGTATGCCCGCCAAGTAGACCAGCGCGAGCGGCGTGAGCCAGGGACTCCAGTCCCCGCCGTCGACCTCGAACGCGCGCTGCGGGGACAACCCGTCCTCGGCGGAGACGGTGGCCCAGGTCAGCCGGCTCGCACCCCAGAAGGCCGCTGCGGCCGCCGCCATCAGCAGTGCCGCGACGACCTGTCGGCGCCGGACGGACTTGCGGCGGATGGCCTCTACGTCAGGACCTGCCGCGGCTCCGGATTCGTCAGAGGTCATGAGTTCTCACCCACCCGTCGCATCGTCGAGGCGGCCGCGACCGCGTTGAGCACCGCGGTGGCCTTGTTACGCGCCTCGTTGTACTCGTACTCGGGCTCGCTGTCGGCCACCACACCACCGCCGGCCTGGACGAACGCCTTACCGCGCGCGAGCAGCGCGGTGCGGATGGCGATGGCGGTGTCGGCGTTGCCGGCGAAGTCGAGATAGCCGACGATCCCGCCGTAGAGCCCGCGGCGGGTCATCTCGTGTTCGTCGATGAGTTCCATCGCCCGCACCTTCGGTGCGCCGGTCAGGGTTCCGGCCGGGAAGCACGCCGTCACGGCGTCGAGGGCATGCTTGTCGTCGCGGAGGGTCCCCGACACGGTCGAGACGAGATGCATGACGTGGCTGTAGCGCTCGATGTGCCGATAGTCGCTGACCTTGACCGTGCCGGGTACGCAGACACGTCCGAGGTCGTTGCGCCCGAGGTCCACCAGCATCAGGTGCTCGGCGTTCTCCTTCTCGTCCTCGATCAGGCCCTTGCCGAGCAGTTGGTCTTCCTCCTCGGTCGCGCCGCGCCAGCGGGTGCCCGCGATCGGGTGCGTGGTCGCCACCCCGTCGGCCACGGTGACCAGTGCCTCGGGGCTGCTGCCGACGATGGTGAACGGCTTGCGCGCGATCGCGTCGGGCGAGCCGGTGTCGCTGTGCTCCTCGGTGCCGGGCATCCGCAGGAGGTACATGTACGGACTCGGATTGGATGCGCGCAGCACGCGATAGACATCGAGCGGGTCGGCGTCGGAGTCCATCTCGAAGCGCATCGACGGCACGACCTGGAAGGCCTCGCCGGCCTCGATCTCGCCGACGAGATCGGTGACGATCTCGCTGTACTCCGCGAGCGATCGCTGCGCGGCGAACTCGGGCCGCGGGCGGTCGAAGGTCGACACCGTCGACGGCGCGGGTGCGGCGAGCGCTTCGGTCATCCGGTCCAGCCGGTCGAGTGCGTCGGCGTAGGCGTCCTCGACCCGCTCGTCGGAGCCGTCCCAGTTGACCGCGTTGGCGATGAGCGTGATCGTGCCCTCATGATGGTCGACCGCGGCGAGGTCGGTAGCCAGCACCATCATCATGTCCGGGAGGCCCAGATCGTCGACCGTGGTCTCGGGCAGACGCTCGAGCCGGCGGACCATGTCGTAGGCCATGAAGCCGACGAATCCGCCGGTCAACGGGGGCATCCCGGGGAGTGGGTCGGTCTGCAGGAGGCGCAATGACTCCGCGAGGACCTCGAGCGCGTCGCCGCCCTCGGGTGCGCCGACGGGCACCGACCCCCACCAGTGCGCCTGTCCGTCGACGACGGTCAGGGCCGATGGTGCGCCCGCGCCGATGAACGACCATCGGGACCAGGACCGCCCGTTCTCGGCGGACTCCAGCAGGAAGGTCCCCGGACGGTCGCCCGCGAGTTTGCGATAGGCCGACAGCGGCGTCTCGGAGTCGGCGAGGACCTTACGCGTCACCGGTACGACGCGGTGATCGCGCGCGAGGTCGAGGAACTCGGCGAGAGTCGTGGTGTCGGCGGCCCCGCCGGTGGTGGCGGTCATCCGAGCGGCTCGCCGCCGACGCCCCACTGATTACGCGGAACCTCCGTGATCGTCACCCAGACCGAGTCGGGGTTCTTGCCGGTTGCCTTGGCATAGGCCTCGGTGACCGCGGCAATCGTCTCGCGCTTGACGCGATCCGACAGTCCCGGCGTCTGCGAGATCTGGATGAGGGGCATGGACGCACCGCCTTTCGAAGGTCTCGAGCTGTGGCGTGTCCCGGAGTTCGCACCCGGGACTCGTGTCTCGGGTCTATTCTGCTGGGTCCGTCGAGCCCGACCCGGATTCGGCCCCGGAACCCGGCGCCGCGTCGATCCCGAACGTCAGCGACTCGGTGTCGAAACAGCTGTGGTTGCCGGTGTGGCAGGCCGCGCCCACCTGGTCGACGATCAGCAGCACGGTGTCGCCGTCGCAGTCGATGCGGGCGTCGTGCACATACTGCGTGTGCCCGCTCGTCTCCCCCTTCACCCAGTACTCCTGGCGTGACCGCGAGTAGTAGGTCCCCTTCCGGGTGGCGAGCGTGCGCTCGAGCGCGACGTCGTCCATCCAGGCGACCATCAGCACCGTCCCGGTGCTGCGTTCCTGCGCCACCGCGGTGAACAGGCCGTCGGCGTTGCGTTTGAGGCGTGCGGCGAGATCGGGATCGAGTGCCATCAGCGACCTTCCGGATCGGTGCGGGAGGGGACGCGGCGTGTCATCGGACGGTGATCCCGGCGTCGCGCATGGCCGTCTTCACCTGGGCCACGGTGAGTTCGCCGAAGTGGAAGACCGAGGCCGCGAGAACGGCGTCAGCGCCCGCCTGCACCGCCGGCGCGAAATCGTCGATGCGGCCGGCGCCGCCGCTGGCGATGACCGGCACCGACACCGCGGCGCGTACGGCAGTCAGCATGCGCAGGTCGAAGCCCTGTTTGGTGCCGTCGGCGTCCATCGAGTTGAGCAGGATCTCGCCGACACCGAGGTCCTGCCCACGGACCGCCCACTCGACCGCGTCGATCCCGGTGCCCTTACGGCCGCCGTGGGTGGTGACCTCCCAGCCCGACGGCGTGGGTTCCGCACCTTCGGGAACTGTCCGGGCGTCGACGGACAGCACGATGCACTGCGAACCGAAGCGCCGGCTCATCTCGGCGAGCACCTCCGGCCGGGCGATGGCCGCGGTGTTGACGCTGACCTTGTCGGCCCCGGCGCGCAGCATGGTGTCGACGTCGTCGACGGTCCGGATGCCCCCGCCGACGGTGAGCGGGATGAACACCTGATCGGCGGTGCGCTTCACCACGTCGATCATCGTCGAGCGCCCCGAGCTCGACGCGGTCACGTCGAGGAAGGTCAGTTCGTCCGCGCCTTCGCGGTCGTAGCGCTCGGCCAGCTCGACCGGGTCGCCGGCGTCGCGCAGGTTGGCGAAGTTGACGCCTTTGACCACGCGGCCGTCGTCGACGTCGAGGCACGGGATAACCCGGGTCGCCAGCGTCATCGTCGGGTCTCCTTCGGGGTGGTGGATTCTGGGGTGATGACGTCTGGGGTCCATTCCGGGATCGTCTCGCCGATGACACGCATCAGACCGGCGTGCACGGTCGGGGTACCGGCGACCAGCGACGGCGACGCCACGGTCCACGGACGGCCGGCGATGTCGGTCGCCACACCGCCGGCGGCCCGGACCAGCGCCGCTCCTGCCGCGTTGTCCCAGGGGTGCCGGCCGAAGGCGATCGCCCCGCCGAACACGCCGGCCGCGGTGAACGCCATGTCCACACCCGTCGACCCGGTCATCCGGATCCGGGCGGCACGCGTGCTGAGTTCGCGCAGGAGGTCGGCCCGGCGCGCGCCCGGGTAGCGGCCACCGCCGCGGGCATCGAACGGACCGAAGGCGATGGCTGCCTCGGCGAGTTCCATGTCGGGAGCCGGCGGGACGGCTACGCCGTTCAGCACCAGCGGACCGTCGGCGTGTGCGGCGTACCGGCGTCCCACGAGCGGCAGCCACGTCATCCCGAGCGTGGCCTCGCCGTCGACCACCAGACCGAGGAGGATCCCGGTGAGCGGCATCCCCGCGGAGTAGTTGAAGGTGCCGTCGATCGGGTCGAGCACCCACACCGGACCGTCGACGACGTCGGCGCCGCCGAATTCCTCGCCGTGGACCGGGATCTGGGTCCGGTCGGCGAGCTCGGCCCCGATGTGGCGCTCGAGGTCGAGGTCCACCTGCGTGGCGAAGTCGGTGCCGCCCTTGTTGATCGCGCTCGGCGCACCCTGACCGTCGACGAAGCGATCGACGGCGGCGTCGAGGATCGACCCGGCGGTGTCGAGCAGCCGGGGCAGGTCGAGGGTGGAGTCCGCCGCGCTCATCAGACCCCGGCGACCGCGGTCAACGCCTCCGGCAGCGTGAATCGGCCCGCATAGAGCGCCTTGCCGACGATGGCGCCCTCTACACCCTGGCCGGTGAGGCCGGCGATCGCGACCAGATCGTCGATGGCCGAGACGCCGCCCGAGGCCACGAGGGGGGCGTCGGTGGCCGCGGCGACCTCGGCGAGGAGATCGAGGTTCGGACCCTGCAGCGTGCCGTCCTTGGAGACGTCGGTGACCACGTAGCGGGCGCATCCGTCGCGATTCAACCGCTCGAGGACCTCCCAGAGATCGCCTCCGTCGGTGACCCAGCCCCGCCCGCGCAACCGGTAGGAACTGCCGTCGCGGATCACGTCCAGACCGACCGCGATGCGGTCCCCGTGCTCGGCGATCGCGCGGGCACACCACTCCGGGTTCTCCAGGGCGGCGGTACCGAGGTTCACGCGCGTGCACCCGGTGGCGAGGGCGGCGGCCAGCGAATCGTCGTCGCGGATGCCGCCGGACAGTTCGACCTTCACGTCGAGTTCACCGACCACGCCGGCCAGCAGTTCGCGATTGTCGCCGCGGCCGAACGCGGCGTCGAGGTCGACGAGATGGATCCACTCCGCACCGTCCCGCTGCCACGCCAGCGCCGCGTCGCGCGGCGAACCATACGACGTCTCGGTGCCGGCCGCGCCCTGGACCAGGCGGACCGCCTGCCCGTCGGCGACGTCGACGGCGGGAAGGAGTTCGAGGGTGCTACCCATGGGTGAATCTGTCCTGTCTGTTCTGGATCGAGCGCGGTTCTTGATCGAGCGAGTCGGCGGTGGACGTGATCGGGGTGGGGTCAGGCGGGGTGGTGACCGTCGCGCGCCGCGATCAGGTCTGTCCGGGCGCGGTCGACCATGCGGTTGGCAACGGTACCGATCGCGGCGATCATCGCCGCCACCGCCACCAGCGCGGCGACCAGTCCGGCGATCGGCGACCAGTGCGCACACAGCGCGATGATCGGGACGGACACGATCAGGACAAGCACTCCCGCACCGAGAGCGTAGAAGGCGAGCTTGGCGATCGAGAAACCGGAGGACGCCGAGGACGCGCCCGCCGCGTCGGACCCGGACGGTCGCCCGACGGGTCCGTCGCCGTACCCGGCGTCGTCCGGGCGCGGCGTGCCGTCGGTCACGAGAGTCCCCGAACCCAGTTCTCCAGCAGGTGCGCACCGGCGTCGCCGGACTTCTCCGGATGGAACTGGGTCGCCGACAGCGGCCCGTTCTCCACCGCGGCGAGGAACGGTCCACCATGTTCGGCCCAGGTCAGCTTGGGCGCGGTCAACGGCGAACCCTCGTTGTCCATCTCCCAGGTCTGCGCGGCGTAGGAATGCACGAAGTAGAAGCGGGTGTCGGCGTCGAGCCCGTCGAAGAGCACGGTGCCCTCGGGTGCGTCGACCGTGTTCCAGCCCATGTGCGGCAGAACGGGAGCGGGCAACTGGGTCACACTGCCCGGCCACTCCCCGCAACCCTCCGCCTCGACGCCGAACTCGACGCCGCGCTCGAACAGGATCTGCATGCCCACGCAGATGCCCAGGACCGGGCGGCCGCCCGCCAATCGTCGCCCGACGATCCGGTCGCCCTTGACCGCGCGCAGGCCTTCCATGCAGGCGGCGAACGCGCCGACGCCGGGCACGACGAGGCCGGTGGCGTTCAGGGCCGTGTCGAAGTCGGAGGTGACCGTCACCTGTGCCCCGGTCCGCTCGAGCGCACGCTGCGCGGACCGCAGGTTGCCCGAGCCGTAGTCGAGGATCGTGACGTCGGCGACGCTCACAGCGCGCCCTTCGTCGACGGCACACCGGTCACGCGGGCGTCGTACTCGGTCGCCGCGCGCAACGCGCGGGCCACGGCCTTGAACTCCGCCTCGGTGATGTGGTGCTGGTCGCGGCCGTAGAGGACCCGCACGTGCAGCGCGATGCGCGCGTTGAGCGCGATCGACTCGAACACGTGCCGGTTGATGACGGTCGAGTACGGGACACCCGGGTAGCCACCGATCACGGCGGTGAGCATGTGCTCGGGCTCGCCGGTGTGGACGCAGTAGGGGCGGCCCGACACGTCGACGACGGCCTGGGCGAGGGTCTCGTCCATCGGGATCCAGGAATCGCCGAAGCGACGGATGCCCTTCTTGTCGCCGAGCGCCTGGCCGAGAGCCTGGCCGAGCACGATCGCGGTGTCCTCGATGGTGTGGTGGCCCTCGACCTCGATGTCGCCCTTCGCCTCGACGGTGAGATCGAAGCTGCCGTGCTGACCGAAGGCGGTGAGCATGTGATCGAAGAACGCGATGCCGGTCGAGATGTTCGTCACGCCGGTGCCGTCGAGATTCAATTCGACGGAGATCGACGACTCCCTGGTGCTCCGTTCGACCTTCGCGACACGGGGCGCGGGGTTGGTCGCAGAGGGGGTGCTCACTGAGGGTTCTCCAGATCTGTGGTGGCGAGCGTGCGGCTGACGTCGAGGAAGGCGTCGTTCTCATGCGCGAGACCGATGGTCACCCGGAGGTGACCGGCGATGCCGACGTCCCGGATGAGGACGCCCTGGTCGAGGTAACGCTGCCACGACGCCGCAGCATCCCGGAACCGTCCGAACAGCACGAAGTTGGCGTCGGAGTCGATGACGCGGTACCCGAAGGCGGTCAGCGCCGCGACCACGCGCTCGCGTTCGGACCGGATCGCGGCGACGCCGGCGAGGGTGTCGTCGCTGTGGCGCAATGCGGCTCGCGCGGCGGCCTGGGTCAGCACGGACAGGTGGTACGGGAGCCGCACCAGCTGGATCGCGTCGACGACGGCGGGCGCTGCGGCGAGGTAGCCGAGCCGGCCGCCGGCGAAGGCGAAGGCCTTGCTCATCGTCCGGCTGACGACGACCTTGGCCGGGAACTCGTCGATGAGCTCGACGGCGCTCGGAGCCGCCGAGAACTCGGCGTAGGCCTCGTCGACGATCACGATGCCCGGAGCCGCCTCGACGATGCGACGCAGGTCCGCGAGCGGGATCGAACCGCCGGTCGGGTTGTTCGGCGACGTCACGAAGACGACGTCCGGTTCGCGGTTCGCGACTTCGGCGACCGCGTAGTCGGTGTCGAGCGAGAAGTCGCCCGCCCGCACCGCGACCAGCCAGGTGGTGTCGGTGCCGTCGGAGATGATCGGATGCATCGAATACGACGGCACGAACCCGAGCGCACTGCGGCCGGGACCGCCGAAGGCCTGCAGCAGTTGCTGCAGAACCTCGTTGGAACCGTTTGCCGCCCACAGGTTCTCGACGCCGAGCTGCACACCGGTGGCCCGGGTCAGGTAGGCGGCGAGGTCGACACGGAGGGCGACGGCATCGCGATCGGGATAGCGGTGCAACTCAGCGGCGGCCTCGCGCACCGACGCGGCGACATCGTCGATCAGGGCCGGCGACGGCGCGTGCGGGTTCTCGTTGGTGTTGAGGATCACCGGAACCCTGAGTTGCGGTGCGCCATAGGCACTCTTGCCACGGAGGTTCTCACGTAGCGGCAGGTCGTCGACGGTGATCGAGCTGCCCGGGGTTGCCGTCACCGGATCGGCGGCCGTCACCGGCCCGCGCTTCCGACGAAGCGCTGCTTCACCGCATCACCGTGACCGGGCAGGTCCTCGGCATCGGCGAGGGTCACCACCTTGTCGGCGACCTCGCGCAGCGCGGCCTCGTCGTAGTCGATGACGTGGACGCCCTTGAGGAAGGTCTGCACCGACAACCCGGAGGCGAAGCGCGCCGAACCCGACGTCGGCAGAACGTGATTGGAGCCCGCACAGTAGTCACCGAGGCTGACCGGCGCGTAGGGCCCGACGAAGATCGCGCCCGCGTTGTGCACCCGGTCGGCGACCGCGGCCGCATCCCGGGTCTGGATCTCGAGGTGTTCGGCCGCATAGGCATCGACGACGGCGAGCCCCGCGTCGAGATCGTCGACGAGGACGACGCCCGACTGCTCCCCCGACAGCGCGGTGGTCACGCGTTCGCGGTGCTTGGTGGCCGCGACCTGCTGCTCGAGAGCCTCGTCGACGGCGTCGGCGAGTTCGGCGCTGTCGGTCACGAGCACCGACGCCGCGAGGACGTCGTGCTCGGCCTGGCTGATGAGGTCGGAGGCGAGGATGCCCGCGTCCGCCGAGTCGTCGGCGAGGATCGCGATCTCGGTGGGTCCGGCCTCGGAGTCGATGCCGACCACGCTGCGGCACAGACGCTTGGCCGCGGTGACGTAGATGTTGCCCGGGCCGGTGATGAGGTCGACGGGGTCGAGAACGGCATTCGGCTCGTCCGCGGATTCCGTGTCGGCGCCACCGTAGGCGAGCAGTGCCACGCCCTGGGCACCGCCGACCGCCCACACCTCGTCGACTCCGAGGAGCGCACAGGCGGCGAGGATGGTCGGGTGCGGCCACCCGCCGAAGTCCTTCTGCGGAGGCGAGGCGACGACCAGCGAGCCGACGCCGGCCTCCTGGGCGGGGACGACGTTCATGATGACCGACGACGGGTAGACGGCGTTTCCGCCCGGGACGTACAGGCCGACGCGGCGCACCGGAATCCACTTCTCGCTGACGACGCCGCCGTCGACGACCTGGGTGCGGGTGGTCTCCCGGCGCTGATCGGCGTGCACCTTGCGCGCGCGGGCGATCGACTCGCGCAGCGCCTCGGCGACCTGCGGGTCCAGCCCGGCCAGAGCATCGGCGATGACCCGAGCGGGCACCCGCACCGACGCGGGGCGGACACCGTCGAACTTCTCGCCGTAGTCGAGCGCAGAACTGCTGCCGTTCTCCGCCACCGCATGCACGACCGGTGTCACCGTGTCGAGGACGGCATTGACATCGGTACCCCCGCGGGGCAGCGCACGACGCAACTCGGCGAGTGTCGGCGTGCTACCGCGCAGGTCAATTCGGGCGAGCATGATCTCTCCTGGTGGCTGCTGATTTACCCAACAAGGATACGTGTCGGGTGCCAGCGGGTTTCTGGTGCGGGTGATGCGGGGTTCTCCTGAGGTGGAGCCAGGCGCCGGGAGCGAAGCGAGCGGGCCGGATGCCGGAGCGAGGTCGACGGACTCCACCGGCGCATCGCGAAAGAGGAGGACGCCCTGTTTTCGTTCGGTGACGACCCTCGACTGCGATCAGTGGGCACCGCGACTAGCGCGTGTGGCGCGCACATCCTGGCGACTCGCTGCTCGACCACGGCGCGTAGGTGTCGGGAAGGTGCCCACACGCCGGCCTGATGTCTGTGGTCAGCCGGATTGAATGGCGCCTATCACAGCACACCGACAGTTCCCGCCGCCCGCGTATCGTATTAATACTCTGTGCGACAATATGATTCAAATCCAGCGCAGCCCGGTTTTCGTGTACACTCGAACGTACATTCGCAGCAACGGTTCTTGGGGGGTTGGCCATGTCTGACGAGTCCGCGACGCCGCAACCGCGTGCCGTCGAGTTGGTGAGCGAGCTGCACGCGATCCTCGACGAAATGCAGTCGGTGGATCTGTCGCCGTGTACCGATGCCGAACTCGCTGAAGTGGCCGCCGATACCGAGAAAGCGATCGCACGCTTGACTGTTGCCGGTGACCGGCAGATCGATCAGGCCGAGGCCCGCGACCTGCCCCGCAAAGCGGGGTGCCGAACACTCATGCAGTACATGACCCACCGGCTACGCGTCTCCAACCCGATGCGACGCCGTAAGCACATGGACGCCACCGCGACCCGCACCAGCCTCGGCGGCGACATACTGGAACCCGAAAACCCGACCCTGGCTGAGGCTTTCGCCGCAGGAGCGGTCGGTTCCGCGCACGTGCAGGCCGCCCTCGATGTCCTCGACCAGATTCCCCACGGAATCGACCACGACGTGAAAGTCGCGGCCGAGCGACAGATGGCCGAGATCGCCACCGACCACACACCCGCCGACATCACCCAACTCGGTGCCCGGCTGCTGGCACACCTCGATCCCGACGGCACATTGGCTGATGACACCGACCAGAAACGACGCCGCAACCTGTGGATCGGTCGGCAACGCGCCGATGGCACCGCCAAGATCTCCGGCACCCTCACCCCCGAACTCGCCGCCCGACTCACCATGATGTTCGCCGTGTGGGGCAAACCCGGACTCAACAACCCCGACGACCCCGCCTCGCCCAGCGGGCCGGCCGGTGCCGCCGACCCCGACGCCCTGGCCACCGCAGCCGACCGCGACGGCCGCACCCTCGCCCAGACCAATCACGACGCGCTCGACGCTGCACTCGCCGCAGGCTTCGCCGACGGCGCACTCGGGACGTCGCATCGCGGACTGCCCGTGCAACTGATCATCAAAGCCGACCTCGGCGACCTGATCCGCGAAGCCGGACTCGCCACCACCGCCACCGGCACCCCCCATCCCGGACCTGATCGCGATGGCCGGTGAGGTCCAACCGTGGTTGGCGATCTTCAAAGACGCCACCGCTGTCCCGCTGCACTTCGGGCGGGGAAAGCGTCTCGCCACCCGTGAACAGCGCCTCGTCTCCTTCGCCCGCCCCGACGGTGAAGTATGTTCGGCGCCCGGGTGTGATCAGCCCGCTACCCACGTCGACATGCATCACGCCCACAAGGATTGGGCGAAGGGTGGTCTCACCGACATCGACGACCTCGCCCCCGCCTGCCCACGCCACAACCGAATGGTCGGCGACCACCCCGGCCAATACACCACCCGCATCGCCCGATCCGGACCCGACGAAGGCCGCTGCGCCTGGCGATTGAACGCCGAACCCGGCGCACCGCCCAACCCCGAGTGCCTCAACCGCCGACCCGACATACCCCGGCGGTTCGCAGAGCATCTGAACACCGTGCGCGACGAAATCCACGGACCACTAACAAGGTCCGGCGATCAAGCACGCCCAGACCAGTCGCGCCCCGAGCCGACCCACCACCAAGACGCGCGCCGCTCATGGTCGCAAACCAGTCACGTCATCGACGTCCGACCACCACGATCCGGACCACCCCTATCCCGGCCCTCCCTCGTCGAGGCCCACCTCATGGAGCTACTCGCCACCCTCTGACCGCATCTGAGATGACGATCAGCTGGCACAGGATTCCGGCGGTCCCGAGTCGTCGGCCAAACGAGCCCAGAACCCTTGGGGAGGTGGGACCAGCGGCCAGCGCATCTCGATCAGCCACAGCGAGGTGCGTGAGTGACTGGCTGGCTGGCTCGCCGGCTGGCTGGCTGGCTGGCTGGCCAAAGACGATGCGAGATGATGTGCAAGTCATACCGGCGGACGACGCCGACAAGCCCGTCGCCGGTCGCGGTCCACCTCGATAGCCTCCGGTAGTGCCGAACTCACTATCGCCGATCCACCTCTGCTGCCTGCTCTGGGCGCGCGCCGACACGGCCGAAGCCCTGACCCGATACGAGGACACCGTTCTCGGCCTGCTCCCCGAGCACAAAGGCGTCGTGCTCAGCCGAGTGGTCGGTGACGGACACGACGGCTCGCCGCACGAGGTGCAGGTCCTGCGCATCGCCGACCGCGACGCACTCGAGGCTTATCTCGCCGATCCGCGCCGGGTGGCGCTCGCGGACGAACGGAACCGGGTGATCGCCCGGACGGAGGTCTTCGACGTCGACGTCCGAACCGACACCGGGTAGCCGAGCGACCTAGGGCGTCGGGATGTCCAGACCGAGGTCCAGGACGGTGACGGAGTGCGTCAGGGCGCCCACGGCCAGGTAGTCGACGCCGGTGCGGGCATAGTCGGCCGCGACGTCGAGCGACAGGCCTCCCGAGCTCTCCAGCTTGGTGCCCGGCGAACGGGTGTTGCGGCGCTGGACGGCCATCTGGGTCTCCCACGGCTCGAAGTTGTCCAGCAGGACCAACTGCGGTTCGAGTCCGAGGACCTCGTCGAGCTGGGTCAGCGAGTCGACCTCGACCTCGACCGGTAGGCCCGGCGCCGCCGCCCGGACCGCCTCCAGCGCCGCGGCGACCGAACCCGCGGCGACGACGTGGTTGTCCTTGATGAGGGCGGCGTCGCCGAGCCCCATCCGGTGGTTGACTCCCCCGCCGGCACGAACCGCGTACTTCTGCAGATGCCGCAGACCCGGAAGTGTCTTGCGCGAGTCGCGGATTCGGGCGTCCGTACCCTCCACCGCCGCCACCCAGGCCGCGGTGGTCGTGGCGATCCCCGACAGGTGCGAGATCAGGTTGAGCGCCGTGCGTTCCGCGGTCAGCAGCGCTCGCGTCGGAGCGTGGACGGCGAGTACGACGGTGCCGGGTTCGACGCGGGTTCCGTCGTCGACGCGCGACGTGATCGTGTACTCGCCCGCCCCGATCACCTCGTCGAAGACCGCCTCGACCACCGGCACGCCGGCGATCACACCATGCGCGCGGCTGACGATCGCGGCGTCGACGACTGCTCCCGCGGGGACGGTTGCGGCCGTGGTGACATCGGGCCCGTACCGCAGGTCCTCGTCGAGTGCGGTCCGGATGAGCGCCCGGATCTCGTCGTCGACGACGAGTTCGAGCGCCCCGCCGGCCGCCTCCTGTCCGATGAATCCGTCGCTCACCGTGTCTGCTCCCCCGAGGGTCACTCGCCCGAGCCCGGGTTGCCGATCGCGATCATGCGCTCGACGCTCTTACGGGCTTTGTCGGCGACGTCGGCGTCGACGAACACCTCGTCGCGTCCCTCGCGCAGGCAGCGCAGCAGCGCGGCCGGCGTGATCATCTTCATGTACGGGCAGGACGCGCGGTCGTTGACGGCCTGGAAGTCGACGCCGGGTGCGGCCTTGCGCAGCTGGTGCAGCATGCCGACCTCGGTGGCGACGAGAACCTGCTTGGCGCCGGTCTCCCGGGCGGCGTCGAGCATGCCGCCGGTCGAGAGGATCTTGACCCGGTCGGAGGGCACCGCGCCCTCACCGGCCAGGTAGAGCGCCGAGGTGGCACAGCCGCATTCGGGGTGGATGAACAGGTCGGCGTCCGGGTGCGAGGCGGCCTGGTCGGCGAGCTCGTCGCCGTTGATGCCGGCGTGCACGTGGCACTCGCCCGCCCAGATGTGGATGTTGTCGCGGCCGGTCTCCCGCTTGACGTGTGCGCCGAGGAACTGGTCGGGCAGGAACAGCACGTCCCGGTCGGGGTCGATCGAGGCGACCACGTCGACGGCGTTCGACGAGGTGCAGCAGATGTCGGTCAGGCCCTTCACCTCGGCGGTGGTGTTCACGTACGACACCACGATCGCGTCGGGGAACTCCGCCTTCCAGGCGCGCAGCTCGTCGGCGGTGATCGAGTCGGCGAGCGAGCACCCGGCGCGCTCGTCCGGGATCAGGACGCGCTTCTCGGGGCTGAGGATCTTGGCGGTCTCGGCCATGAAGTGGACGCCGCAGAAGATGATCTCGTCGGAGTCGACCTCGGCGGCGATGCGCGAGAGCGCGAGCGAGTCACCGACGTGGTCGGCGACGTCCTGGATGGCCGGCAGTTGGTAGTTGTGCGCGAGCAGCGTCGCGTTGCGGGCGCGGGCGAGGCGTCGGACCTCGTCCGCCCACTCCTGGGTCGGCTCGACGCCGGCGTAGCCGCCGGGAGCGTCGTACCACTCGGCATCGAGGAGTCCGGTCGCGGTGACGGCCGCCGGACGATCACTGGTGATGCTCATTGCCACTCCTCTGGCTCCCCGACGCATGCTCCGCCGGGTCGTCGGTTCCCCGGATCACGGGCCGTGTGTCCGAGGCAGGTTTTCGACTCATGGTCGAAAACGCTATGCATCGTAACATTCGCCACACCGGACCTATTCCCGCCGCCCCACGCGGGACGGGGCACGTCATTCACGCATCAGCGCGTCGGATGACAGTCGAAGACGAGGGCTGCGGAGTCATCCCGCGCGAGCAACCTCTTCGCCGTCGAGAACGACGGCCAGATCGTCGAGGGACGTCTCCAGCGACCGCGCGAGCGCCGCGATCGTCGCGAATGCCGGGGTGGGCATACGACCCGTCTCGATCTTGCGGAGCGTCTCCGGCGAGATCCCCGCGTGTACGGCGACCTCGGCCAGCGGGCGCTCGCCGCGGAGTTCACGCAACCGGGCACCCAACCGGCGTCCGGCGGCGATCTGCTCGGGAGTCAACGGGTTGCGGACCATGGGCAGATCCTATCCGATGCGGTATGAATATACCGGTACGCCCCGGTATTTCTATACCGGGATTCATCTGCCGATGATCGACGCAGCCACCGAAGGGAACCCGAGAACATGGTCGAGCTCAAGACACCGTCCGAGGTGGAGGCGATGGCGGTCACCGGCGCGTTCATCGCCGAACTCCTCGCCGACCTCGCCGAACGCGCCGACGTCGGTGTCAACCTGCTCGACCTCGAGCAGCGCGCCCGCGAGATGATCGCCGAGCGCGGCGCCGAGTCCTGCTACTGGGACTACGCACCGTCCTTCGGCAACGGCCCGTTCCGCAACGTCATCTGCCTGTCGGTCAACGACGCGGTACTGCACGGGCTCCCCCACGACTACGTGCTCGCCGACGGCGACCTGCTGTCGATGGACATCGCGGTCTCCATCGACGGCTGGGTGGCCGACTCCGCGCGCAGCGTCATCGTCGGCACGCCCCGCCCCGAGGACCAGCGCCTGGTCGCCGCCACCGAGGAGGCGCTGCGCGCGGCGATCGACGCGGCCCGGCCCGGGGCCCGCTTGGGCGACATCTCCGCAGCGATCGGCGCCGTCGCGAAGTCGCGCGGGTACCGGGTCAACACCGAGTTCGGCGGGCACGGACTCGGCCGGACCATGCACGAGGACCCGCACGTGCCGAACATCGGCAGGCCCGGACGCGGGATGAAGCTGCGGCCGGGACTGACCCTGGCGCTCGAACCGTGGTTCACGCTGGGTACCGAACGCATCAAGTTCGACGCCGACGGCTGGACCATCCGGTCGTTCGACGGTTCGCGCGGCGCCCACAGCGAGCACACGATCGCGATCACCGACGGCGAGGCGCGCGTGCTCACCGCACGACCCGCCTGACGGGGCGGGCGCCGCGTCGGATCGTTCCTGCGTCGCGGACACGCGCCGGGGCCATACAATCACCGCATGCCAGCCGCCGGGACCGACTCCTCCTCCACCGACGGCCCCTCCTCCGGTGGGCCCCACGCCGATACGCACCCGGCCGACGAGCGCGGCGCCGGTCTGCGGGTCGAGGTGCTGCCCGTCGTCTTCCAGGTCCGCACGCCGGCCGACGCCGATGCCGCGCACCCGGTGCTGAGCGTCCTGCTCTCGGAGGTCCCTGCCGGGCGGTGGTCGTTGCCCCGCGGCGACGTCGCCGACGACGAGAACCTGTCGGCCAGCGCACGCCGTCTCGTCACCGAGACGATGGGCGTCCGCGACGTCGCCCATCTCGAACAACTGTCGGTGTTCTCCGACCCCCATCGGGTCCCCGGTATCCGCACGATCGCATCGAGTTACCTGGGGCTCGTCCCGTCCGACGCGTCGTCCGGCCTTCCCGGCGGCGCCGGCTGGTTTGCCGTCGACGCCCTCCCCGAGGTCGTGTTCGACCACGCCGCGATCATCGAGACGGCCCGGCACCGGCTCGCCGCGAAACTCTCGTACACGAACATCGCTTTCGCCCTCGCGCCCAAACGTTTTCCGATGTCGGAGCTGTCGGAGATCTACTGCGCGGCGCTGGGCTACCCGGTCGACACCACGAACCTGTTGCGCATCCTGAGCCGACGCGCCGTGGTGGTGTCCACCGGCACCGTCGGCAAGACCGGCCGTGCCGGCGGTCGCCCGCCGGCGCTGTACGCCTTCGCCGACAACGAATTACGCGTCACAGACGAGTTCGCGACGCTGCGTCCCCCGATGTGAGCTCTGCTCCGGCCGGCTCGGCGAACGGGTCGTCGGGCAGGTCTCCGACGCCGAGATCGGCCGTGCGCGCGGACAACACACACACCAGGTAGACGATCGCGAAGGCGAACGGCGCGCAGATGAGGAGAATCCACGGGGAGCTGTACCCGACACTGGTTCCGCCCTCGAGCCACAACTCGGGAGCGACCTCGTATACCGACGAGACCGGCAACGCGGTCACGTCGTCGTCGAATCGCATGCCCGCCAGCCACATCCCGGTCTCGGCCGCGACCGCGGAACCGGCCACCGTGCCGAGGACCGGCACGAGGAAGCCGACCACGCCGCGCCAGGCCCGCACCGCGATCCACACGACGAGGGCCGCGGCCGCGCCGTAGCCGAACATCGTGAGGGCGAAGGCCGCGACGCCGCCGAAGTCGGTGGTGACCAGCGCGGGGGTGAGCCCACGGACGACCACGCCGGTGGTCGGCGGGGTGAGCACACCCCAGACCATGCCGGCGATGGCGCCCATCAGCACCACCGCCACGGTCATGGCGACCAGCACCGATACCGGGCGTTCGACGCGCGGGGTCACCGGCGGCCCAACTCGGCGGAGTCGACCGTGCCGTGGCGGGAGCACCGTGCGCTCCAACCGTCGGGACGGACCTGCACCACCATGCGCCGCCCGCATTGTCCGCAGAAGCGCGGCGGTTCCAGGCCCAGGCGCGCGGCGGGCGGGATCGCGTCGGGTGACTGCAGTTCCAGTTCGATACCCGTGTACACGCCGTACCTACACGGTTCGGCGAGCGGGCCCGGGACGGTGTCGATCATGAGTGAACACGCTACCGATCGTCGCGAGGGTCGACGTCAGATCGTGTCGTTCAACGACTTGATCGGCATCGACAGGTCGTTCAGCAGGTCGAGATCGTCCTCGGCCGGCCGCCCCAGCGTCGTCAGGTAGTTGCCGACGATCACGGCGTTGATGCCGCCGAGGATGCCCTGCTTGGCCCCGAGGTCGCCCAGGGTGATCTCGCGGCCGCCGGCGAAGCGCAGGATGGTGCGCGGAAGTGCGAGGCGGAACGCGGCGACGGCCTTCAGCGCCTCGGTGGCGGGCAGCACGTCGAGATCCCCGAAAGGCGTGCCGGGGCGGGGGTTGAGGAAGTTCAGCGGCACCTCGTCCGGCTCGAGTTCGGCCAGCTCCGCGGCGAACTCGGCGCGCTGCTCGAGCGTCTCGCCCATGCCGAGGATGCCGCCGCAGCACACCTCCATACCGGCCTCGCGGACCATCCGCAGCGTGTCCCAGCGCTCCTCCCAGGTGTGGGTGGTCACGACGTTCGGGAAGTGGCTGCGCGCGGTCTCCAGGTTGTGGTTGTAGCGGTGCACGCCCATGTCGCGCAGCTGGTCGACCTGCTCCTGGGTGAGCATGCCCAGGCTGCAGGCGATCTGGATGTCGACCTCGTTGCGGATCGCCTCGATGCCCGCGGCGACCTGACTCAGCAGCCGCTTGTCGGGGCCGCGGACCGCGGCGACGATGCAGAACTCGGTGGCACCGGTCTTGGCGGTCTGCTTGGCCGCCTCGACCAGGGACGGGATGTCGATCCACGCGCTGCGCACCGGGGAGGCGAACAGGCCGGACTGCGAACAGAAGTGGCAGTCCTCCGGGCATCCGCCGGTCTTGAGCGAGATGATGCCCTCGACCTCGACCTCGGGACCGCACCACCGCATCCGGACGTCGTGGGCCAGCTGCAGCAGCTCGGTGAGACGGTCGTCGGGCAGGCGCAGGACGGTGAGCACCTGCTCCTCGGTGAGGGCCTCGCCACGCTCGAGCACCTGCTCGCGGGCGATCGCGAGGATGTCGTCGGACGCCCGGACGTCGCGGGCTGCGTCAACGGTTGCCTGGGTCACTGGTGGAACTCCTTGCTGGTGATCCGGCGAAAGTGCCGGTGCGGTAGAGATTTTCAGGTCCGGATGAGCTGTTCCGGCAGGTCTGCGGGGGTGGCGGGTTCGGGGCGGACGGCCACCGTGCGGAGACCGTCGAGCCACTCTGGGTCGAACCAGGTGGGTGCGAGACGGCCGAACCCCGCGGGGTCGAGCTCGCCGGCACCGGCGGGCAGCACCCCGACCACCGGCACGCCGGTCACCCGCGGCAGGTCGTCGCGGTTGCACCGCATGGCGAGATCGGGCTCCTCCGGCCACCACCCGATCACCAGGCCCGCCGGGCGCAGGCCACGGGCGCGGATGGCGTCGACGGTCAGCTCGGCATGGTTGAGCGCACCGAGGCCGGGGTTCACGACGACGAGCACGCCGTCGGCCGTTGCCGGGTCCAGGACCGGGCCCGCGACGTCGAGCAGGGTCGCGGTCTCCCCCAGCCGGACCATGACCCCGCCCGCACCCTCGACCAGGGTCAGCTCGTAAGTGCTTGCGAGGCGGTCGATCTCGCCGGCGATCACGGCGGGATCGGCGAACGGCAGCCCCGCTCGGCGGGCCGCGGTGTCGGGCGCGAGGGGCTCCGGATAGCGATAGCACTCGACGGTCGTGACCGGGCCGGCGAGACGAGCGACCTCGGCGAGGTCACCGGGTTCGCCCGGGGCGACCCCGGTCTGGACGGGCTTGCACACGGCCACAGTGGTCGGCGCACCCGCCCGCGCGGCGGCCGCCAGTGCCGCGGTCGCCACGGTCTTGCCGACGTCGGTCGAGGTGCCGGTGATCGCGAGGACGCGTCCGCGCGCGGTCATCGCACCCCCACCTGTCGCAGCGCCTCGTCGACGACCCCGGCGACGTGGTCGAGGGTCGCGGTGTCGAGGTCGGCGCGCACCGTGATGCGCAACCGCGAGGTTCCCGGCGGCACCGACGGCGGACGGAAGCATCCGACGAGCACGCCGCGGTCGCGGCATGCGGCCGCCGCGGCCACGGCGCGTTGCGGGTCGCCGACGATGATCGAGATGACCGCGGCCTGCGGTTCCTCCGCCCCACAGGCCCTGGCCAGGTGACGGGCGTTGGCGCGCAGCCGGTCCGGCAGATCCGGGTTCGCCCGCACTACGCCGAGCGCGGCGCGCGCGGCGCCCACGGCCGCCGGGTTGAGCCCGGTGTCGAAGATGAACGTGCGCGCGCAGTCGACGAGGTGCGACCGCAGCAGACCGGTGCCGAGCACCACCCCGCCCTGCGACCCCAGCGACTTGGACAGCACCGAGGTGACCACCAGGTCGGGCGCGCCGGAGAGTCCGTGCTCGGCGACGATGCCCCGACCACCGGGCCCGCGCACGCCGACCGCGTGCGCCTCGTCGACGAGAAGCACCGCGCCGTGGGCGCGTGCGGCGGCGTAGAGGTCGGCGATCGGGGCGGGGTCGCCGTCGATGCTGTAGACGGAGTCGGTGACGACGAGCGCACGCTGTTCGGTCCGATCGGCGAGAGCGGCGCGCACCGCCTCGTGATCGCCGCGGTCGACGACGACCACCCGCGCGCGGGAGAGCCGGCACCCGTCGATCAGCGACGCGTGGCTGCCGGTGTCGCTGACGATCAGGTCGCCGCGCCCCGCGAGTGCGGTGACGGCGCCGATGTTGGCCAGGAAACCGGACGAGAAGACCAGCGCCGCCTCGAACCCGAGGAAGTCGGCCAGCTCGTTCTCGAGGTCGACGTGGGCCTGCGTCGTGCCGACCACCAGTCGCGACGCGGTCGAACCGCCACCCCACCGCCGGGCGGCCTCCCGCGCCCCGGCGATGACGTCCGGGTGGGCCGAGAGGCCGAGGTAGTCGTTCGAGCCGAGGTTGATCTCCGCGGCGCCGTCCCGCCGGACATGGGGGTCGCGATGGAGACCGGCCGCCGCGCGGTCGCGGGCCGCCCCGGCGAGCCAGGCGAGGCCGACCTCGCCCGTGGCATCCGGTCCCGTGCCGGGGCCGCCCGGGGCGAACGGCCGATCCGATGCGAGCGTCATGACCGCGCCCCCGCGAGTTCGACCGTGGCACAGGAGGTCTCGACGAGCGTGGCGTGCACCGCGGCATGGATTCCGGCGACGATGAGATCGACGTCGTCAGGTGCGCAGACGAACGGCGGCATCGTGTAGACGAGGTTGCGGAACGGCCTGAGCCAGGCCCCGGCGTCGACGGCGGCCTCGGTGGCGGCCGACATGTCCACCGGGCGGTCGAGTTCGACCACACCGATCGCGCCCTTCACCCGCACGTCGACGACGCCGTCCACCTCGCGAAGGGGCGCGAGTCCGCCGGCGAGTCGCGCCTCGATCTCGGCGACCCGCGAGGCCCAGGGCGTCTCCAGCAGCAGTTCGATGGCGGCGACGGCCACCGCGCACGCCAGCGGATTGGCCATGAAAGTCGGTCCGTGGGCGAGGCCGCCGGCCTCCCCGGCGCTGATGGCCTCGGCGACGCGCGTCGTGCACAGCGTCGCGGCGAGCGTCAGGTATCCGCCGGTGAGGGCCTTGCCGACGCACATGACGTCGGGTGCGACCCGTGCCGAGTCGGCGGCGAAAAGCGTTCCGGTGCGGCCGAATCCGGTGGCGATCTCGTCGAAGATCAGCAGCACGTCGTGACGGTCGCAGATGTCGCGGAGCGCAGACAGGTATGCGGGGTCGTGGAAGCGCATGCCCCCGGCGCCCTGGACCACCGGCTCGACGATGACCGCGGCGAGTTCGTCACGGTGCTCGGCGACCGCGGCGTCGAGCATCGCCACGTACCCGGCGTCGAAGTCGGCGGGCGGGGCGTCGACGAAGACCTGCTCGGCGAGGACCTTCGTCCACATCGAGTGCATGCCGCCCTCGGGGTCGCAGACGCTCATCGGGGTGAACGTGTCGCCGTGGTAGCCGCCGCGCCAGGTCAGCAATCGGGTGCGCCGCGACTGCCCGCGGCTGCGCCAGTACTGCAACGCCATCTTGACCGCGACCTCCACCGAGACCGAGCCGGAGTCGCAGAAGAAGACCTTCTGCAGGGGTTCCGGGGTGAGCTCGACGAGCAGTCGGGCGAGCCGGGCGGCCGGTTCGTGGGTCAGGCCGCCGAACATCACGTGCGACATCCGGCCGAGCTGGACGGCGGCCGCGGCGTCGAGACGCGGGTGCCGGTAGCCGTGGATCGCCGCCCACCACGAGCTCATGCCGTCGACCACCGTCCGGCCGTCGGCGAGTTCGAGGCGGACCCCCGACGCGGAGGTCACGACGAGCGGGCGGGTCGCGGCGGGCAGTGCGCCATACGGGTGCCAGATGTGGTCGGCGTCGACACGGCTGATCTCCGCGTGGTCCACGACGAACGTCTCCTCACTCTCCCCTGCGCGTGTGGACGGCATCACCTGTACACCGTCCAGGTGTCCTGGACACCGTACAGGCAACTCCTGGACGGTGTACAGGCGACACGGACGGACACCGACCGGGACCTGGCAGAGGGGACGCGGCCGCCGGCCGCGCGGGCGGCGGTCACTACGCTGACCTCGATGAGCAACAGCCGCACCGACGTCCTCCGCGCAGCCCGCGACATCCTCCGCGAGCACAGCCTGGCCGACCTGTCGATGCGCCGCCTGGCCGCCGAGCTCGGGGTCAGCCCCAACGCCCTGTACTGGCACTTCCCCAACAAGCAGACGCTGCTCGCCGCGCTCGCCGACGACATCCTCGGCGCGGTGGCGATCCCGCCCGCCGACCTGCCCTGGGACGAACGACTGAATCTGCTGGCCACCGGCATGCGCGCAGCGCTGCTCGACGTGCCCGACAGCGCCGAGGTCGTCTCGTCGAGCTGGGCCAGCGGGCTGTCCACGAAAGCCATCGCCGCCGACATCGCCGCCGCCGCGCACACCGGCGGGCTGTCCCTCCGCGACGCCGAGGCGGTGAGCACCGCGATCTGCCAGCTCGTCATCGGCCTGACCATCGAAGAGCAGACCCGGGCCCAGATGGAGCGACTCGGGGTGATCGGGCCGTCCGGGCGCGACTTCGGCGGCGAGTTCGCCGACGGGCTCGAGGTCATCCTCGACGGCGCGCGCACCCGCCGCCGCTCGTAGGCCCCCGACCGGCGGTGACCCATCCCACCCGGGTGTCGGGACCGGTGGAGTCGGGTTTTCACAGATTCGGCGGGTACATTGCTACCCGGCCGAAACCGTTCCCGACCCGAAAGAGTCCCGCGTGGCATCGACGACCCGAGTAGTGGCGCCGGAGTCGGCCCCCTCGACGCCGACGACGCCTGCCTACCGCACCGACCTCGACGGTCTGCGCGGCATCGCCATCACCCTCGTGGCCTGCTTCCACGTGTGGTTCGGCAAGGTCTCCGGCGGCGTGGACGTCTTCCTCACCCTGTCGGGCTACTTCTTCATCGGGTCACTCCTGCGGCATGCGATCTACGCCCAGAAGCCGCACGTCACCTTCCGCGACACCCTCAACCCGTGGCCGCGGCTCAAGCGACTGCTCCGACGCCTCCTGCCGGCGCTGATCACCGTGCTGCTCGCCGTGACGGTGCTGACGGTGCTCATCCTGCCCGACACGCGCTGGGCCAACATCGGCCACGAGATCGTGGCCAGCGCGCTGTACTACCAGAACTGGTACCTCGCCGAGAACTCCCAGGACTACCTGGCCGCGAGCTCGGCGAACAGCCCGCTGCAGCACATCTGGTCGATGTCCATGCAGGGGCAGTTCTTCGTCCTGACGCTGGTCGTCGCGCTGCTCTTCGCGGGTCTTCTGAAGCTGCTCGCGAAGGCCGTCCGCCCGTTCGCCGATCCGCGCGTGATCAAGGTCCTGGTCTTCGCGGCGGTCCTCGTCGTCGCCCTCGGGTCGTTCTGGTGGGCGCACCGCGGCATGGCGATCAACCAGCCGTACAACTACTACTCGACGATCTCGCGACTGTGGGAGCCGCTCGTCGGCGGTCTGCTCGCGATCTGGCTGCCGTCCCTCAGGGTCCCCAACTGGGTGCGCAACCTCGCCACGGTCGGGGCCCTCGGGCTGATCATCAGCTGCGGCTGGTGGATCGACGGCGTCAACGAGTACCCGGGCCCGATGGCGCTGTTCCCGGTCGGCGCGACGCTGGTGATCATCTGGGCGGGCGCGACCGCGCTGCAGCTACCCGCCCACGGCGCACACGCCGCGCCCGACGTCATGCCGGTCGCCAACCGCGCGCTGGCCTCCACCTGGCCGGTGTGGCTGGGCACGATCGCCTACTCGCTGTACCTGTGGCACTGGCCGCTGCTCATCTTCTACCTGACCTGGCGCGACAAGAACCACGCGAACTTCATCGAGGGCGTCGGCATCCTCGCGGTGTCCATCGGGCTGGCGTGGCTCACCAAGCGCTACATCGAGGACCCGTTGCGTGAGGGCGACCGCTCGGCGCTGGCGCGCGGAGACCGGCAGGGCCGTTCGCGGTGGTTGTCCTACACCTCGGTGGTGACCGCGATCCTCGTCGCGGGAACGGTCGTCGCGGGTGTCGGGATCAAGCTGTGGGAGCGGCACGTCGACAACATCGTCGTCGACACCAAGAATCTCGACCCGCGCCTCTACCCCGGCGCCCGGGCCCTCCTCGAGGGGTGGCCCGTGCCGGCCGTGGACCCGCAGCCGTCGGCGCTCGAGGTGATCCAGGACTTCCCCGAGACGTCCACCGACGGCTTCATGAGCGACTTCACCGACAACGAGATCCACGTCGGCGTCTACGGCGATCCCAACGCGACGCGCACGATCGCCCTCGCCGGCGGCTCACACGCCGAGATGTGGATCTCGGCGCTCGACACGCTCGGCAAGCGCAACGGCTTCAAGGTCAAGACGTACCTGAAGATGGGCTGCCCGTTGTCGACGAACAAGGTCCCCAAGCAGCGCGGGGTGCCCTACCCCGAGTGCTACGACTGGGGTCAGCGCGTCATCGAGGAGATCATCGCCGACAAGCCCGACGCGGTCTTCACCAACTCGACGCGCCCGCGCGACTACAAGCCGGGGGACTGGGTTCCGCCGGACTACGTCCCGATCTTCGACCGGTTCCTCGACGCCGGGATCCCGGTGTTCGGCATGCGGGACACCCCGTGGCCGAAGAACGCCAAGGGGACGATCGACACGCCCATCTGCCTCGCCGACGGCGGCGACGCGGAGAGCTGCGGCTCCCGGCGCGCGGCCGTCCTGGCACCCGATGACCCCGCTCTCGAACTGGCCGCGACCCGACCGGACTTCCACCCGCTGGACATGTCCGAGGGCATCTGCACCGACGATTTCTGTCCGGCCATCGTCGGCAACATCACCGTCTACAAGGACCCGCACCACCTGAGCGCGACCTTCGTCCGCAGCCTCATCGACGAGCTGGGGCGCCAGATGGCGCTCGCCATCCCGTGGGCCGGCCCCGACGTACCCTGACCTGCCCATTCACCACCGCACACCATCCTTGCGGTCGTAACGCGGACTGCCGCGGGGCAAATCTCTCCGAGATGACCGCCCGGCCCGACCCGACTAGGGTCGGTGCATGACGTCGTCAGGAAGCCGGGCATGACCGTATCGCCGACCCCGGAGCAGCAGGCGCCGGACTCCGATGATCCCGGCGCGGGCGCCCCGTCCCCGGGAGACTCCTCATCCGGTGACACCGTGGCGGGCGACACCGCCGCCGGTGGCACCGTGTCGCCCGCGGTGCCGATGCCGGACGACCCGATCCAGGCCGACGCCCTGGTCGAACCCGAGCCGGCGCCGATACCGGTCTGGCCGGGCACGCCGTATCCGCTCGGCGCCACCTACGACGGCGCCGGCACCAACTTCTCGCTGTTCTCCGAGGTCGCCGAGGCCGTCGAGCTCTGCTTGATCGACCGGGACGGCAAGGAACGCCGCATCCGCCTCGACGAGGTCGACGGCTACTGCTGGCACTGCTACCTGCCCAACATCGGGCCCGGACAGTTCTACGGGTACCGCGTGTACGGCCCCTACGATCCCTCGCGCGGACTGCGATGTGATCCGAGCAAGCTGCTCCTCGACCCGTACGGCAAGGCCTTCTACGGCGACTTCGACGGCGACGCCTCGCTGTTCTCCTATCGCCTGCCGGATGCCGGGGCAGACGAGGTCGCAGGCGACGGGTCCCCCGATCCCGGGGACGCCGCCGAGGCGTCGGCCGCGCCGGATCAGGCCGAGGGCGCCTCGCCGGAGTCCACCGGCGTGGACGGGTCCCCTGACGCGACCGCGGATGCCGAGGAAGCAGAGAGCGCAGACGAGCCCGAGGACTCCGGGGAACCCGCGGCCGGGCCGGAGCCGGACCAGGCACCCCACGACTCCCCGCCGGTCGCCGGATCGTCGGACGACCTGCCGGGCCTCGACTCGCTCGGGCACACCATGGTGTCGGTGGTCATCAACCCCTACTTCGACTGGCAGAACGACCGCTCCCCGAACCGCCCGTACCACAAGACGGTCATCTACGAGGCCCACGTCAAGGGCATGACCATGACGCATCCCGGTGTGCCCGAGCACCTCCGGGGCACCTACGCCGGGCTTTGCCACCCGGTGATCATCGACCACCTGAAGTCGCTGGGCGTCACCGCCATCGAGCTGATGCCGGTCCACCAGTTCATGCAGGACTTTGTGCTCCGCGACCAGGGCCTGCGAAACTACTGGGGCTACAACACCTTCGGGTTCTTCGCGCCGCACATCGAGTACTCGTCGAACCCCGACCAGCCGGCCAGCGCGGTGACCGAGTTCAAGGCCATGGTGCGCGAGTTCCACAACGCCGGCATCGAGGTGATCCTCGACGTGGTCTACAACCACACCGCCGAGGGCAATCACCTCGGTCCGACCGTGTGCTTCCGGGGCATCGACAACGCCGCGTACTACCGCCTCGTCGACGACGATCCCGCCATGTACATGGACTACACCGGCACCGGCAACAGCCTCAACGGCCGGCATCCGCACACCCTGCAGCTGATCATGGACTCGCTGCGGTACTGGATTCTCGAGATGCACGTCGACGGCTTCCGCTTCGACCTCGCCTCCACCCTGGCCCGCGAGTTGCACGACGTGGACCGCCTCTCGGCGTTCTTCGATCTGGTGCAACAGGATCCGGTGGTCAGCCAGGTCAAGCTCATCGCCGAACCGTGGGACATCGGCGAGGGCGGCTACCAGGTCGGCAACTTCCCTCCCCTCTGGACCGAGTGGAACGGCAAGTACCGCGACACCGTCCGCGACTACTGGCGCGGCGAGCCGGCGACGCTGGGCGAGTTCGCCTCCCGCCTCACCGGGTCGTCGGATCTCTACGAGGCGACCGGGCGCCGGCCGCTGGCCAGCATCAACTTCGTCACCGCCCACGACGGGTTCACGCTGCGCGACCTGGTGTCCTACAACGAGAAGCACAACGAGGCCAACGGCGAGGACAACCGGGACGGCGAGAGCCACAACCGATCCTGGAATTGCGGGGTCGAGGGCCCCACCGACGATCCCGAGATCAACGAGCTGCGCGCCCGCCAACAACGAAACATCCTGGCCACGTTGTTCCTGTCGCAGGGCACCCCGATGCTGGCGCACGGCGACGAGATCGGCCGGACCCAGCAGGGCAACAACAACGTCTACTGCCAGGACAACGAACTGTCCTGGATGGACTGGTCCCTCGCCGAGGAGAACGACGACCTGCTCGAGTTCACCCGCACGGCGATCGCGTTGCGCACCGCGCACCCGGTGTTCCGGCGGCGTCGCTTCTTCGCGGGCAAGCCCATTCGCTGGGGCACCCAGGCCCTCGACATCGCCTGGCTCACCCCCGCCGGGGTCGAGATGACCACGGCGGACTGGGACAGCGGATTCGGCAAGAGCCTGGCCGTGTTCCTCAACGGCCACGGTCTCGAGGAGAAGGACGAGCGGGGCGAACGGGTGGTCGACGACTCGTTCTTCATCTGCTTCAACGCCCACTATGAGCCGATCGACTTCACCCTCCCGCCCGATTCCTACGGCCTAAAATGGGTCGGCGAACTCGACACCACGTGCCCCACGGGCGATTCGGGGCTGACCGCGTCCGCGGGCGACACCGTGACGGTCGGCGGCCGGGCCGTCCTCGTCCTGCGGAAGACCGCGTAGGCCCATGGGCACCCGACCGGGGCGGCCGGAACCGCGCGCGACCTACCGCTTCCAGGTGAACGCCGACTTCACCTTCGCCGACGTCGTCTCCACCCTGGACCATCTCGTCGACCTCGGGGTCAGTCACGTGTACCTGTCCCCCATCGGCACCGCCGCCACCGGCTCCACGCACGGCTACGACTGGCTGCCACCGCCGACGGTCTCCGACATCCTCGGCGGGCTCGACGGCCTGCGCGAATTGCGCAGGGCCGCAACCGAACGCGGGCTCGGACTCATCATCGACATCGTGCCCAACCACACCGGCGTCGCCGACGCGCTCGCCAACCCGTGGTTCGCCGACCTGCTGCGCCACGGACCGCATTCGCAGTACGCGTCGTTCTTCGACGTGGACTTCTCCGCGGACAACGGCGCCGGCGGCAAGATCGCCCTGCCCGTCGTCGCGGCCGACGGCGACCTGAGTCCGCTCACGATCGACCGGCACGGCAACCTCCGCTACTACGACCACTCCTTCCCCGTCGCCCCGGGCACCGGGGACGGCACCCCCGCGGAAGTCCATGCGCGCCAGCACTACAAGCTCGTGCCCTGGAACAGCGGCCTGATCGGGTACCGCCGCTTCTTCACCGTCAACGAACTCGCCGCACTCCGCCAGGAGGACCCGGTCGTCTACGACGCCACACACCAGTGGCTGCGGGATCTGGCCGCCGAGGACCTGATCGACGGTGTGCGCGTCGATCATCCGGACGGCCTGTGGGACCCGCAGCACTATCTGCAGCGGCTGCGCTCCGACATGGGTGACGACCGATTGATCTACATCGAGAAGATCCTCGCGCCCGACGAACCGCTCGAACCGAGCCTGCCGGTCGAGGGCACCACCGGGTACGACCAGATGCGCGTCATCGACGGCCTCTTCGTCGCCCCCTCGGGGGTCGTCCAGCTGACCGAGCTGCACGAGCACCTCACCGGCGAGACCGGCGACGGGCGCTGGATCGAGGCGGTGGAGCACCGGCAGAAACTGACCACGTTGCGCGAATCCTTCCCCACTGAGCTCCGGAGACTCGTCCGCACCATCACCCACGCCGATCCCGCCGCCGACTCCGAGGCGATCGCCGAGGCGTGCGGGGAGCTCATCGCCGCACTCGGGGTCTACCGCGCCGACTATCCGTCGCTGCGGTCGCGGTTGGAGACGGCCGCGGTGAAGATCGCCGCGGAGCGGCCGGAGCTGACGCGGCCGCTCGGCGCCGTCGTCCGAGCGACGCGCAGTCCGGGCGCCGCGAGTTCGCGACTCGCGCAGACCTGCGGCGCCGTCACCGCGAAAAGCGTCGAGGACAGCCTCTTCTACCGCACCGCGCGCCTGGTGTCCGCTCAGGAGGTGGGCGGCGACCCGGCGAATCCCGCGTTGTCGGTGGCCGACTTCCACGAGCACAACGAGGCGCGAGCCCGCCTGTGGCCGCTGGCGATGACCGCGACCTCCACACACGACACCAAACGCGGCGAGGACGTCCGCGCCCGGATCGCCCTGCTCTCGCAGGTCCCCGAGCGGTGGTCGCTGCTCATCGAGAAGGTGTGGCTGAACACCGAGATCCCCGACGGCCTGACCGCATACTTCCTGCTGCAGAACATCTTCGGGGTCTGGCCGACGGACGGTATCGTCACCGACGAGCTGCGCACCCGCCTGGTCGAATACGCGCGCAAGGCGTGCCGCGAGGCCGGGCTGCACACCTCCTGGACCGAGATCGACGAGGAGTTCGAGGTCTCGGTCGAACGCTGGATCGACGAAGTCACCACCACCCCGGTCGCGGCCGCCGTCACCGAGCTGGTCCGCCGCGTCACCCCTGCGTGGGAACAAGAAGCCCTGGCGCGCAAGGCGATCGCCATCCTCGGACCAGGTGTCCCCGACATCTACCAGGGCACCGAGTGGTGGGAGGACTCCCTCGTCGATCCCGACAACCGGCGGCCGGTCGACTTCAGCCGCCCGCCGGACCACCCGAAGACCGCGATGGTCCGGAACGCCCTGCGTGTGCGGGCCGAGCATCCCGAGGCCTTCGGCCCGTCCGGCACCTACACCGGCCTACCCGTCGACGGCGCCGCACACGACCACGGCGTCGCCTTCGCCCGCGGCACCGGCGAGTGCGCGTCGGTCGTGGTCATCACCGCGCGCTTCACCCACAGCCTGGACCCGGTCTCCGCGGCGGCGACGACGATCGAGCTGCCGGCCGGCCGGTGGCGCGACGTGCGCGGCGGGGCCATCCACGAGGGAACCGTCGATCTGCACACCGCGCGCGCCGGACATCCGGTGGCGATCCTGGTGCGGGACTGAACGGTCCGCCGACAGCTCGACGGACACAAGAAATCCGGCTGCGTTTGTCCCGGGATTCGGGGCCGGCGCAACCGGATCTCTTCGCGCCTGGTCCTAGCCTCCCGGCTGCGGCGCTGGGGCCGGCTGGTTCTGCTGCGGCGCACCACCGCCGGGGAGCGACTGCGACGGGTCGATCTGGCCGCTCGGGGCGCCGGGCGGGCCGTCGACCTTGGACACCAGCCACTTGCCGTCTTCCTTGGCCAGGTCGAGTCGGAACACCATGAGACTGGTCCCGCCGGTCGGCAGTTTCACGCTGCGGCCGGTGACCTCGGCCATCACCACCGTCTTGGCGGTGTCGGTGCTGACCGTCTCCACCGCGACGACGTTGATCTTCGAGGTCACCTCGATCTTGAGCGCCTCGACGTTCTGCTCGGTGTCGTCGCGCTCCTGCTCCAGCCGCTTGCGCAGCTCGCCGGTCGAGAGTGGTCCGAGCAGCTCCTTGGAGTTTCCGGCGTTCTCGGCGTTGAGCGTCGTCACCAGCTTGCCGACGAAGTCGGCGGACGCGGTCTTCGCGTCGGCGAACGCGTCGGCCTCGCGCTGCAGTGTGAAGGTCCGCCAGCCGAGGAACCCGACGGCGGCGATCAGCGCGATCACCAGCAGCGCCCCGACGGCGCGCCGGATGCCGCGTGCGGTGATGGTGACCGCGAACTCCTTGTCGCCGGAGGCGGTGTCGTCGGAACCGCGTGACTCCACGGTTCTCGTCGACGACGCCGTGGTCTTCTCGGCGGCGCTCTGCTTCGGCCCCGATGCGGACCGGCGGGCGGTCTTGCCGCGCGGCGCCGCGGGCTTGTCGAGGCTCACCTTCGCGTCGGAGGCGTCCGAGCCGTCCGTGGCCGGAGTCTCCGCGCCGGCCTCGTCGACGCCGCTGTCCGCGGTCACCTCCGGGGTCTCGAGATCGGCGTTCTCTCGGTCGTTTTCATGGTCTGTCATCTACAGGTCACGCAACTTGTCTTCGTCGGGTGTCGAGTCGTCATTTGTCGAGCGGCACCGTGCGCGCGTTCGGGTCGTAGCCCGGCGGCGGTCCGGCGGTGTCGTCGCCCGGCGGTCGTGGTGCGTTGGCCGAGCCGCGGATCTGCTGGTTGGGATCCTCGGTCACACAGTACAGATTGACCGGGACCGCCAATTCGAGGATCTGGGTCGGCCGGCGCGGCGTGACCGGGTAGTTGCAGGCCGGGCGCGGGTACACCGAACCCAAGACCCACCACGCGCCGTCGTGGAACATGGCGAGGCTCTTGATGCTGGCGTCGCGGATCGACGGCAGCAGCACCGCCAGCGCCGGGGCGCGCAGTGCGCCCTGCTCGGCGATGTCGAGGAACTGCTTCATCACGTTGGTCACCGGATCGGTGAGTTGGTTGATCGATCCGGCGAGGCTCGTCATCTGCGACGGTCCGCGGTCGAGGAGCGTGCGCAGTTCCTTGTCCGCGGCGGCCGCGGCGTTGATCAGGTCACTCAGCGACGAGACGGTGTCGCCGAAGTCGGGCTGGATCTGCGAGGTCGTCTCGAAGATCGTGCCGGCGTTCTTGATCAGGCGCGTGGTCTCCGGCAGCGCGGTGTAGAGCTTGGCGAAGATCGTTCCGCCCGAGTCGAACAGGACCTTGAGGTCGTTGTTGCCGTCGTCGGTGTTCAGCGCGATCCGCAGGTTGTCGACGGCCGACCGCAGCTGCTCGGCGTCGATCTCCTGGATCAGTTCCAGCGAGGACTCGAGCAGATCCGGGAACGGCGTGGTGACCTCGGTCTGCGCCGGACCGATGCGATCGCCGTCTTTCAGGTACGGCCCGTCGTTGGTGGTCGGCTGGAAGTCGACGTACTGCTCGCCCGCCGCGGACAACCCCAGTGCCGCGACCTTGGAATTACGGTTGATCTTGTACCGCGAGTCGATGGAGACCTTCACGGTCACCGACTCAGGTTGCACCTGCAGCGACTCGACGTCGCCGATCTTGGCTCCGCGCAACGTGACACCCGAGGTGTCCTGCAGGCCGCCGGAGATCGGGAAGTCGATGGTCACCGAGTACTTGCTCTCCAGCGGCCGCCAGCTCAGCGCCCCCATCGACAGGTAGGCAAGGCCGACGAACATCACCACGACGAGCGCGATGTTGCCGAACAGCACCGAGTGCTTGCGCAGGAAACCGACCACGCCGCTCATCCGCAGCACCCCCTGGTTCCGGTCAGCCGGGCGAGCAACCGGGCGACGGTCTGTTGGAGCGCCTCCGAACCGCGGTCGATGTCGGACGCCTCGGGAAGCCTGCTCGCCGAGTCGAATCCGACGCCCGGGTTCAGCCAGTAGACCTTCGCCGACACGACCGCCGCGCTACCCGGCGTGGACTTGGCCCACTTGGGCACCAGCACGTGCAGGTTGTCGGCGAGCGAGCCCAACGGGCCCGCCGCCTGCCGCAGCCCGGCGAGCACCGTGTTCAGGTGCTCGAGCATCTCGACCAGATCGTCCTGGTCGGTGTCGAGGAAATCGTTGGTCGCCGCGGTGACCGTCTGGGTCTTGTCCAGCGTCGTGAGGATCGACCCGATCTGCGAGTTCAACGACTCCAGGGCGGGACCGAGCTTGTTGATCGACGCCATGATCTGGGCGCGTCCGGCCGCGAGCTCGCCGGTGAAGACCCGGGTGGTCTCCAGCGAGCGGTCCACGCGGCCGGCGTTCTGGTTGAGCTTGCGGATACCGGTCGTCAGTCCGTTGATGGCTCCGCTCAGGTCCGACGGATTCGTCGCGACGGCCTTGCTCAGCTCCGTCAGGACGATGGTCAGCGAGTTGAGCGAACCGCTGTCGACGACACCGGACATGCTGATGAGCAGATCCTCGACGGTGGACGCCGCGGAGGTGGGACCGGTCAGGGTGTCCCCGTTGCCCATGTAGCCATCGGGAGCATCGGGCGGCGGCAGCAGCGCGACGAACACGTCGCCGAGCGGGGTCGCCTGGCGCAGTTCGGCGCCGGTGCCGACCGGCAGGCGCGCGTCCTTGCTGACGTCCATCGTCACCACGGCCTTGTAGTCCTTGGCGCTGATGGTGTCGACCTGCCCGACGTCCATGCCGTTGAGCTTCACCTTCGCCCGGCTCGGCAGGTTCAGGGCGTTGTCGAAGTTCGCGGTGATCCGGATGGATTCCCCGATGCCGCCCGGCGCGGGCAGCGGGATCTGCTCGACGGTGAGCCCGGGCAGCATGCCGCAGCCGGTGAGGCCCATGAGCGCGGCCGTCAGCAGCGCGAGGACGCTCCCCCGGCGCACCCGGGTCCGCCGGGGCGTGGTCTCACGGCGCCCGATGTGCAGGGAATGCCTTGTCGCCGCCCTCATTTGACCAGCTCCCACATGGCCGAGTAGATGCCCAGGTCGGGACCGAAATCCTTCAGCTTGCCCGTGCGGCAGCCGTCCTTCTGCAGGTTGATCGCCTCACAGAACTTGGCGAGCAGCTCGTTGTCCACCAGCGACTTGGCGAGCAGCACCTGGTTTCGCCCCGCGCCCTGCTCGGCGGAGATCGAGTTGCTCAGGTTCTGGAACAGCAGCGGCGCCACGTCGATCGTCTCGACCACCTGACGCGAGTAGTCGCTCAGGTTCGCGGTCAACGCCGCGAGGCGGTCGAAGGACACCGAGATCGTGTTGGTGTTGCCGCGCAGGAACTCGGTCGTGTTCTGCAGGGTCTGGTTGAGGTTGCGCAGGGTCGCGACCAGACCGGGCGACTGCTGCCCCAGCAGTTCCGACACCTCGTTGACCGACTTCGAGAACGCCGTCATCTTCGGGTAGTTCTTCACCAGTGTGGTGGTCAGTCCCTCGATGGTCTCGATGACGTCGACGAGCGCATCGCTGTTGCCGGATACCACCTCCGACGCCTCGCCCAGCTGCTCGAGGGCGGCACGGATCTCCTCGCCGTTGCCGTCGGCGATCCCCGCGGTGATGTCGATCATGTCGGCCAGCGGGGCCGGGCCGCCCTTCGGTCCCTTCAGCGCGACGACGAGCCCGTCGATGGCGTCGAAGAGTTCCCCGATCGAGACCGGCGCCTTCGTCTCCTGGATGACGCTGCCGTTCTCGAGCTTCGGACCCTCCTGGTAGACGGGGCTCAGCTCGACGTGCCGGGTGGTGACGATCGAGGTGTTCACGATCGCGGCGGTCGCGTCGGCCGGGACCGGGATGTCGGAGTCGATGGTCATGGTGACCTTGACCCGATCGCCCTGCGGCTCCACGGAGGTCACCTGTCCGACCGGCATGCCCAGCACCGAGACGTCGTTGGTCTCGTACAGGCCGGCGACGTTGTCGAAGTAGGCGGTCACCTCGATCGCCTGACCGAACGCGGCCTTCCAGCTGCCCGGGATCATCGAGCATCCCGAGAGTCCGACGACGGCGAGCAGGGCGATGCCCGCCAGCAGCGTCGAGCGACGCAGTTTCGTCATGCTCAGCATCCGTCCACCACCTTGGCAAGGCAGAGCCAGTTGTCCGGGAAGATGCCCCACGGCAGGTAGCTGTTCACGTAGGGGCCGTCGCCGATCACGTTGTTGGTCAGGCGCGCGGTCACCGGCAGGATCTCCAGCAGCTTGCGGAGATTGTTGCGGTTCTTCTCCAGGCCCTGGGTGATCGTGTTGAGGTTGGCCATGATCGGGGCGAACTGGTTCGCGTTCTCCCCGGCGACCGCGCTGGCCTGTTCGGTCAGCTCGGCGATGCCGTCGAGCAGTCGGGTCACCAGTTGTTCGCGCGCCACGATCTTCTGGGTCAGCTCACGGCCCTGACCGACGATCACGGCGAGCTGTGCCTGGTTGTCGTTGACGATGTTCGTGATCGTCTTGGTGTCCTCGATCAGCTGGTTGAGCTGGTCCTTGCGCTGGGTGATGACCTCCGACATCTGGGTCAGCGCCTCGAAGGTCGGCTTGGTTATCGCCGGGACACCCGACATCTGCGAGTTGAGCTCGTCGATGCTCTCCGCGAGCGTCTTGTCGTCGATGCCGGTGAGGATCGGCGCACCCTCCTCGATCGTCTGGTTCAGGTCGTAGGGCACCGCGGTGTTCTCGATGTGCCCGTCCTTGATGCCCTCGTCCGATCGGCCCAGCGACACATCGACATAGCGCTGACCGAGGAGCGTCGACATCTTGATCTCCGCCGATCCGTCGGACTTGACGTGCACGTCGTCGTCGACCTTCATCGCGACCGCCACGTGGTCGCCGGCGAGCTTGGTCTCGGTGACCTCGCCGACGTCGACGCCGGCGACGCGGACCTTGTCGCCGGGGCGGATGCCACCGGCCTGGGCGAAATCGGCGGTGAGGGTCTGCTTGCCGAGATGCGCCTCGGCGAGCGCGGTCACGCCGAGCAGCAGCGCGACGATGACGACCGCGCCGATGACGCCGGTCCAGACCCGGGAGTTGCTGCGGAAGCTCTTGCGAAACCAGCTCATCGGCACACCACCGAGTGGTTGGTGCCGCCGATCTTGTTGAAGATCCCCGGCGGCAGCAGCACGTCGCCGATCGCGACGTCGAGGTCGCAGGCGTAGCTGCTCAGGTAGGCGCCCTCGCCGAGCACCTGCGCGAAGTGCCCGAGGAAGACCGGTGCGTCGACGGCCATCCGGTCGAGCTTCGCGCCGTTGGCGATGAGCGTGTTGGTGGCGATCCGCCCGTTGGTGGCGGCGGCGGCCAGGCTGTCCCGGCTGCGGCTCAGGACGTCGGCGAATCCGCTTGCGGTCCGGCCGATGTCGGTGACGGCGCTGCCGAAGGCCGCCGAGTTCGCGTTGAGGTTCTCGATGAGGTTGCCCATCGATTCGATCACCGTTCCGAACTGGTCGCCCTGACGGGACAGGTCGCGCATCACGGTGCTCAGGTTGTCGATGATCGCGCCGATCACCACGTCGCGGTTGGCGGTGTCCTCGGCGAGCCGGCCGACCTCGGCGACGGTCCTGGTCAGCGCCACCGTGTTGTCGGGGTCGTTGAAGACCTCGATCAGGCCCTGCGACAACGCGTTCACCTGGTCGGCGTCGAGGGTCTCGAACACCGGCTGGAAACCGCCGAGCAACTTGGTGACGTCGTAGGAGTCCTCCGACGGCATCTCCAGCGTCGAGCCCGGCTTCAGCGGCTCGCTCGGCTTGCCGTCGACGAGGGTCAGGTTGAGGTACCGCTGGCCGATCAGGTTCTGGTAGCGGATCGCCGCCCGGGTGTTGGTGTAGACCTGCTGATCGGTCTGCACCTCGAATTCCACCCGGGCACGGTCGCCGTCGAGGTCGATCTTGTCGACGCGGCCGACGCGGACGCCGGCCATGCGGACGTCGTCACCCTTGGCTAGGCCCGAGGCATCGTCGAAGAAGGCGGTGTAGTTGTTCGTCGACCCCGACACCGACCGTTCCAGGGTCGAGAAGATCACATAGGTCACGAGCAACGCGAGAACAGCGAAGATCGAGAAGCCGATCAGCGGTTTGCGGATCGAACCCGAGGCCGAGCTCATCGTCCCCCTCCCTGCCCGGGCGCAGCGGCGTCACTTGCTTCGATGGACTGGACCAGCGGCCCCAGCATGATCGTGTCGGCCGCCGACGGCGTGCGGCGCAGCACCGCGCCGAGAGTCTTGTTGTCCGAATCGGTGGTCACCATGCCGACCGGCCGGTTCCGGCGCATCCCGTCGGACGGGTAGATCTGCAACGGACCCGACATCGTCGGTCCGGTGCCGGTACCGGGCCCCACACATCCCGGTCCGCGCAGCTGCCCGTACGGCCCGCCGTCGTAGACCGGGCAGTTCTGCCGCTTGTACTGCACGAACGCGCCGAAACTGACGCCGATGTTCAGCTGCAAGTGGCCGTTGGTGCCGGTGAAGACCGTCAGCACGCGCGCGGCGAGCTTGTTCAGCGCGACGATCGCCTCCGGCAGCGAGTTCGGTTCCAGCACCGTGGCGCCCAGCATGCGGTTGAGGTCGGAGATCAGGCGCTGGCCGCCGTTGCCGTTGCGCGCGAACATCAGCTGCGTCTGGTCGAGCAGACCCTGGGTGCCCGACAGCAGTGCGGCGAGGTCTCGCTGCTTCTCGGCGAGCGTCACCGACGGGATCACGCTGCGCCCCAGGGCGTCGAGCAGCTCCGGCGCCGACTGGGCGAGGCCGCTCAGCGAGCGGTCGAAGTTGTCGAAGCCCGGCGGGGCGCCGGCCGGGAACTGCGCGTTGATCGAGTCGAAGTAGTTGCGGAGGATGCCCACGAACGAGCCGAACACCGAGCCGCCGCCCTTGAGCGCACCGGCGATGGTCCCGAGCACCTCGGCGAGATCCTCCGGCGGCACCGCGTCGAGCAGGCGGTTCAGCTCGTTCTGCGCGTCCTGCAGCTTGATGGTCTCCAGCGACGTGTCGGCCGGGATGACGGCGCCGTTCGACAGGCGCTCGGTGCCGGGGTCGGCGGGGCGCACCAGCTCGACGGAGTTGACGCCGAACAGGTTCGACGGCACGGTCCGCGCCGTCACCGACGCCGGGATCCCCTCGGCCTGCTTCGGTGTGATGTCGATCTTGACCTGCTTGACGACCTTCGCGGCGTCCTCCCGGCTGTCCTCGTCGACCGAGATCGACTCGACCGACCCGACGATCAGGCCGTTGTAGCGGACGTCGGCGCCGGGGGTCAGGCCGTCGCCGACGTCGACGAGGTCGGCGGTCACGGCGACCGTCTTGGTGAAGTCGCCCTGGTAGCGCATGAACAACAGGACGAAGACCACGAGCAGGACGAGCACGAAGGCGATCCCCCGCAGCACGTACTGCGTCATCGAGGGATTGCGTCCGTCGGTTGCGATGTTCACCGGATCCCCCTCATCCCGAGATCTGGATTCCGGGCGAGGTGCCCCAGAAGACGAGCGTCATGATCAGGTTCGCGAACACGATGACGATGATCGCGAGTCGGATTGCGTGTCCGGCGGCAACTCCCACACCTTCGGGCCCCCCAGCGGCGAAGTATCCGTAGTAGCACTGGATGAACGTCGTCAGCAGTACGAAGACGATCACCTTGATGAACGAGAACACCATGTCCCACGACAGGATGAACGAATGGAAGTAGTACAGGTAGGTGCCCGCGCCCTGCCCGCTCTGGAGCATGAACATGACCTCGCACGCGAGGTAGTTCGCGGCGAGTGACACCGAATAGAGCGGGATGATCGCGAGCACCGCGGCGCACATGCGCGTGGTCACCAGGTACGGCAGCGGCCGGATCGCGATGGCCTCGAGCGCGTCGATCTCCTCGGCGATGCGCATCGAACCCAGCTGGGCGGTGAACCGGCACCCGGACTGCGCGGTGAATGCGGTCGCGGCGAGCAGCGGCGCGATCTCGCGGGTCGTCGCGAACGCCGACAGGCCGCCGGTCACCGGCGACATGCCGAGCAGGTTGAGTGCCGTGTACCCCTCGATGCCGACGGTCGCCCCGCCCATCACGCCGAGGATCACCATGACGCCGACGGTTCCGCCGCCGACGACGATCGCGCCGTTGCCCCAGGCGACGTCCGACAACAGACGCCACACCTCCGAGCTGTACTGCCGGAAGGCCAGCGGGACGGCGCCGATCGACCTGACCAGGAACGTGATCAGGTGGCCCATCGCCGCGAGGCCGTTGCGCGGCGCGTGATAGACGACCTTGGCGGCCGCCTCGACCGGCTTCAGGACCGGTGGCACATACCGTGACGCGGTCATCTCACACCACCTTCGCCGGGAAGAGGATCGCGAACAGCTGCGTCAGGATGACGTTCACGGTGAACAGCAACAGCACCGAGTTCACCACCGCCGCGTTCACCGAGTTGGCCACGCCGGCCGGACCGCCCTTCGTCGACAGGCCGCGATCGCAGGCGACGATCGCCACGATCGCGCCGAATATGACGGCCTTGGCCAGCGCGAACATCAGGTCGGACGTCGTCGCGAAGGACGCAAAGGTGCCCGTATAGCTACCGGGGGTGCCGCCCTGGAAGTAGACGTTGAAGACGTAGCCGGTGATGAAGCCGACGAAGCAGACGAAGCCGCAGAGCAGGAAGCTGACCACCATCGTGGCGAGCAGGCGCGGCGAGATGAGACGTTCGATGGGGTTGACGCCCATCACCTTCATCGCGTCGATCTCGTCGCGGATCGTGCGGGAGCCGAGGTCGGCCGCGATGGCCGAGCCGACCGCGCCGGCGAGCAACAGCGAGGTGACCAGGGGCGCGCCCTGACGGATGACGCCGAGGCCGGTGGCCGCGCCCGAGAACGAGGTCGCGCCGACCTGACCGGCGATGTTCGACACCTGGATCGAGACGATGACGCCGATCGGGATGGCGACCAGCAGCGTCGGGAAGACCGAGGTCGAGGCCATGAACGCGCACTGGCGGACGAACTCGCCGAAGGGGAAGCGCCGCTTGGCGATGTCGGCGAAGAGCGTGCGGAACACCTCGACGAACATGCCCAGCTGTCGTCCGAAGGTGTCGAACGAGGCCACGACGTGCTTGTCGAACCACGCGCGAAGCGCATTCGGCCTCTTCCGGCCGACCTCCTCCTGCTCAGAGGTCACAGCGTCTGTGCTCAATCCCTACCCTTGCGTCTCGGCTTACCCCGTTCACCGGCCGTGTCAGGCCATGATGTCCGCGAGGACCACTTCGTCCTCGCGCACACCGTCCGGCGTATCTGCTCGACGTGCCCCCGACGGGCATGAGCGTCGCCGTAATATACCCCGCTTTCGCGTCTCAGTTGTGTGTGGGGTCACAGTAGCGCCGGTCTGCGCGGGGGTCAAGTCCCGTGAGGTGGTGTACGACGTCGTCGCGTGATTCCTCGTCGGTGGGTCAGGCGGTCAAGGCCGGTGTCACCTCCTCGGTGTCTTCGGTGACGCTGTCGGTGGGCGTGTCGGTGCGGGAGCGGGCGAGTACGTCGAGTCCGAGGTAGCGGCGGCCTTCGATCCACTCGTCGTGCTGTTCGGCGAGCACCGCTCCGACAAGTCGGATCAGAGCGGTGCGGTCCGGGAAGATACCGACCACGTCGGTCCGACGGCGGATCTCCTTGTTGAGCCGCTCCTGGGGATTGTTGGACCAGATCTGCCGCCAGATCTGCTTGGGGAACGCGGTGAACGCCAACAGGTCGACCCGGGCGGCGTCGAGGTGCTCGGCGACCTTCGGCAGCTTGGCTTCGAGGGCATCGATCACTCGATCGTATTGTGCGTGCACGGAATCCGCGTCGGGCTGGTCGTACACCGAGTGCAGCAGTGTCTTCACCCAGGGCCACGACGACTTCGGGGTCACCGCCATGAGATTGGTCGAATAGTGCGTCCGGCATCGTTGCCAGGACGCGCCGGGCAAGGTGGCGCCGATCGCGGACACCAGGCCGGCGTGGGCGTCGGAGGTCACCAACTGCACCCCGGACAGGCCTCGGGCGACCAACCCGCGGAAGAAGGTCAGCCAGCCGGCGCCGTCTTCGGCGGAGGTGACGTCCAGCCCCAGGATCTCGCGGTAGCCGTCGCCGTTGACCCCCACCGCGACCAGGGCGTGTACGTTGACCACCCGTCCGTTCTCGCGGACCTTGAGGACCAGGGCGTCGGCGGCGACGAACGTGTACGGCCCCTGATCGAGGGGTCGGTTCCGGAAGGCCTCGACCTGGGTGTCGAGGTCTTTCGCCATCACGCTGACCTGGGACTTCGACAGCGAGGTGATCCCGAGGGTGTCGACGAGTTTCTCCATCCTTCGGGTCGAGACGCCGAGCAGGTAGCAGGTCGCAACGACCGAGGTCAGGGCACGTTCGGCGCGTTTGCGCCGCTGCAGCAGCCAGTCCGGAAAGTACGAACCCTGCCGCAGCTTGGGGATGGCCACGTCGAGGGTGCCGACGCGGGTGTCGAAGTCCCGATGCCGGTAGCCGTTGCGGACGTTGACGCGTTCGTCGGAGCGTTGGCCGTAGCCCGCGCCGCACAGGGCGTCGGCTTCGGCGCTCATCAGGGCGTGGATGAACATCGTCAGCAGCTCGCGCAGCAGGTCGGGGCTGGCGCCGGTGAGTCGGTCTTCGACAAGCTGGCGGAGGTCGATATCGTGGGCAGTGGTCATCGCGTGCTCTTTCGTCGAGTCGAGTTGGTAGCTCTCTCGAAGAATCACGCGGTGACCGTCTTTCGTGCGGCTACGACACGCCGGCCAGTTCGTTCAGGTCCGGTTCGTACACCATCTTCATGGACGCAACCCTGCGCGGGAGTCGGGTTCGACATACCGTGCACGAATGGGCGTAGGCGACCGTGAGTCCCCCGGTGTGGAGAAGACCCTAACCTGGACGATCGACCAGCGACGGGCGAAACTGCCCCTTCGCTCCGATCTCGAGCCGTTCGTCCCGCCTCGGGGCGTCGACGAGGTCCGGGTGTGGGCGCCGGGCGCCGCGTCGGTGGCACTCGCCGTCGCCACCGGCCCCGACTCCCCGACGTCGTCGTACCCGATGCGCCGGCAGCCCGACGGGTGGTGGCTACCCGACGGCGTCCCCGACGGAATCGGCGCCGTGCCCGTCTCCGAACTCCGGTACGGCTTCTCGATCGACGGCGGCGCGGTCCGGCCCGATCCCCGCTCGGTCCGCCAGCCCGAGGGCGTCCACGGGCTGTCCGCGTTGTTCACCGTCGACGAGACGACGTGGACCGACGACTCGTGGGGCGGCGCCGACGTGCGCGGCGCGATCGTCTACGAACTGCACGTCGGCACCTTCACCCCCGCCGGGACGCTCGACTCGGCGATCGCGCGCCTCGACCACCTCGTCGACCTCGGGGTCGACTTCGTCGAGCTCATGCCGGTCAACGCCTTCAACGGAGCCCACAACTGGGGGTACGACGGGGTCGGTTGGTATGCGGTGCAGGAGGCCTACGGCGGCCCGGCCGCGCTCGCCCGGTTCGTCGACGCCTGCCACGCCCGCGGCCTCGGCGTGGTGCTCGACGTCGTCTACAACCACCTCGGCCCGTCGGGCAATTACCTACCGGAGTTCGGGCCGTACCTGTCCACCGGCACGACGTCGTGGGGCTCGTCGGTCAACCTCGACGGTCCCGACTCCGACGAGGTGCGCGCGTTCATCGCCGGGACCGCGCTGCGGTGGTTCACCGAGTTCCACGTCGACGCGCTGCGGCTCGACGCCGTGCACGCGCTGCATGACGAACGCGCCGTCCACGTCCTCGAGGAACTCGCCGCCGCCACCGATGCGCTGGCGGCCCGGCTCGGGCGGCCGCTGTCGCTGATCGCCGAGAGCGACCTCAACAACCCGCGGCTGGTCATGTCGCGCGCCGACGGCGGATACGGACTCACCGCGCAGTGGGACGACGACATCCACCACGCGATCCACACCTTCGTCTCCGGCGAGCGACAGGGCTATTACGCCGATTTCGGCAGCGCCGAGTGCCTGGCGAAGGTGCTCACCGGAGGGTTCTTCCACGACGGCACGTACTCGTCGTTCCGGCGGCGCAACCACGGCCGGCCGATCCCCACCGACTTGGTGCCGGCCTCGTCGTTGCTCGCCTTCACCTGCAACCACGACCAGATCGGCAACCGCGCGGTCGGCGACCGGCCGTCGGAGTACCTCGACGGAGGGCAGCTGGCGATCAAGGCGGCGCTGGTGCTGCTGTCCCCCTTCACCCCCATGCTGTTCATGGGCGAGGAGTGGGGCGCGCGAACGCCGTTCCAGTACTTCACCTCCCACCCGGAACCGGATCTCGGCCGCGCCACCGCCGAGGGCCGCAAGTCGGAGTTCGCCGAGCACGGGTGGGATCGCGACGACGTCCCCGATCCGCAGGACCCGGAGACCTTCACCCGGTCGAAACTGGACTGGTCGGAACCCGACGGTCCCGAGCACGCCCGTCTCCTCGACTTCTACCGCTCCCTCATCGCGCTGCGGAAGGCCGAACCGGCCCTGCACGATCCGGCATTCGACTCCGTGGCCGCCGAATTCGACGCGGGCTGGTTCGCGATGCGTCGCGGCGACTGGTGGGTGTTCGTCGTCCCGGGTGAGGACCCGGTTGCGCTCCCCCGCCGGCTCGACGTCCGGCTCGCCTGGGAACCGCCGGCGCCGGACGGGATCTCGCCGGGACACAACGTGATCGTCGGAGTGGCGGCGGATTGACCGCCCGGGGCCGCGCCCGCCGCGGCTTCGGGTTCACGACATCGCCTGGCAGCGCTCAGGTCAGGTATTCGTAGGCGGGCGACCCGGGTTCGAGACGCTCGCAGTGCAGCCGCGAGTGCGCCATCCGGTCGAGCAGCGCACCGAGGTCCTCCGGCCGGCCGAGCTCGATGCCGACGAGCGCGGCCCCGGTTTCCCGGTTGTTGCGCTTGACGTACTCGAACAGCGTGATGTCGTCGTCGGGTCCGAGGACCTCGTCGAGGAAGCGACGCAGTGCGCCGGGCTCCTGCGGGAAGTCGACGAGGAAGTAGTGCTTGAGCCCGCGGTGGACCAGGGAGCGCTCGATGATCTCGCCGTAGCGGGACACGTCGTTGTTGCCGCCGGAGATCAGGCACACCACGGTGGCGCCGGCGGGCAGGTCGAGCTTGTCGAGCGCGGTGACCGCGAGCGCGCCCGCGGGTTCGGCGATGATGCCCTCGTTCTGGTAGAGCTCGAGCATCGCCGAGCAGATCGCGCCCTCGTCGACGTGCAGGATGTGCGCCGAACCCGGCTTCGGGGAGATCCGCTCGTCGGGAACGATTCGGGTCTGCGGGGCGTCGGTGATCGACGCGAGGATCGGGTGGTCGCTCACCGAGGCGCCGAGGTCGGCCATCACGCGATGCCCGATCGTCCCGATCCGCTTGACCGCCGCGCCGTCGACGAACGGGTCGATCGCGTCGAGCGTGACGGGTCCGCCGTCGACGAGGGCCGCGGTCAGCGACACCGCGCCGGTCGGCTCGACGCCCACGATCGACACCTCCTCGGAGATCCCGCGCAGGTAGGTGGCCATCCCCGCGAGGCAGCCGCCGCCCCCGACCGGAGCCACCACGACGTCGGGCACGCGGCCGAGCTGTTCGACGATCTCGCGCGCGATGGTGCCCTGACCGGCCGCCGTCCGCGGGTCGTCGAAGGCGTGGATCCAGGTGGAGCCGGTGCTCATCACATCGGCCTGCGCGGCCGCCGCGGCGGCGTCGTAGGTCTCGCCGATGGCCTTGAGCTCGACGTATTCGCCGCCGTGCCAGATGATCCGGTCGCGCTTCTGCTTCGGCGTCGTCGTCGGCACGTAGATGCGGCCGTGCACCTTCATCGACTTGCACGCGAAGGCGACGCCCTGGGCGTGGTTGCCGGCGCTGGCGGCCACGACTCCGCGCGCGAGCTCCTCGTCGGTGAGCTGGGCCATGACGTTGTAGGCACCGCGCAGTTTGTACGAACGGACCGCCTGCAGGTCCTCGCGCTTGAGGTAGATCTCCGCGCCCGACGCCGACAGCCGAGGGCACTGGTCGAGCGGGGTCCGGGCCACCGCCGGGGCGATTCGGGTCGACGCCGCCTCGATGCTGTCGACCGACAGCGTCGAACCGTGAGCAGGGGCCTGGGCGTCGTGCGTGTTCACGAAGTCCATGTTCTCACTGCGCTCTCGGCGGATTTCTGACCGGGTGCGCGCAGGACGGAGGTCCACATGTGCTCACGAGGTGTTCCGGGTGCGACGGTTGGGTACCCGGGCGGAGCCACCCCGACCGAGCCCACCCCACCGAGCCCACCCCGACCGAGCCCACCCGCCGCCACGGCGAGGACGGTGCCCACGACCCGCGATCTGTAGGAGCAGCCATGAGAAGCCTGCGCATCCCGTCCCGCACGAAGGTCGTCGCCGCCGCGGCGGCCATGGCGGTCGCCGCCGGACTCGTGAGCGCGATCGGCACCGCGCCCGCAGGCGCCGCCCCCTCGTGCCCCGGCGCAGCGCCCGCACGTCTCGTGGGCTCGATCCCCGGGGCCGCGCTCGAAGGCCTGACGGTCGATGCGTCGGGCCGTCTGTACACCACCGACCTGATCTCCGGGCGGGTGTTCCGGTTGTCCCGGCCGGGTGCGCCGGCGGTCCCGATCGCCCGGGTCCCCGACGGCGGCGCGGGTGCGCTCGCCTGGACCCCGGACGGCACCTTGCTCGTCGGCTACGGCGCCGATCCGCGGGTGATCGCCGGGGACGTGCTCCGGCACGCGTCCATCGGGCGCCTCGACGTCGGCACCCGCGCGTTCCGCCCCTGGGTGAGCGGGCTGTCGGCCGCAAACGGAATGGACGTCTCGGCACGGGGAAATGTCTATGCCACCAACGACTTCGGCAATCTCATCGGTCGGGTCGCCCCGGGCGGCTCGGTGAATGCGGCATGGGGATCGCTGCCGAGCGCGAACGGCGCGGTCCTCGGCCGCGACGACAACTGGTTGTACGTCTCGCGCACCTTCGTGAACCCCGGCGTCAGCCGCATATCGACGACGAACCCGCGCACTGTGCAGAGCCTGCTGAGCGTCGGCGCGGCGTCGACTCCCGACGGCCTGACGCTGGACTCGCGGGACCGCCCGATCGTTCCGTTCAACGCCACCGGCGAGATCGTGCGGATCTCCTCACCGGGACGCCTTTGCGTGCTCGCGAGCGGACTGCCGACGTCGAGCGTGGTCTCCTACGGCCGTGGCACGCAGGGCTTCTCGGCGGGAAGGCTGTTCCGCGCCGGCTTCGACGGCCGGATCTACGAGATCCCGGGCGGATTCGACCGGGGCGCCACGGCCGCGTTTCCCGCCAGGTAGCGTTCGCCCCACCACACGGCGAGCACGACGACCGCCGACACCCAGGCCGAGGCCTGCGGCGAGCCGAAGATCACCAGCGTCGCCAGCGCGGCGACCACTCCCGCCAGAACGGCGTGTGCCTTGTGGGCCGGCCAGCGGACCCCGAACACCTCGACCGTGGCGCGGGCGCGACGGGCCGGTCGGTACGCGTTGGTGCCGATCATCGTGGTCATCAGCGAACACACTCCCCTCGCCGGGCACGTCCTTCATGGTCGTGGCCACGAGTATAGCGCTCGGCGAAGGAAAAGTTTCGGTCGACCGAAAACTTCGGTGACGGACTGCCGATCAGCTCAGACAGCTCGGTCCGAGCAGCGCCTTGAGATCGCCCATCAGCGCGGAGCTCGGAGCCACGCGCAACGACTCGGTCAGCTTCAGCTGGGTCTGTTTCTTGTCGCTGACGAGAGTGACGTGGACGTCGGCCATGCCCGGGTGACGGGTCAGCACCTGCTTGAGCGCCTGGACCCGGTCGGGCGTGCACAACCGCGCCGACAGCGTCAGCGACACCGGCTTGGTGGCGCCGGCGGTCTCGAGGTCCGGGACCGCGAGATCGTTGGCGCTGATCATCATGCTGTCCTCACGCATGTTCACGCGCGCCTTGATGAGCACGATGTTGTCGGCCACGATGTCCATGCCGTAGGCCATGTAGGCGCGCGGGAAGAAGTAGACCTCCACGCCGCCGACCATGTCCTCGAGGGTCACCGCCGCCCACGGCTCGCCCTTCTTGTTCACGCGCCGGGTCACCGAGGAGATGATGCCGCCGATCGTGATCTGGGCGCCGTCGGCGACGTTCCCCTCGAGCAGCGTCGTGATGGAGGTGTCGGTGTGCGCGGCGATCGCGTGTTCGACACCGCTCAGCGGGTGGCCGGACACGTAGAGCCCCAGCATCTCTCGTTCGATGGCGAGCTTGTGCTTGGTGTCCCACTCTTCTTCGGGCACCTTGACCGCGAACACCTCGGCCAGCCCGGGGTCTGCAGTGTCGTCGTCCCCCGCTCCACCGAAGAGGTCGAACTGGCCGATCGCCTCGGCCTTCTTGGTACCGATGACCGATTCGACGGCCTCCCCGTGCACGAGGAACAGGCCCTTGCGCGGGTGACCCAGTGAGTCGAACGCCCCGGCCTTGATCAGTGACTCGGTCACCTTCTTGCTGCACGCGGTGACGTCGATCTTGCCGAGGTAGTCGGAGAAGTTGGTGAACTTCCCCTTCTCCTCACGCGCCGAGATGATCGACCCGACGACCCCGGACCCGACGTTGCGGATCGCGGCCAGGCCGAACCGGATGTCCTTGCCGACCGCGGCGAAGTTCCGCTGGGATTCGTTGACATCGGGCGGCAGCACGGTGATGCCGAGCTTGCGACAGTCGGCCAGGTAGATCGCGGCCTTGTCCTTGTCGTCGCCGACCGAGGTCAGCAGACCGGCCATGTACTCGGCGGGATAGTTCGCCTTGAGGTAGGCGGTCCAGAACGACACCAGTCCGTAGCCCGCGGCGTGCGATTTGTTGAACGCGTACCCGGCGAACGGCAGGACGGTGTCCCACAGCGCGGTGATCGCCTCTTGAGAGAAGCCGTTCTGGCGCATGCCCTCTGCGAAGCCGTCGTAGGCCTCGTCGAGGATCTCCTTCTTCTTCTTGCCCATCGCGCGACGCAGCAGGTCTGCTTGTCCGAGCGAGTAGCCGGCGACCTTCTGGGCGATCTGCATGATCTGCTCTTGGTAGACGATCAGACCGTAGGTCTCGGAGAGGATCTCCTTGAGCGGCTCCTCCAGCTCCGGATGGATCGGCCGGATCTCCTGGAGACCGTTCTTGCGCTTGGCGTAGTCGGTGTGGGCGTTCACGCCCATCGGACCCGGGCGATACAGCGCCAGGACGGCGACGATGTCCTCGAATCCCGTGGGCTGCATCATCTTCAGCAGCTCGCGCATGGCCGCGCCGTCGAGCTGGAACACGCCGAGCGTGTCGCCGCGGGCGAGGAGCTCGTAGGTCTTGGGGTCTTCGAGGGGCAGCGCGTCGAGGTCGAGGTCGATGCCCCGGTTCAGCTTGATGTTCTCGAGGGCGTCACCGATGACGGTGAGGTTGCGCAGCCCGAGGAAGTCCATCTTCAGCAGGCCGATGGCCTCACATGACGGATAGTCCCATCCGGTGATGATCGCGCCGTCCTGTGCGCGCTTCCACACCGGGATTGCATCGGTCAGCGGCTCCGACGACATGATGACCGCGCAGGCGTGCACGCCCGCGTTGCGGATCAGGCCTTCCAGACCGATGGCGGTGTCGTAGATCTTCTTGACGTCCGGATCGGTCTCGATGAGCGTGCGGACCTCGGTGGCCTCGTTGTACCGCTCGTGCTCGGGGTTGGTGATGCCCCAGACCGGGATGTCCTTGGCCATGATGGGCGGCGGCAGCGCCTTGGTGATGCGGTCGGCGATGGCGAAACCCGGCTGACCGAACTGGACGCGCGCCGAGTCCTTGATCGCGGCCTTCGTCTTGATGGTGCCGAAGGTGATGACCTGGGCCACCTTGTCGCTGCCCCACCGGTCGGTCGCGTACCGCACCATCTCGCCTCGACGACGGTCGTCGAAGTCGATGTCGATATCGGGCATCGACACACGCTCGGGGTTGAGGAATCGCTCGAAGAGCAGTCCGTGCGGGATGGGGTCGATGTTGGTGATGCCCAGGGCCCAGGCCACCAGCGAGCCGGCCGCCGAGCCACGACCCGGACCCACCCGGATGCCGACCTCGAGAGCGTGCCGGATGAGGTCGCCGACGACCAGGAAGTACGCCGGGAACCCCATCTGGATGATGACGTCGAGTTCGTAGTTGGCGCGCTGCAGGTATTCCTCGGGCACCTCGGTGCCGGCGAAACGGCGCTCCGCGAGTCCCTTCGCGACCTCCTTGCGCAGGAACGTCTGCTGCGTCTCGCCGTCGGGGACCGGGAAGACCGGCATCCGGTCGCGGTGGGTGAAGACCTCTTTGTAGGACTCGACGCGCTCGCCGATCTCCAGGGTGTTGTCACACGCCCCGGGGACGATCGAGTCCCACTGCTCGCGCATCTCGGCCGCGGACTTCAGGTAGTAACCGTCGCCGTCGAACTTGAACCGGGTCGGATCGGAGAGGGTCTTGCCGGTCTGCACGCACAGCAGCGCCTCGTGCGCCGCGGCGTGCTCCTTGGTCACGTAGTGGCAGTCGTTCGTGACGATCGGCTTGATGCCCAGCTTGCGACCGATCTCGAGCAGACCGTCGCGCACACGCCGCTCGATCTCGAGCCCGTGCTCCATGAGTTCGAGGTAGAAGTTGTCCTTGCCGAAGATCTCCTGCCACTTCGCCGCGGCCTCGAGCGCCTCGCGGTCGTGGCCGAGCCGGAGCCGGGTCTGCACCTCACCGGACGGGCATCCCGTCGTCGCGATGATCCCCTCGGCGTGCTCGGCGATCAGGTCCACGTCCATCCGCGACCACTTGCCGAGCTGCCCCTCGATCGACGCGAGGGACGACAGCTTGAACAGGTTGCGCAGCCCGGTCGCGTTCTCGGCGACCATCGTCATATGGGTGTAGGCACCCGAGCCGGAGACGTCGTCGCTCTTCTGATCGCGGGTGCCCCACTGGATTCGTTTGGTGTCGAATCGCGAGCCGGGGGCGATGTAGGCCTCGATGCCGATGATCGGCTTGATGTCGTTCTTGACCGCCGTGTTGTAGAACTCGCTGGCGCCGAACATGTTTCCGTGGTCGGTCATGCCGATCGCGGTCATCCCCAGACGTTTTGCCTCGGCGAACAACGGGGACACCTTCGCCGCACCGTCGAGCATGGAGTACTCGGTGTGGTTGTGCAGGTGTACAAACGAGTCCGTCACGGCGCCTCTTCTGTCGAGATCAGTCGGTAGATGTCGGGTCAGTCGTCAGATGTCGGTTCGGTCGGCGGTCATCGGCACCCGGAGAGTGCGCCCGAAGGCGGTCGGGCGGGTCCGAGTCCGGGTCCACTCTAGGCGCGTGCACCGACACCGCCGGGCTCCCACTCCGCGTCGTGACGGATGGGACAGCTGTGGTAGCGGAGCCGGTTCGCTCACCGCGCTCACAGGGCCATGAACACGATGACGATCGCGACCAGCAACACCACGGCGACGATCGCCAGCACGATGGGCAACCGGTTCGACGACGACGGCGTCGATGAAGTCGGACCCGCCGGCCCGGCCCAGCCCCGGGCACCCTGACCGGGCAGCCCGCCGGGTCCCGCGGCATCCAGGCCGCGCGGCGGGGTGCCGGCCGGTGTCGGGCCGACGCCGCCCGGGCGGCTCCGGTCGGGCCGCAGGTGGTCGTTGCTCTGCCGGAACGGATTCGACGGCAGGTGCTGCCACACCGCCGGATCGGCACCGGTCGTCGGCCTCGATCTCGGGCCGCGCCCGGGCACCCGCGAGCCCGGCGCGGGGCCGGAGGACGGCGTGGCCGCACCCGGTGGGGCGTTCGGAGGACCGCCCCGCGCCGGGGCCGCGCGCTGCGTCGCTTCATGTGCCGGGTCCACGTTCGCCGCGGGACGGCCGGGCCCGGGTCGGCGGGGCTCGGCCGGCCCCGGCCGTGATCGACGTTCCGCGGGTGGTCGGTCGGGGGTCGCGGCGCGACCGGCGGGCGGCGGTGTCGGCCGGTCGAACCGTCCCGGCATGTCCGGCGTGCGCGGACCCGGGACGGCGCCGCCGGCCATCCGACCGGGGAGGCCGCGGACCGTCTCCGCGTCGAGGTCGGCGGCCGACCTCGGCCGCACGTTCCGCAGACCCGTCGCCAGCGCATCGGCGAACTCCCGGCAGCTGGCGAAGCGCTCGTCCGGGGACTTCGCCATCGCACGCGCGATGACCGCGTCGGCGTCGGGCGAGAGTCCGGGCACGAGCTCGGAAACCCGCGGTACGGGTTCTTTCAGATGTGCTCCGATGACGGCGCCGTTGTCGCGGTCGTCGAAGGGCACGCGTCCGGTGAGCAGGTGGAAAGTGGTGGCCGCCAGCGAATACTGGTCGGTCCGGCCACCGAGTCGACGACCCGTCAGCTGCTCCGGCGACGCGTACGACAGCGTGGCGAGGACCGTGCCGACCGAGGTGAGCGCCTCGGTCTCGTCGGACAGTTTGGCGACCCCGAAGTCGGTCAGCAGGACCCGCTGCTCGTCGAACGACGAATCCTCGTCGACCTCGGCGAGCAAGATGTTGGCGGGTTTCACATCGCGGTGCAGCAGTCCGCGCCGGTTGGCGTGGTCGATCCCCCGCGCCACCTCCGACACGATGTGCACCACGCGACGCGGGGCGAGGCGGCCGCGTCCGGCGAGTTCGCGCGCACAGTCGGTTCCCGGGACGTACTGCATGGCGATCCAGAGCAGATCGGCCTCCGCCGACTTGTCCGGCCTCGACGCCACCGGCACACTCGCACGTCCGCGGTTGAACACGGTGACGATGTTCGGGTGGTCGAGCGTGGCCGCGACCTCCGCCTCACGCAGGAACCGCCGGCGAAAGTTGCTGTCCGTGAGCCCGGCCGAGGCCTTCAGCACCTTCAGGGCGTCGTACCGGGGCAGCTCCGGATGCCGGGCGAGGAAGACCGCACCCATGCCGCCGCTGCCGAGTACCCGTTCGACGCGGTACCCGGCGACGAGGGTTCCCGGCTCGAGCACTCCCCCAATCTAGCGGTGTGTCTCGGAAATAGTCGATCGAACGGCCTGGTCGCGGGAGGCCTCAGGCCCGCTCGCTCCGCTCCCGGCGCCTCGTGAGGTCAGGTCGCGCGCAGGACCTCGAGCGCGTGCTGCAGGTCCTCGGGGTATGACGAGGTGAACTCCACCTGTCGGCCGTCGGCCGGATGGGCGAACCCGAGCGACCGCGCGTGCAGCCATTGGCGTTCCAGACCCAGCTTCTTGCCCAGCACCGGATCGGCGCCGTACGTGGGATCACCGCAGCACGGATGGTGGAGGGCCGAGAAGTGAACCCGGATCTGGTGTGTGCGACCGGTTTCGAGGTGAACGTCCAGCAGCGACGCCGACGCGAACATCTCCAGGGTGTCGTAGTGGGTGACACTCGGTTTGCCGTTCGCGGTCACCGCGAACTTCCAGTCGTTGCCGCGGTGGCGGCCGATCGGCGCATCGATGGTCCCCGACGGCGGATCGAGGTGCCCCTGGACGAGCGCGTGGTAACCCTTGTGTACGGTCCGCTGTTTGAACGCCCGCTTGAGCAACGTGTACGCCCGTTCGGACACCGCGACCACCATGACCCCCGACGTGCCGACATCGAGACGGTGGACGATCCCTTGACGTTCGTGCGCTCCCGAGGTCGAGATCCGGAAACCCGCAGCCGCGAGGGCCCCGATGACCGTCGGGCCGCTCCAGCCCAGCGAGGGATGCGCGGCGACACCCACCGGCTTGTCGACGACGACGATGTCGGAGTCGTGGTAGATGACCTCGAGGTCCTCGACCGGGGTCGGCTCGACGCGCAGCGGCTCCTCCGGTTCGGGCAGCGTGACGTGCAGCATCGTGCCCGCGGCGAGTTTGTGCGACTTCCCCACCGCCACGCCGTCGACGACGACGTCGCCCTCCTCGGCCAGGGTGGCGACGACGGTGCGCGACAGCCCGAGCATCCGGGAGACACCGGCGTCCACGCGCATCCCGTCGAGGCCGTCGGGCACCGGCAGGAACCGCGATTCACGCATGCGCGCCGCCCTCGGTGCCGGCCGGGTCGCGCTGCTCACGGCGGGCCGCCCAGCCCGTGCGGGTGCCGTCGTAGTCGAAACCGAGCGCGGAGAGGACGACCAGGAGGATCGCGCCGCACACCACGGCGGAGTCGGCGACGTTGAACACCGGCCACCACCCCACCGACACGAAGTCGACGACATGGCCCTGAAGTGGTTGCGGGGCACGGAAGATGCGGTCCGTCAGGTTGCCGATGGCGCCGCCGAGCACGAGGGCCAGCCCCGCCACCCACCACCAGGAGCGCAGCCGGCTGCTGTAGCGGATGATCACGAGCACGACCACCAGGGCGATGATCGATAGCACCCAGGTGTATCCGGTGGCCATGGAGAAGGCCGCGCCGCTGTTGCGGACCAGACGCAGCGTGACGAAGTCGCCGATGATCTCCACCGGGCGCATCGGGTCGATCGCGGCGACCGCGATCGATTTCGTCAGCTGGTCGAGTCCCAGGACCACGAGCGCGACGCCGAGCACCACGATCGTCGCCGTCGGCACCCGGCGGCCGGGACGTGCGGCGGCGTCGGTGTCGTCGGGTCGGCGGTCGGCCCCGGGTTCGACACGGTCGTGCGGGTCCACGTGCTCTCGATCCGTCAGGGGTTGGTCATCCACAGCATCATTGTCCACGACACGTCGAATACGCTGGCTACCCGTGTCCCCGCATCCCCGTCGCCTCCGGTCCGTCGTCTCGTCGATCGGGGCGGTGACCGCGCTGTCCGTACTGGTCGCGGGATGCGCATCGGGTCCCGACGAGACGCCCGGCGCTCCTACGGCGAGCACATCGGCGGGCTGCAGCACCGACTCGCCGTCCCGCGCCGCCGGTGCGGCGCCGGTCCCGATCGCACCGGCAACGGTGACGATCGTCGACGCGGGAACCGGGGAGCGCCGCGTGCCGACGGCCGCGCCGGACGTCGCGACCGCCCAGTCGGTGACCCTGGTGACGACCTCGGAGGTTGCGTCGCCGGGCACCTCGGACGCGCAGACCGTCGAGATGCCGCTGACCGCGCGGTTCGAGTGCGCCGACCCCGCCGACCTCGAACTCGACCTCGGCACGGTCACGTCCCCCGACACGACGCTGAACGACGAACTGTCGGCGATGGCCGGCGCGAAAGCCGGTCTCACGCTCGGTCCGGGCCTGGCGCCGGTGTCGCTGCGGATCGCGCCGCCGGAGCCGGCCGGCGGCGAGGCGCGACTGGCGGTCGAGCAGGCGCTGGTGTCGGCGTTCAACGCCGCGGTCGTGCTCCCGACCGAACCGGTCGCGGTGGGTGCGACGTGGCGGAGCGAGCGGGTGATCGCGGCCGCGGCGACCGTCACCCAGACCATCGAGGCACGGCTCACCGCCTGGGACGGCAACCGATTGACCATCGAGTACACCGCCGACGAGACCCCGGTGAACTCGGTGTTCGCGATCCCCGGCGGCAGTGACAGCCTCACCATCAGCCGCTACAGCTACTCCGGTCAGGGGTCGGTGACCGTCGACCTGACCCGGGGGCTGCCCATCGCCGGCGAGGCCACCTATCGGGGCGCCCGCGAGTTGGTCGGCGCGGACCCGAACCGGCCGCTGGTGCAGCGGACCGGACTGGCCGTGGCCTGGCGCTGAACGCCGACGGCCCCGGGTCACCGACTTCGGTCGGCGACGCGGGGCCGCGGATCATGCTGTGCGGCGAGTGGTCAGCTCGCGGGAGCGCACATGGCGCTCTCGACCTGGTAGAGGCCGAGGAGGTTGCACACGGTCTCGTTCGAGAGCTTCCAGCGTCCGTCGTCGAAGACGATGGTCGACTCGGCGTTGGTCGGCGGGTTGCCCGCGGTCTCGATCCGGACCTTGACGCGGGCCTTGTTCGGGCCGGCGCTGATCACGGGGTTGACGAGGACCCAGTCGACGTCGGAGTTCTCGGCACGCGCCTTGACCAGCTCGTCGAAGATCGCCGGGTCCTTCTCCGAACCCTCGACCAGTTCGACCTTCTCGGCCCGCGGGATGTCGGGGTCGACGGCCTGATCCACCATCTCGTTGAGGGCGGCAATCGACGGCGGGTTACTGCCGTCGGTGATCTCGGAGCCATCGCCGCTCGCGGCGGCGGTGGTGCTGGTGAGTGTCGGTGCGGGCGGGGCGTCGCTGTCGTCACTCCCGCAGGCCGCGACGGTGGTCATCAACGCGGCCGCGATCATGGTCGCGCCCAGAAACTTCCGATACTTCAACGATCTCCCTCACTGTGTTCTCGGGCATGGGGTGCGCCGGCGGGCGCTCTCGTACCGCGATGCCGGACGTGTCTGCCGGGTTCGACCCGACCGGACGTGTCTGCCGGGGTGTACCCCCAGCCGGACGTGTGTGCCGGGTTCCCCCCGGCGACGGCCCACACCACTATGCCAAACGGCAGGCACCAGGGGTCCCCGGTGCCCGGCGACACGCGTCGACGATCCGTCCGGCCGGCGGCGCCGAGCAGGCAACGCTTGACGGGCCGACCTGGTTCCGGTGACCCTTGGGCACCATGACAGGCACCCCGCCCGCGGCCGCCGGAGTCACCGTGCTGATCAGCACCGGAGGCACGATCGCCGCCCAGACCACCGACGACGGCGCGGTCCCGGCGCTCGGCTCGGCCGCTCTCCTCTCCGCCGCCGGGAAAGTCACCATCGGGACCGACATCGGGGCCGGGGACGACGGGACGTCGCGCACTCCGTCGGCCACCCGCACCGTCGACCTCATGTCGGTGGACAGTTCCGCGATGACCGTCGCCGACCAGTTCGCGGTGGTCCGCGCAATCGCCGACGCCCTGACCGACCCCGCCGTCCGCGGCGTGGTGGTCACGCACGGGACCGACACGATGGAGGAGACGGCCTACCTCGCCGACCTGTACGCCGCCGACGAGCGGCCGGTCGTGTTCACCGGGGCCATGCTGCCGTCTGATTCTCCTCGCGCCGACGGGCCGTCGAATCTCGCCGCCGCGTTGGCCGCGATCGACGACCCGGCCGCTCGCGGTCGAGGAGTCCTCGTGGCCATGGGGGGCCGGCTCCTGCCGGCACGCGGGTTGTTCAAGGTCTCCACCACCGACCCGGCGGCCTTCGACACCGTGCAGGGCACCCGTCGGGCCGACGACCCGCCGGTGCCGCGACGAGTGCTCGCCGGACCGGTACCGGTGGGCCGGCCGGCACGCGTCGATGCCTTCACCCTCTACCCGGGCGTGTCACCGGGACTGATCGCCGCGTCCGTCGCGCAGAACGCCGCCGGCGTGGTCCTCGCGGCGACCGGCTCCGGGAACACCCACCCGGACATCACCGCCGAGGTGGCACTCGCCGTCCAGCGCGGGGTGACCGTCGTCGTCACCAGCCGCGTCCCGTACGGCGAGGTGACCGCGACCTACGGCGGGGGCGGCGGCGCAGTCGATCTGCGGCGGGCCGGGGCGATCGTGTCACCCTGGCTGCGCGCACCGCAGGCGCGCATGGCGCTCATCGCACTGCTGACCTCGGGTCACGATCTCGAATTGATCACCGATTTCTTTGTCGCACAACAGGACTGATTGCTGCCACCGGCACCCGCCGGGTGGCGGTCACGGCCGGTCGATACCGTGCCCGATCGGTCAACCGTCGCCCGGAAGATCCCACTCGAGGCTGTCGAGCGGATCCGCCGGACGGAGGTTCGGATCGTCGACCGGAAACGTGCGCGTGCGCCCCGGCCCGCTCGTGCGGGTCTCGAATCGCACGGTCACGACCCCGTGTCCACTCCCCTGAACCCAGCCGTGCCCGTGGTCGGGGTGGGTCACGTCGGCGCCGGGGCCGAAGCGGCCGACCGGCATCGAACTCCCTCCCGGCGCGAACCGCGGGGGTTCGGGCGCCGAGTCAGCTATCTGGACGGCCGACGCCTCGGCCCCGGCCGGGTCCGGTGACGTCGCCACCTCGGCGCCGCCCCCCGCTGCCGCACCGTGGCCTGCGGCGGTGTCGTGGTGGGTGGTCTCGACATCGGCCGGTCCCTCGCTGCCCAGCTCGTCGAAGAGGGCGTACTGCTGCACCGCGGTCAACCCCGAGAAGCTGACGCCGACAAGGCGAATCGCCCCGATGGAACGCGGATCGAGCGCGAGCCGCTGCGCCGTCCGCTCGAGGTCGTCGAAGTCGGTGGTGGCCGCCGCGGTCGTCGCCGAGCGCGTCAGGATCGACATGTCGGATCTCTTCAGTTTCAGTACGACGGTGCGCGCTCCCCGGCCGTCGGTGAGCAGTCGGCGGTGAGCGCCGGCGGCGGCCTTGCGGATGGCGGGACGCAGCGCGTCGAGTTCGACGATGTCCTCGGCGAAGGTGGACTCGGCGCTGATCTGCTTCGAGGAGGCACGTTCGGCGACCGGCCGGTCGTCGATGCCGTGGGCAAGGCGATGCAACGCGGGACCGACGGTGGCGCCCAGCACGGAGGCCACCTCGACCGGCGACATCGCCGCGAGGTCACCGATGGTCGCGATCCCCAGCCGCGCCAGCCGATCGCCGGACACGGGCCCGATGCCCCACAGCTTGCGGACCGGGAGCGAATGCAGGAACTCCAGCTGGCCGGACGGTGGGATCACCATCACCCCATCGGGTTTGGCCATCCCCGAGGCGATCTTCGCGAGCTGTTTGCCGCTTCCGAGCCCGACCGACGCGGCGAGTCCGACCTCGCTCCGGATCCGGGATCGAAGCTCCTCGGCGAACTCGCGGGCCGCGTCGACGGTCGCCCCCGCGAGTTCCTCCGGCTCGCCGAACGCCTCGTCGAACGACAGCGTCTCGATGACCGGAACAGCCTCGCGCACGATCCCGAAGACACGTTTGCTGACCGTGCTGTACACCGATCCGCGCGGCGGGATGACCACGCCGCTCGGCCCGATGAGCCGACGCGCCTGGTGCATCGGCATCGCCGAGCCGGCACCGAACACGCGCGCCTCGTAGCTGGCGCCGGCGACCACCCCGCGCCCACCGGACCCGCCGACCAGTACCGGGCGGCCGCGCAGCGTCGGGCGGGTGAGCTGTTCGACGGAGGCGAAGAACGCGTCCATGTCGAGGTGCATCACCCAGCGTGGGCTGCGTTCGGACCCCCGCCCCGACACCGCACCGACCGGGCGCGGCGGTTCGGGTTCGAGGCGTGACACCTCCCCGAGTCTAGTGAGCAGCGGTGACGGCGAAGACGGGGATCAACCCGGCGTGGGCGGCGAGATCCTCATCCGACGAGGCGAGCTCGAGGCCCGCGGGCAGGAACCGCCCGACCTCCCACCCCCAGCGGCGCAGGTACTCCCGGATGACCGGCGGACGAAGCGCGGGGTCGAGCTCGGTGAGGGTGACGACGGCCCGACGTCGGCCGCGGCGGAGTTCCACCGTCCCGGCCGCGCGTGCGTTGCGGACCCATTGCGTGTCGCCTCGGACGGCGACCAGGAATTCCGCCCCGTCGAGTCGCAGCACGTTGACCGGCACCCGCTGCGGCGTGCCGGTCTTCCGGCCGACGACGGTGAGCGTCTGGGCCCCGGCCAGGTTGACCCCGCGGTCGGCGAGCCAGCGCACCGCGCGGTTGAAGGCGGCGTCGAATCCGCTGGGGGCCTTGTAGTGGGTGGTCGCGGTCATGATCGGCCTTTCGTCGAGGTGATGAATCCGAGAGCAGTGCTCTCGAAATCGAGTATGCAGCCACGCCGCCAGGAAATCAAGAGCACCGCTCTCGGTTGTGGCAGGATCGTCGCCATGGCCACCGGACGAACCCGCGCGGAGAACCGCGCGATGATGACCGACGAGATCCGTCGACTGGGACGCGAACACCTGACCACCTACGGCGCCGCCGGGCTCTCGTTGCGCGCCATCGCCCGCGACTTGGGCGTCGTCTCCTCGGCGGTGTACCGGTACGTCCCGAGCCGCGACGAGTTGCTGACCATGTTGCTGGTGGAGGCTTACACCGATGTCGCGGACGCCGTCGATGCCGCGGCCGATTCCATCGCCACCTCCCGACGGCGCGATCGACTCGCGGCCGCGGCCGCGGCCGCGCGGACCTGGGCTCTCGCCGAGCCGTCCCGATGGGCGCTGATCTACGGAAGCCCGGTGCCCGGTTACTCCGCCCCCGGCGAGCGGACCATCGGGCCCGGCACACGCATTCCCGTGCGGCTGCTCCGCGAGTGCTCGGCCGCTCACGCCGAAGGCCTGCTACGCGCCGACCTCCCCTCTCCCACACCGGATGTCGCCGCGGACATGGACGCGATCCGCGACGAGTTCGACCTCGACACCCCCGCCGCGGTCCTGGCCGCGGCCACCACGTTGTGGGCCGTACTCGTCGGCGCGATCAGCCTGGAGACCTTCGGCCAGTACGGGACCGACACCTTCGCGCATCCCGAGCAGCTCTTCCGGCTCCAGATCGAGCAGACACTGTCGGGCCTGTTCGCCTGAGATCGGACAGAGTGCGGTATTCGTACCGGTTTCCGGTACAGATCCCGCACTCCGCGCGGTGGGTGGATCAGCGGGTGACCGGCCGACGGAGCTCGACCCCGACGAGCTTGTCGGGGTTGCGCATCACGTAGATGTCGACGATCAGGCCATCGACGACGCGGAGGGTGATCGCGGTCTGCAGCCGGCCGTCGAAGTAGAGGATCATCCCGGGCTGACCGTTGAAGACCACGAACTCGGCGCGGTAATCCTCGAGCACGGCACCGATCCGGGTGAACCCCGAGAGCACCCGCATCACCGCGGGCGCCCCGCGCATGGGCTGCCGTACCGCGGTGGTCTTGCCGTTGCTGTCCGAGGTCAGCACCACCTCCGGTGCCATGAGGGCGATGAGGGCGTCCGCGTCGCCCGACTCGGCCGCGTCGAGGAACGTCTCGACGACCTCCGCGGCGCGGGCACGGTCCATCGGATCGAACCGGGGGCGCCGACGCTCGACGAACGACCGGCCCCGTTCCGCGAGCATCCCCACCTCGTCGAGCGACCAGGACAGCGACAGCATCGTGGCGATCGTGTCGTCGGCGAATCCGAAGACCCCACTCAGGACGTACACCGTCCGCTCAGCGGGCTCGAGTTCCTCCAGAACGAGCAGCATCGCGGTCGACGCGAACTCCGCAAGACCCGCGTCGGCGAGGACGTCGCCGTCGAACCGGATGGGATCGGGCAACCACGGTCCGACGTAGTCCCCGGCAACACGTCGACGCGCAGTGAGCGTCTCGAGCGCGCGCCGGGCGACCTGCGCGATGAGGTGCGCTCGGGCCGACCCGGGGCCGAACGCGTCCACCGGCGCGCTCGCCGGATGATCCCAGAGACAGTGTCGGACAACATGATCGGCGTCCACAGCCGAGCCCAGGATCTCGTAGGCCACCGTGAACAGCAGCGGTTCGAACGCGGCGGATCGCGCCGGGATCGGGTCCACGTCCATGCGGGTCATCGGGGTCTGCCCCCTCGTAGATGGTTCGGGCGGCGAACGACGCGCTCGGGTGTGTGCTCACCCCGCGGGGCCATGTCGCGGCAGTCTCCACACCGTACGTGGCGCAGCACCACCAGGGTGCGACTGTTGCGATCGGTGTCCCAGATCGTCTCGTCCGACCTCCCCGCGCGGCCGACGACAACGACACCGCGCGAACACCCGGCCGGGATGTCCGCGCGGTGCCCGGGTCAGCGGATCAGTTCGCCTTCGTCACGTCGGCGGTCACACCGTCGCCCAGTTCGATGCTGCCCGCGTCACCATCGCCGGTCACGTCGAACCGCACCGCGAGCACCTCGCCGGCGATCAGGTCGGCGTGCGTCCTCGCCCAGTCCAGACGTTCGGCCGGTACGACGAGTCGCACCGTGATCCGGTCGGAGACGTCCAGTCCCAGGGTGCGGCGCGCATCCTGCAGCTCGCGAACCCGGTCCTTCGCCCACCCCTCGGCCTCGAGTTCGGGCGTGACCGCCGTGTCGAGGACGACCAGGCCGTTCCCGCCCGGCAGCTCCGCGGTCGAGTCCGGTTCGACGGCCACCAGCCGTCGGGTGAACTCCCCGTCGTGGAGTTCGATGCCGTCGGCGACGACGACCTCGGACCCGTCGGCGCCCTCGCGCGCAGTCCAGTTGCCCGACTTCACCGCCTTGATCGCACGCTGTACGTCCTTGCCCAAGCGGGGGCCGGCGGCACGCGCGTTGACCGCGATCTCGTAACGCCCGTACTCGCTGGCATCGGCCGCCAGAGTCACGTCCTTGACGTTCATCTCGTCCTTGATCAGGTCGACGAACGGCTCGAGCGCGGCCGCGGTCGGCGAGGCCACCGTCAGACCCGACAGGGGCAGCCGGACCCGCAGCTTGTTGGCCTTGCGGACGCTCGACGCCGTCGAGCACACCGCCTGGACCTGGTCCATGGCCATGACCAGGTCGGCATCGGCCGGCAGCTCATCGTTCGTCGGCCAGTCCGTCAGGTGCACCGACCGCTCCCCGGTGAGACCCCGCCAGATGGCCTCGGTCGCCAGCGGGAGCAGCGGCGAGGCCAGCCGGCAGGCGACCTCGAGCACGGTGTACAGGGTGTCGAAGGCGTCGGTGTCCTCGTCCTGGCCGGCCCAGAAGCGCGCCCGGGAACGACGCACGTACCAGTTGGTGAGCGACTCGACGAACTCACGGAAGGCGTCGCACGCCCCCGCGATGTCGTAGGTGTCGAGCGCCGCGGTCATCGTGTCGCGGGTCGTCGCCAGCTTGGCCAGGATGTAGCGGTCGAGCACATGCTGCGAGTCGGTCCGCCAGGTCGCCGGGCGCTCGGCGTAGAGCTGCAGGAAGCTGTAGGCGTTCCACAGCGGCAGAAGCGCCTGACGCACCCCTTCCCGGATACCTCGCTCCGTCACGACGAGGTTGCCGCCGCGCAGGATCGGCGAGGCCATCAGGAACCACCGCATCGCGTCCGATCCGTCGCGATCGAAGACCTCGTTGACGTCGGGGTAGTTGCGCTTCGACTTCGACATCTTCTGCCCGTCGTCACCCAGCACGATCCCGTGCGCAGCAACGGTTTTGAAGGCCGGCCGGTCGAACAGCGCGGTGGCCAGCACGTGCAGCGTGTAGAACCAGCCACGGGTCTGCCCGTTGTACTCGACGATGAAGTCGCCCGGGTTGTGGGCCGGGGCGTGCGCGGAGTCACCACCGTCGAACCAGTCGCGGTTCTCGAACGGATAGTGCACCTGGGCGAACGGCATCGAACCCGACTCGAACCAGCAGTCGAGGACCTCGGGCACCCGACGCATGGTCGACTTCCCGCTCGGGTCATCGGGATTGGGCCGGGTGAGTTCGTCGATGAACGGCCGGTGCAGGTTGTCCGGACGCACCCCGAAGTCGGCCTCGAGGTCGTCGAGCGAACCGTAGACGTCGACGCGCGGGAACTCCGGGTCGTCGGACACCCAGACCGGCAGGGGCGCACCCCAGTACCGATTGCGGCTGATGTTCCAATCCCGGGCGCCTTCGAGCCACTTGCCGAACTGTCCGTCCCGGATGTGTTCGGGCACCCACGTGATCTGCTTGTTCAGTTCGACCATGCGGTCGCGGAACTGCGTCACCGCGACGAACCACGACGGCACCGCCATGTAGATCAGTGGCTGGCCCGACCGCCACGAGTGCGGGTAGGAGTGCTCGATGGTCTCATGGCGGAGGATCCGGCCGGATTCCTTCAGGTCCTTGATGATCACCGGGTTGGCGTCGAACACCATCAGACCCTCGTACGGCGGGACCTGCGCGGTGAAGCGTCCGCCCGGGTCGAGCGGTTGCACCACCTCGATGCCATTGGCGGTCGCGAGGTCCATGTCCTCCTCGCCGAAAGCCGGTGCGAGGTGCACGATCCCGGTGCCGCTGTCGGTGGTCACGTAGTCGCCCAGCAACACGCGATGGGAGTTCGGATGGCCGGCGAAGAAGTCGAACGGCGGTGTGTACGACAGGTTCTCCAAGGTCTTGCCCAGGTGGGTGCCGAGCACCTCCGGATCGGCGATCTCCTTCGCGTACGCACCGATCAGCGCCTCGGCCAGCAGGTATTCCCGGCCGTCGGCGGCCTTCACGTGGACGTAGGTGACCTCGGGGTTCACCGCGATCGCGAGGTTGGACGGCAGGGTCCACGGGGTCGTCGTCCAGATCAGCGCGTTGACTCCGTCGAGGGAGGACAGCGGACCGTCGGGCACCCGCAGCGGCATCGTGACGGTGACCGCCGGGTCCTGCCGCATCCGGTAGGCATCGTCGAGCTTGGACTCCTGGTTGGACAACGGCGTCTGCTCGTACCAGCTGTAGGGCAGCACTCGATAGCCCTGGTAGATGAGCCCCTTGTCGTAGAGCGCCTTGAACGCCCACATCACCGACTCCATGAAGTCGAGATCGAGTGTCTTGTAGTCGTTGTCGAAGTCGACCCAGCGGGCCTGGCGGGTCACGTAGTCACGCCACTCCCCCGTGTACCGCAGCACCGAGTCGCGGCAGTACTCGTTGAACTTCGCCATGCCCATCTTCTCGATCTCCGACTTGTCGGTGATCCCGAGCTGCCGTTCGGCCTCCAGCTCGGCAGGCAGACCGTGTGTGTCCCAGCCGAATCGGCGGTCCACCTTCTTGCCACGCATGGTCTGGTACCGGGGTACCAGATCCTTGACGTAACCGGTCAGCAGGTGACCGTAGTGCGGCAGGCCGTTCGCGAACGGCGGACCGTCGTAGAAGACGAACTCCTCGGCGTCGGCCCGGTTCTCGATCGACGCGGCGAAGGTCGAATCGGAGTCCCAGTACTGCAGGACCCGCTGTTCCACGGACGGGAAGTCGGGGGCGCTGCGCCCGGTGCCCCCGGTCATGTCGACCTTGGGATACACCCGCCCGGACTGAGTGGGGGCGGACTGGGTGGGGTCGGTCGCGTCGCTCACGGCTCGTCTCCTCGTGCCTGGTGATGTCTCATCGGCACGGGGACGCACACCGGAGGTCTGCGCGGTACCACCCCGCTTGCGTCGGAGTTCCGACGCCACTCGACGAATCGCGACGGTTGGTGACCGTACGATCCTGTGGCTGTCACGGGCCACGCCCGCCCGGTTCTACTGGGAGTCACGCATTCGCACCGTCCACTGGACGCCGCACTCGATGACACCGTTCTTCCGGGTGCTCCCCGGTGATGGCCGGATCAACGCGTGAACCAGTGTAGCGACGACCGACCCGGTCGGGCCAATGGGTTCTCGACCGGTGCGCGACCGTGCGGGTGCGCTCAGTCCGGCGGCGGATGCCAGTTCGGATCAAGCGGATCGAAATCCGCACGCCGACGACGCGGCGCGGACTCATCGGGACTTGTTGTCCAGTCGTCCGGGCCGGCGGCGTCGCCGCCCGGCACGTCGTCGGGGACCCACCCCGGAGACTGCGGGTCGAAGGGACGCGGAGCCGACGGCGGGCCGACCGGAGGCCGTTGGCCCCTGGTCGGAGGCGGGCCGGATTGCGGAGGACCGAATTGCCCCTGCTGCGGCCGGGCCTGCTGTTGCGTCCACGATGGTTGACCGACCCCGGGTGGTCGGCTCTGCGGTCCTACGCCGGGCGGTCGGGAACCCGGCGGCGGACCGGGGCGACCACCGGCGACATCGACACCGGTGGGCGGGGCCCCGCGGGGCGGCCCGTCACCACTCGGACCGTCACCGCCGACCGAACGCAGATAGTCCTCGAGGTTGCCCTCACGACGCTCGGGAGCAGGACGATTCGGCGGGACCGAACCAGCGGGCGCGGCCATTCCGGGGTCGAAGGCCCCGGGCCGATAGCCGGCGGGCTCGGAATCGCCGACACCGGGGGCGTCGGCGGCGGGGTACCGACGCGTCGGTGCATCGTCGCCGCGATCGCCGGCCGGGTCGTGCCGGGTGACAGCGTCGTCATCGGCGTCGTGCGACGGATCGGTGTCGCGACCGGCGCCCGGGACCATGTCTTCCAGTGACCGGGCCGCTTCGCCCTTGCGACCGGCGAACACGTCCATCAGGAGGAAGCCGAGGCCCACCAGACAGACCACGATGCAGGCCACGGCCAGCCACACGGTCCCGGTGATGAGACCGAGGATGAGCAGCACGAACCCCAAGAGGGTCGCGGCCAGCGCCAAGGTCAGCACATCACCAGCCTAGTGCGCACCGATCCGCCCAGGTCAGCTGGGTGAGTAGCTGCTGAATCCACCGTTACCCGGATCGTTCGAGAACGACTGATCGGGTCGGCCGCCCTCGACAGGCGCCGCGCTGCCACGCTGCTGGAGTTCCTCGAGCTGGGATTCGAGGTAGGTCTTCAGACGCGTACGGTATTCACGCTCGAAGGTCTTGAGCTGCTCGATCCGGCCTTCCAGCACACCGCGCTGCTGGTTGATCGTGCCCATGATCTCGCTGTGCTTGCGCTCGGCGTCGCTCTGCAGGGCATCGGCACGTTCCTGTGCCTGCCGCAACTGCGCCTCCGACCGCGTCTGCGCGTCGGCGAGGATCGCCTCCGAGCGCTGCCGGGCATCGGCGAGCATGGCATCGGACTTGGTCTGCGCCTCGGAGACCAGCGTGTCGGCGCGCGTCTGGGCGTCGGACAGCATCGCGTCGGCGTCGGCGCGTGCGCTGCCGGTGAGCCGGTCCGCGGTGTCCTGGGCGAGCGCGAGAACGCGTGCGGCACGCACGTTGGCGTCGTCGTTGGTCGCCTGCGGGGCCGGCGTCGGCGCCGGGGCGGGCGGCTCGGGTGCCGCGGCGGGCTTGGCGAACATCTGGGTCCGGTCGTCCGCCTGGGCGCCACCACCGGAACGGGCATCGGCGAGCTCGCTCTCGAGCTCCTCGACGCGCTGCTTGAGGTCGGTGTTCTCTTCGATCAGCCGTGCGAGTTCGGCTTCGACGAAGTCGAGGAACTGATCGACCTCGTCTTCGTTGTAACCGCGCTTACCGATGGGCGGTTTGCTGAACGCGACGTTGTGCACATCAGCTGGAGTCAGCCGCATGTCGGTTCCCCTCATGTCTGGTGGTGAACTTGTGTTCAGTTGGCGGGCCGTCCAACCCGGATCGCGCGACGGTGAGTCGTTCGACCGATACAGGTTGTCACTAACTATTCATACCAGTCAAAAATTGTAACTGGCGTCCAATCCTGTCACACGCGAACCGTTGGTCGCATCTCTGCGATGCGCTGTTGAAATGAAACAGTCATCCGAAGATGACTTACAACGGTAGACCATCGCCGTGACACGGGGTACCCGCCGCCCGATCGGGTGCGCCCGCCGGTGACGGACCCTTCGTGACGCGCCCTCCGCAAGCTCCGGGCGCTCCTCAGGGAGCAGGGGGACGCGCCCGCAAGCTCGGGCGCTCCTCAGGGAGCAGGGGACGCACCCGCAAGCTCCGGACGCTCCTCAGGGAGCAGGGGGATCAGGGGCGGACGAGGTGTCCGGCGATCGCGAGCGACTCGGCCAGGGCGTCGGCGCGTAGGCCGTTGACGATGTTCATGCCGATGATCACGACGAGCATCACGATCATGAGCGACAGGTCGAGCCGGATCGGACCGAGTGGGATCGGGGGGAGAACGCGACGCAGCGCCTTGATCGGGGGGTCGGTCACGGTGAAGACCATCTCGATGACGACCACCGCGATCCCGGTGGGACGCCACTCACGCGCGAAGGTGCGGACCAGTTCGACCACCAGCCGACCCAGGAGGAGCAACCAGAAGATCAGCAGGAGGTAGTACAACACGCTCAACAAAATCGCAGCCACGCGTCAAGAGTGCCTGAACATCTCGGACGACGGCGAACCGAGGTACCCGACGCCGGTCAGGAGTGGTTGTAGAAGCCCGTCTCGGCGATCTTGCGGCGGTCTTCGGGCGACACGTCGACGTCGGCGGGCGACAGCAGGAACACCTTGGTGGCCACCTTGTCGAACGATCCGCGCAGCGCGAACGCAAGACCCGCGGCGAAGTCGACGAGGCGCTTGGCGTCGTCGTTGCTCATGTCGACGAGGTCCATGATGACCGGGTTGCCGTCGCGGAAACGCTCCCCGATGGTACGGGCTTCGCTGTAGTCCGACGGGCGCAGCGTGGTGATCTTCTGCAGCGGGCTGTCGGCGAAGACGCGCTCGAGTTCGCGGGGGTCGGCACCCATCGACCGCGGCGCGGTGGCAGCGCGCAGGGCCGCACTCGACGAACGCTGCAGCGGTTCGAGGCGGGCGGGCGCCCGCATCGGCCCCTCGCCCACCGCGCGACTGCCGGCGTAGGCGAACTCCGCCGCGTACTCCGGGGCCAGGTCGAAGCCGGCGTCGTAGTGGCGGTCGGACAGCTCGTCGCGGTACGCGATCTCGTCGCGGTAGCCGGCGTCCCGGAACGACGGCTCGTATCCGGGATCGTAGGAGGAGTCACCGTAGTAGTCGTCACGGTAGGCGCGCTCACGAGACCGCTCTCGCAGCGGCGGGGCCGACTCCTCGAGGTAGTCGTCCTCGTACTCGCTGGGCGGCACCATGCCGAAGTAAGCCTTGAACTTCTGCATCGTGGTCATTGACGGCCTCTCTGGTAGTGCGACGCCGGTTGCTGCCGTGCCGGATGGTGCATCTGTGGTCAGTGAGCTAACTGCGCTTCGTGTGTCACTTGGTTCTGGTGTTACCAATGTGATTACTGAGAGATTAGCGGCCGATCGCCCATGATCGCGGTTCCGACACGCACGCATGTCGAGCCCGCGGCGACCGCCTCCTCCATGTCCCCTGACATGCCCGCGGACAGTTCGGCGGCGGCGTCGAATCGCCCGCGGAACGCCTCGCGGATGCGTGCGGCCTCGGCCATCCAGTGCCCGGGTTCGCCAGCCAGCGGGGCGATCACCATGAGCCCGCGCAACCGCAGTGAGTCGGCCTCGACGACCCGCTCGGCCAGAGCCGGGAGATCGTCTTCGACGACGCCGCCGCGCTGCGGATCGCCGTCGAGGCTGACCTGGAGCAGGATGCCGAGCGGATCGGCGCGCTCCCCCTCGTCGAGTGCTGCGACCGCGGCACGGTCCAGGGCGTCGACGACCTTCGGGCGGTCGACGGAGTGCACCGCGCGCGCCCACCGCGCCACCGACCGGGCCTTCTTGGACTGCACCGAACCGATCATGTCGAAGACGGGGACGTCGCCGGGCTCCGGGGACTCCCAGTCCCCCAGCACCTCCGCCACCTTCCGGCCGGCCTCGGGTTCGCGTGACTCGCCGAACGCGCGCTCCCCCAGCTGCAGCAGCCGACGGACGTCATCCGCGGGAAAGAACTTCGTGACCACGAGGAGCTGACAGGAGCCCGCCGGCCGATGGGCGGCCTCGACCGCGGCGTCGAGGCGCCGACGCACCGCGGCCAACCGTTCCCCCAGCTCGGCGGTGCGCGCATCAGATGACCCCGTCATGTCCCCATCCTTCTCGCCACCGGGTCACTCCCCGAGCGGGCGCCGCTCACCGGGTGCATCGTCGCCGTGTGCATCGTCGCCGTGTGCATCGCCATCGGGGTCCATCCAGATGACCGAGGCCAGGCGGCCCGTGGGTGCGCCCCGGCGATGGCTGAACAGGCTCGGGTCGGCGATGGTGTCCCGCGGGTCGACCGCGACTCCGGCGACGCCGGCCTCGAGCAACTGCCGCCGCAAGCCGGCACGCAGGTCGAGACCGGCCGTGCCCTTCTTGGTACGCACGGCGCTGCCCGGCAGATGCTTCTCCACGTCGGCCTGCATGTCGGCGGGCACCTCGTAGTGGTCTCCGCTCGCGGCAGGACCGAGGAAGGCGCCGATGGACCCGATCCGGGCGCCGAGTTCGACCATTGCGCGCAGGGTGGCGGGCACGATGCCGATCCGGGCGCCGACGCGGCCCGCATGGACCCCCGCGATCACACCGGCGTCGTCGTCGCTGAGGAGCACCGGGACACAATCGGCGGACAGCACGGCGAGGGCGAGACCGGGCGTGGTCGTGACCAGCGCGTCGGTGGCGGGCACCGGCTCGGGAACCGGTCCGTCGACCACGGTCACGTTGCGACTGTGGATCTGTTCCATCCAGACCACCGACCCGGCCGCCACCCCGATCTGCTCGGCCAGCCGAATCCTGTTCGCCGCCACGGCTTCCGGATCGTCTCCGACGTGATCACCGAGATTGAACGAATCGTACGGTGACACCGAGACCCCGCCGGCACGGGTGGTGATGACACGACGCACCCGCATGCGCGGGCTCAGCGCTTCATGAACGACGGCACGTCGACATCGTCGTCGTCGAGCCGAACGGTGTTGCGGCGGGGCGGCTCCGGCTCCTGCTCGAACGGATCGCCCGCACCCTTCGGCATGTCCCCGAAGAGCGGATCGTTCTTCGGCGGCGAGGCCACGGCGCCGGCCTGGCCCTGACCGACCGCGGAACGCCCCGCGGCGGCCGGGACGTCGGTCCGCTTCTTGGGTGAGCCACCGTCGAAGCCGGCGGCGATGACCGTGACCCGGACCTCGTCACCGAGGTTGTCGTCGATCACCGTGCCGAAGATGATGTTGGCGTCCTCGTGCGCGGCCTCCTGCACCTGGGTCGCGGCGTTGTGGATCTCGAACAGACCCAGGTCGCTGCCACCGGCGATCGAGATCAGCACACCGCGGGCGCCTTCCATCGAGGCCTCGAGCAGTGGCGAGTTGATCGCGGACTCGGCGGCCTTGCGCGCACGCTCCTCGCCGCGGGCCGAACCGATGCCCATCAGCGCGCTGCCGGCATCGCTCATGACGCCCTTGACGTCGGCGAAGTCGACGTTGATCAGGCCCGGCGTGGTGATGAGGTCGGTGATGCCCTGCACGCCGTTGAGGAGCACTTCGTCGGCACTGCGGAACGCGTCCATCAGGCTGACCTGCGCGTCACCGAGCTGCAGCAGACGGTCGTTCGGGATCACGATCAGCGTGTCGCAGGACTCGCGCAGAGCGGTGATGCCCGCCTCGGCCTGTCCGCCGCGCCGCTTGCCCTCGAAGGCGAACGGCCGGGTGACCACGCCGACAGTGAGCGCACCGAGCTTCCGCGCGATCGACGCGACCACGGGTGCACCACCCGTTCCGGTCCCGCCGCCCTCGCCCGCGGTCACGAAGACCATGTCGGCGCCCTTGAGCAGTTCCTCGATCTCGTCGCGCGCGTCCTCGGCGGCGCGGCGACCGACCTCGGGATCGGCACCGGCGCCGAGACCCCGTGTCGAGTCGCGCCCGACATCGAGCTTGACGTCGGCGTCGCTCATCAACAACGCCTGGGCGTCGGTGTTGATCGCGATGAACTCGACTCCCTTGAGTCCCTGCTCGATCATGCGGTTGACGGCATTCACGCCGCCACCGCCGATGCCGACGACCTTGATGACGGCCAGGTAGTTGTGCGGTGGCGTCATGCGCTCGCCTTCCTTGTGTGGTCGATCTCGTTGTTCGAGTTCTGGTCTCGATATGTCCTGTGTGAACCGGCCGGTCCACGTCCCGCTCGCGACAAACCCTAAACCTGAACCATAGATTTAGAGTTATGTCAAGTAACTCGTTGTGGTGATGACGCTAGGCATCGCGGGCCCCGGTATCCAGATCCGCGCTCGGCGTGTCGGGAAGTCGTGGCGAAATCCGCCGGAACCCTCAGCTTTTCGCCGCCCCACGGGGGTCGTCCGGTTCCGTCACGCGGGTCCGCCTCACCCCGACCGGTGATTTCGGGGTCGGCCGGATCCGGCGTGCGTCACCGATAGGCCGGGAACTCGGGACTCGACACGTTGTACATCCGCGCCTCGCGGGTGAGCAGATGCGTCAGTGTGCGGGCCTTCTCGGCGCCGCGGTCGCTGTCCCCCCACACCACGGTGCGCTTCTCCGACAGCGTGAACTCGATGTCGACCGGCGAGGTCGCGGTCACCCGGATGACCTGCCGCGCCAGCGATTCGGGCAAGCCCGCCACCGCCGCGATGGTCTCCCTGGTGGTCGGGTCCGCCGGCCCCGGGTTCGGAGTGTCGAGAACGGGGAGCTTGAGCACCTCGGGCGGGACGCCCTGCGTGCGGTCGTAGTCGAGGAACGCCACCCCGGACTTGTCGAGCACGTGGACGTCGTCGCCGTTGTTCACGATCACGACCGGGACCCGCTCGACGACGGTGATGGTCAGCGACGAGGGGTAACTCCGCTGCACGCGCGCCGATTCGACGGACGGGATGGTGGCGACGCGCTGCGCGACCGCCCGGGTGTCGACCTGCAGCAGCGGGGTGCCCGACGGCACTGCCGCGACCCGCAGGATCTCGTCGGCCGGAATCGACCCGTTGTCGCGGACGTCGGTGCCGCGCACCGACATCAGCGGCGTGAGGTAGGCGATGAGCACCAATCCGACGCCGGCCGCGACCACCATGAGCGTGCCGAGGACCACGCGCGACCGGCGGCGCTGCGGCCAGCGGATCACGACACCCGCCCCGTCCGGCCGTCGGAGTCCGCCGGGCCGTCGGTCGGAGTCGCGCCCGAACCCGTCACGGTGGCGGTGTCGGCGGTCGTCGAGGCCGAGGCCAGGGCGTCGAGGATCTCCGGACCCTGCATGGTGATGTCGCCCGCCCCCAGGGTCAGCACGACATCCCCGGACCGCGCCAGGCGCGCGACCTGCGCGGCCAGCCGCGACAGGTCCGGGGCGAAGGTCCCCGGCACGGTCAGCTTGTCCGAGATCGTGCGACCGCTGACTCCCGGGATCGGGGCCTCACGGGCCCCGTACACATCGGCGACGACGACTGCGTCGGCGAGGTCGAGAGCAGCGGCGAACTCGTCGGCGAACTCGACGGTCCGCGAGTAGAGGTGCGGCTGGAACACCGCGATCACGCGCCCGCGCGAACCGCTCGGCCCGCCGCGGGCGGACACCATGTCCTGCGCCGCCGAGAGCACGGCCCGCACCTCGGTCGGATGATGGGCGTAGTCGTCGATGACCTCGACGCCGCCGCGCCGGCCGCGGAACTCGAAGCGGCGGTGGACACCGCCGAACGCGCCGATCCCGGCCACGATGCCATCGAGCCGCCCGGCCCCGGTCGATGCGTCGGATGTTGCGACGCCGAGCTGCGCACCCACCCGGGCGGCACCGATCACCGCGGCGATCGCGTTGAGCGCCATGTGCTCGCCCGGGAGCGGGAGGACGATCGGTCGATCCTCGACATCCGGGCAGAGCGGCGAGGTGAACCGGACCGTGGCGGCTCCGCCGCCTCCGCGCGGCTGCCAGGACGTCATGGTCGCGACGTTGCGGACGGTCGGCGCCAGCGCGGCGTGGGTCCCCCGTCCATAACCGAGGACCTCCACCCCGCGCGCGGTGAGCGACTCGGCGACGCGGCCGGCCAGGGCGGCCGAGCCCGGGTCGTCGAGGCACACGACGAGCGACCCGCCGCCCGCTATGCGCGCGACGAACCGGTCGAACACCTCGACATATGCCTCGATGGAACCGAAGAAGTCGAGGTGGTCGGCGTCGATGTTGGTGACGACGACGACGTCGGGTGTGTACTCCAGCAGGGAGCCGTCGCTCTCGTCGGCCTCGGCGACGAAGATCGGGTCTCCACCGTGGTGGGCGTTGGTCCCCGACTCGTTCAGCTCGCCGCCGATCGCGAACGACGGGTCGGTCCCGGCATGCTGCAGCGCGACGACCGCCATCGAGGTCGTGGAGGTCTTGCCGTGGGTGCCCGCGATCAGCAGGCTGCGCTGACCCGCCATCAGCTGGGCCAGGACGCGGGGCCGCAGGAGGATCGGGATACCGCGCGACCGTGCCGCCACGAGTTCGGGATTGGTCTTGGGGATCGCGGCGTGAGTGGTCACCACGACAGACGGGCCACCGGGGATCTGGTCGAGCGCCGACGGATCATGCCCGACCTGCACCCGGGCGCCGCGGGTCCGGAGTTCGAGGATGCCGCGACTGTTCTTGGCATCCGACCCCGACACCTGTCCCCCGCGGGCCAGCAGAATCCGGGCCAGCCCCGACATCCCGGCGCCGCCGATGCCGACCATGTGGACGCGGCTCAGTTCATCGGGCAGCGACCCCGGAGCCGACGCCGCCTCGTCCCTCTCCGTCGCTTCGCTCACGGCGTCATCGTTCACGGGCCGACCTCCCACCGCGACGACGTCCAGCCCGGAAATCCTGCGCGAGTTCGATGGCGGCGGTGGCCACCGCCGCCGCGGCGTCCCGATGCCCGGTGCCCGCGGCAGCGATCGACATCTCGTGCAGCCGAGCCGAATCCGTCAGCAGCGCAGGCACTTCGCGGGCAACCCAGTCCGCGTCCACCGTCGCATCGTCGACGAGCAGTCCCCCGCCCGCCTCCACGACCGGGAGCGCATTCAGTCGTTGTTCGCCGTTCCCGTGCGGCAGCGGGACATAGATCGCGGGCAACCCGGTCGCCGACACCTCGGCGACGGTCATCGCGCCGGACCGGCACATCACGAGATCCGCGGCGGCGTACGCGAGATCCATCCGTTTGAGATACCCGACGGCGCGGTAGGGCGGCGCGTCATCGACGACGGCGGGGTCGATCGAGTTCTTGGGACCGTATGCGTGCAGCACGCCGATGCCGGCCTCACCCAATGTCTTCGCCGCGCCCGACACGGCGTCGTTGAGTCGTTGCGCGCCCTGCGAGCCGCCGAAGACGAGCAGCGTCGGAGCGTCGTCGTCGAGTCCGAAGTAGTGGCGCGCCTTCGCCCGCAGGGCGGGCCGGTCCAGTTCGGCGAGGACACCGCGCACCGGGATTCCGACGACCGTCGCATCGAGCCCGGAACCGTCGACCGCCGCCAGGACCCGATCGGCGAAGCGGGCACCGACCTTGTTGGCGATGCCGGCCGAGGCATTGGCCTCATGGATGACGATCGGGATCCGATTGCGTCGGCGCAGGTGCATCTGCGCCGCGAGGTACGCCGGCACCGAGACGTAACCACCGAAACCGATGACCACGTCGGCGTCCACCTCGTCGAGAACCTTGCGGGTGGCGGCCACCGAACCCAGCAGACGACCGGGGGTGCGCGCCAGGTCGAGGCCGGGTTTGCGCGGCAACGGCACCGGCGGGATCAGCTGCAGGTCGTATCCGCGTTCCGGGACGAGATCGACTTCGAGGCCCCGACTGGTACCCAGAGCCGTGATACGGGCCGTCGGATCGATGCGGCTGACCGCGTCGGCGACGGCGAGGGCGGGTTCGATATGACCGGCCGTGCCGCCGCCTGCGACGACCACCGACAACGGCCGGCCGTTCGGCCGTCCGGTCGTATCAGCTTGTACCGCACCCGAACTCACCGGCGTCGTCACTCCATTTCAGCTTTCGATCACATTCGCGGGCTCCCGGCCGGGAGATCTCCCGTCGTGGGCCCGCACCTCAGCCGCTCCCACCGCCGGTCACCGACGGCCGGCGCCGCGTACATTCGGCCCGCTCGCTCCGCTCCCGGCGCCGCGTACATACGACCCGCTCCCCCGATACCCGACACCGTAGTCGACGCCGCTCCGCGAAGAAGTCCCCGGCCGGACCCGCCCGCGCGGGACACCCGCCCGGCCGGAGGCCGCCGACCGGGCCCCTCGGGTGTCGCCGGCACCGGATCGCGTCGACGACCGGCCCTGCCGTCGATCGTCCGGCGCGGACTGCGACGGGGCGGCCCGCCGCTGCGACGTCTCGGCGGCCCGCCGCCAGGGCAACGGGAAGCGTCGACGGCCACGTCCGGCATCGGCCGACGGCGCGGGCCCGCTCGGCGGACGGCGACGCGACTGCGGTCCTCGGCCGCCGCGACCCGCACCGGCCGTCGGACGCGGACCGGCCGTGCGGCGCTGGTCCAGTCGATCGCGCAGCGACTCCGCCCGTGTCTGCCGGTAGGCCACCGGCGTCGGCAGGCGCAGCCACCGTGCGACGCGGCTCGGCGACCCGCCGGTGAGCGTGGCGACCGCCTCGGGTTCGTGCCTCGCGGCGTTGGCGAGCAGACCGAGCATCGCGAGGACGGTGAGCGTCGACGTGCCGCCGGCCGAGATCAGCGGCAGCTGGATCCCGGTCACCGGCAGCAATCCGATGACGTAGCCGATGTTGATGAACGCCTGCGCGGTGATCAGCACCGTGATGGTCGCCGACATCAGGCGCAGGAAGGGATCGGTCGACCGGGATGCGATCCGGAAGCCGATGTAGGCGAGGACGACGAACAGGAACACCACCATGAGCCCGCCGAGCAGCCCGAGCTCCTCGCCGATGATCGCGAAGATGAAGTCGTTGTGCGCGTTCGGCAGATAGTTCCACTTGGCACTCGACTGGCCGAGGCCCACGCCGAAGACCCCGCCGTTGGCGAGCGCGTAGGTCGCCTGGCGCGCCTGATAGCCGGCGCCCTGCGGGTCATCGACGTTGCCGAGGAAGCTCATCACGCGCTGCGAGCGGTAGCCCTCGGCCAGGGCGAGGATCACGGCGAGCGCGATGCCGGACACCGCGAACGAGACGAAGACCTTGACCGGCAGTCCCGCGAACCACAACAGCGCACCGACGATGATTGCGATGGTGATCGTCGTCGACAGGTTCGGCTCGAGGATGATGAGCAGGCACACGAGCATGGCCACCGGGACGAGCGGGACCAGCAGCTCGCGCAGGGAGGCGTTGTCCCGCCGGCGCGAGGCCAGCAGGTGCGCACCCCAGATGCACAACGCGACCTTCACCAGCTCCGACGGCTGCACCGACAGGCCGTAGATGACGAACCAGCGGCGTGCGCCCTGACTGAGCGTGCCCACGCCGGGGATGAGGACCAGTGCCAGGAGCACCACCGCGACGAACATCGCGGGAGCGGCGAACCGTCGGAGCAACCGCACCGGAATCCGCAGCATGAAGTAGAAGACCACCAGGCCGAGCAGGGCGAAGATCACCTGCGTGGCGAACAGCCCGTACGCCGATCCCTCTTTGGAATACCCCTCGACCGACGACGCCGAGAGAACCATCACCAGGCCGAATGTGGTGAGCAGGAACGACATCGTGAGGATCAGCTGATAGGACGCCAGCGGACGCGCCAACAGGTTGCGGATGGCGTCGAGCACGATCGCGGGGATCGACGCGGCAGTCGCTGCTGCCGCACCCGCGGAGCGGCCCGAGGCGTCGTCCGGTGCCGACCTGCCACCGGTCCCGCGCTTCACGCCCGGTCGTTCGTCTCTCGTGCGCGTCCGGCCACCGGCGTCCCCGCCGGTCTCGACATCAGGCCTCCCGTTGTCGGCAGCGACACCATCGTCCCCGACACCGTCGAGACCGCTGCGGTCATCGGCATCGTCGACGGGGTCGTTGTCCGCGGCCGGGTTGCGGCTGCTCATCCGACTCAGCGTCCGGTGTCGGGCGAGCCGGCGATCCGACGCGCGGCGGCGGCGAAAGCGTCGCCGCGCAAACCGTATCCGGCGAACATGTCCAGCGAGGCCGCCGCGGGTGCGAGCAGCACGGCGTCGGGCGCGGACGGGCTCGCCTCCGCGAGCACCCACGCCTCCTCGACGGCCCGGTCCATGACCGCCACCGATGTCGAGGAGCCCGTCCCCGGGAGATCAACTGCTGAGGCTTGAGGACCGGCCTGTCCCGGACGATGCACGTTCACCGTGCCATCGTCCCCTGTGAATACTGTGACTGTTGGGACTTCTGGGGCGTGTCGCGCGATCGCCTCGATCACCAGGTCTCGGTCACGGCCGATCGCGACCACCCCGGCCAGCCGACTGCCCACCGCGGTGAGCATCTCGTCCATCGACGCACCCTTGAGCAGACCGCCCGCGATCAGCACGACCCGGTCGAAGGCGGCGACCGCCGCCTGGGCTGCGTGGGGGTTGGTGGCCTTGGAGTCGTCGACGAAGTCGATCCCGTCCCGCGAGGCGACGACCTCGCCGCGATGACCGGCCGGCCGGAAGGACGCCAGCCCCGCCCGTATCGCCTCCGGCCCGATGCCGGCCGCGAGCGCGAGAGCCGACGCGGCCAGCGCATCGGCGACACCCGACGGTCCGGCCGGGCGCACCTCGTCGGCGTCATACAACCGGCCCGCGTCGAAGGCGCGGTCGATCAGCACACCGTCCGCGACGCCGAGCTGTCCGGGCTGCGGCTCGCGCAGCGTGAAACCGATGCGGCGGCCCGCGGCGGGCAGGCCGGACGCGACCGGGTCGTCGAGTCCGACGACACTCACCGCACCGCGCAGCGCTCCCGCCTTGGCAAGTGCGTACGCCTCGAAGGTCCCGTGCCAGTCGAGGTGATCCTCGGCCACGTTGAGCACGACTCCCGCATGCGGGCGGACCGACGGCGCCCAATGCAGCTGGAATGACGACAGTTCCGCACACAGCACGTCCACCCTGGGCTCGGCCTGCATCGCGTCGAGCACCGGGAGCCCGATGTTGCCGCAGGCCGCACCCGTGCGGCCCGATGCCTCGACGATCCCGGCGAGCATCGACGTGGTCGTCGTCTTGCCGTTGGTGCCGGTCACGACAAGCCAGGTGCGTGGTTCGCCCAGCAGTCCCGCGACGTCCACGCGCCAGGCCAGTTCGACCTCGCCCCAGACCGGTACGCCGGCGGTGGCCGCGGCCGCCACCAGGTGGTGGGTGGGCGCGAAGCCGGGTGACACGATAACGACCGTGGCCGTCGCCAGTCGCCCGGGACCGGTGAGCAGATCCGCGACGGCGACCGGTTCGACCCCGTGCAACATCAGTTCGGTGACCCCGGCGACCGCCGCGGCCGCGGCGTTCCGGTCGACGGGCGGCGCGTCAGCACCGGCGAACCGGTCGTCGGCGAGCAGGACATGCGCGCCGAGCGTCACCAGGAACCGGGTGGCGGACAACCCCGCGGTCCCGGCCCCGCCGACCACGACGGTCCGGCCGGCCAGTTCGCGCGGGTCGGGCCCCCCGGGGGTCGGACCCGCCACCGGGCGATCAGCCATTGGTGGTCAGGAACTCGCCGTAGAACAGCGACAGGCCGAGCGCACAGGCGATGGCGGTGAGCAACCAGAATCTGATGATCACGGTGGTCTCCGCCCAGCCACCGAGTTCGAAGTGGTGATGGAACGGCGCCATCCGGAACACGCGACGACCGGTGGTCCGGAAGAAGGCGATCTGGATCACCACCGACATGATCTCGGCGACGAACAGCGCGCCGATGACGACCGCGAGCAACTCCGTCCGCGTGGTGATCGACAGACCGGCGAGCATGCCGCCGAGGGCGAGCGAGCCGGTGTCGCCCATGAAGATCTTGGCAGGCGCCGCATTCCACCAGAGGAAGCCGAGGCACGCTCCACCGCCGGCCACCGCGATGAGCGCGAGATCGAGGGGATCACGGACCTGGTAGCAGCCGGTGGGGATCTCGCTCGGCGGTTTCGCGCCGCCCGCACAGGCGTTGACGAACTGGAAGAAGGTGACCAGGACGTAGGAGCCCAGGACCATCGCCATGGAGCCGGCGGCCAGGCCGTCGAGCCCGTCGGTGAAGTTCACCGCGTTCGACCAGGCCGCGACGACCAGCCAGCAGAACACCACGAACACGACCGACCCGAGCGTGATCGCATCGATGTCGCGGACGTAGGACAGGTTCGTGCTCGCCGGCGTGTAGCCGTAGTCGTTGCGGAACTGCAGCACCAGGATGCCGAAGAGGATGGCGGCGATGAACTGGCCGATCGACTTCGCGGTCTTGTTCAGACCGAGATTGCGATGCTTGCGGATCTTGATGATGTCGTCGAGGAACCCGACGACGCCCAACGCGGTCGCCAGCCCCAGGACGAGCAGTCCGGAGGCGGTCGGCCCGTTCCCGGCGTCGGTGAAGACCCCGACGAGGTGGGCGCCGAAATAGCCGGCCCAGAGAGCCGCCAGGATCGCGACGCCGCCCATCGACGGGGTCCCGCGCTTGGTCTGGTGGCTCTGCGGGCCCTCGACCCGGATCTCCTGCCCGAAGCCCTGCCGGGAGAACACCTTGATGAGGACCGGCGTCAGCAGGATCGACACCGCGATCGCGATCGCCCCCGCGAGGAGTATCTGTGTCACCGCGTTGCCCCCGCATCCTCTCCGTACGCGACCGGTCTGTTCCCGGCCGCGATCTTCCCGAACCTGCCTGACACCCCGCGGCGGAGCGGCATCGTCGGCCCACTCACGCCCGCGCGAGCGCTCACGGTGCCGCCTCGTCGCCGGCCGGGGCGTCGACGACCCGCCATCCGCCCCGCTCGGACCACGCGGTGATCACCGAGTCGAGATCGGCGCCGGCCGCGGCCAGCAGGATGACGTCGCCGGCGGCGGGCCGCCAGTCCGGTTCTGTGTCGGCGAGTCGGGCGGCGGCGTCGACGGACTCGACGATGCGCGCCTCGTCACCCCACGAACCCTCCATGACCGCGCCCTGGTGCAGCGCGTGCACCGATCGTGAATCCCCCACGCAGAGAGTCTTGTCGACGGCCAGCCGGACCGCCAGGCGACCCAGCAGATCGTGTTCGACGACGCGCTGGTTCTCGGTCAGGTCGGCCGGCGAGGCCAGCTCGGCGATGACCGCCCAGGTGCGGCCGGCGCCGGCGGACTCGGCGAGGCGCCGGATCAGCCGGCGGGCGTCGTCGACCGACACCGGCGCATCGCCGCGGATGACCGTGACCGCTCCGGTGGTCATCGTTCGCCCTCCGCGACCGCACCCGGAGCGACGGCTGCCCGGGACTCGAGCGCACGGGCGACGACCTCCCGATCGTCGAACGGATGCTTCACGCCGTCGATCTCCTGTCCTGCCTCGTGTCCCTTGCCGGCGACCAGCACGATGTCGCCGGGTCGTGCCCAGGCGACGGCCGCCTCGATCGCGGCGGCGCGATCGCCGATCTCCCGGATCGGTTCGGCGCCGCGAGGTCGCTCGGTTCCGGGCACGGCCTGTGCACCGGCAAGCACCTCGGCCCGGATCGCACCCGGGTCCTCGGTACGTGGATTGTCGTCGGTCACGACCACGAGTTCGGCACCGCGCGCGGACGCCTCCCCCATCAGCGGCCGTTTCCCGGTGTCGCGATCGCCGCCGGCACCGACGACGATGGCCACCCGTCCGGTCGTCTGCCCGCGCAGTGTCGCCAGCACCGCCTCGATCGCGCCTGGCTTGTGGGCGTAGTCGACGAGGGCCAGGAACGGCTGTCCACGATCGATGCGCTGTAGGCGTCCCGGAACGCTCACCGACGCGACCGCCTCGAGCGCGGTCGGCACCGGCACCCCGGCGGCGTGTGCCACGGCGACGGCCAGGAGCCCGTTGGCCACGTTGTACCGGCCGGGCAACGGGATGAGGAGCTCGTGCTCGCCGTCCGGCTCGGTGAACGGGGTGCGCGACGAGCCGTCGTCGGCGAGCGACGACTCACCAGCATGCCAGTGGGCCGGCGTCGGTCCGGTGGACACCAGGACCGGTTGCAGATGGGCGGCCTCGCCCGGCCGCCGGGCCAGCTCGGCCATCCGCCGACCCCACTCGTCGTCGACGCACACGACCGCCCGGACCGCATGCGTCGGGGCGGACGGGACGAACAGCTGAGCCTTCGCGTCGAAGTAGGCGCGCATGGTGAGGTGAAAGTCGAGATGGTCCTGCGAGAGGTTGGTGAACGCGCCGATCGCGAAGTGCGCACCGTCGACACGACCGAGCGCCAGCGCGTGACTCGACACCTCCATGACGACGATGTCGACGCCGTCCTCGAGCATCGCCGCGAGCAGGGCCTGCAGGGTCGGCGCCTCCGGCGTGGTCAGCGAACTCGGTTGGGCGACGCCGTTCACGCGGGTCTCGACGGTGCCGATGAGCCCTACCGAGTGCCCGGCGGCCAGCAGGGCGGCCTCGACCAGATAGGACGTGGTGGTCTTGCCCGACGTGCCGGTGATGCCGATCAGCTTGAGTCGCTGGGACGGATTGCCGTACACGCGGGCGCTGACATTGCCGAGAACCGTGCGGGGAACGGGATGGATGAGGACCGCGACGGCCGTCTCCGGCGGCAGGACGCGAGCCAGTTCGGCCCGGCCGGCGGGGTCGGTGAGGATGGCCGTCGCACCGGCCGCCACGGCCTGATCGGCGAACTTCGCGCCGTGCGTGCTGGCCCCGGGCAGAGCGGCGAACAGGTCACCGGACCGTACGTCCTGCGCCCGCAGGACGACCCCGGTCACCTGGGTCTCGGCGTCGGCGCCGCCGACCAGGTCGAGTCGGGCCCCGGTGGCGGTGGACAACACGGACACCGGTGTCGGCGCGACCTCACGCGGACGGATGGGTCCGCCACTCCGGTCGGGTGATGGTCGACGAGACGCCATCGGTGCTCCTCGCCTCCTCGGTTCTTCTCTCGGCGTTTCCCACGGGCGAGCGGACATGCTCGCTCCTCGGGACTGTGCTGGTCGTGCGGGACTGCTCGGTACGGGTGTCGGTGTTCGGACGTCGGACCGGGCTGTGCCGCGAGGTGCGTCGGTGCCTCGTCGGGAGGCGCAGAATCGCACTCACGATACCGACCCGTCCCGACGCCACGGCACACGGTGCGCCCGTGGCCGCACCTGTCCGGGTGCCCGGCCGATCGGCGACGGGCGCCGCGGGCGCTACCGCGCGGTCAGGGTCAGCCGCGGCGTCGGCGCGGACAGCGGCACCTGGGCGCGCTGGAGCATCCACGACGTGATGGTGGAGAACAGCGGGGCCGCCGACTGACCGCCCGACCCGTCGGAACTGCGCCGTGGATTGTCGAGCATGATCCCGACGACGTAGCGCGGGTTGTCGGCCGGGGCGATGCCCGCGAACGTGATGTTGTACCGCGAGTTCGAGTAGCACCCACAGGATGGATCGACCTGCTGCGCGGTGCCGGTCTTGCCGCTCACCTGGTAGCCGTCGACGGCCGCCTTGGTCCCGGTGCCCTGTTGCTCACCGGTCGGGTCGTCCTGCACCACCGACCGGAACATGTCCCGGACGGTCCGGGCGGTGGACTCGCTCACCACCCGGACGGGTTGGGGCCGCGCCCGGTCGTCGGGCGCCGACCCGTCCCGCTGCTCCGACGCCAGGATGCGCGGCGGAATGCGCAGGCCGTCGTTGGCGATCGCCTGGTACATCGCGGTCATCTGCAGCAGCGACATCGAAAGGCCCTGTCCGATGGGCAGGTTGGCGAACGAGCCACCGGACCACTGACTCAGGGCGGGAACCTCTCCCGCGCTCTCCGCGGGCAGGCCGACCCCGGTTCGCTGACCGAGACCGAATTTCTTGACCATGTCGGCGAAGCGCTCCTCACCGATCCGCTGCGCGAGCATCAGGGTGCCGACGTTCGACGACTTACCGAAGATGCCGGTGGTCGTGTAGGGCTCGACCCCGTGCTCCCAGGCGTCGCGCACCGTCACCCCTGCCATCCGGATGCTGCCCGGAACGCGGTGCACCGTCTCGGGCCGGGTGATGCCGTATTCGACGGCGGCCGCGGCGGCGATGAGCTTGTTGACCGACCCCGGCTCGAACGGAGAGGTGACGGCGGGGTTGCCCAGCTCGGCATCGGGCTGCTCGGACAACGGGATGGATGCGTTGAACGTCCCGTCGTTCGCCATCGCCAGCACCTCACCGGTCTTGGCATCGAGCACCACGGCCGACGCGCCCTGCGCACCCGATGCCTGCTTGGCCTTCATGACCTGGCTCTGGACGAACCACTGGATGTCGGAGTCAAGGGTGAGGCGCACCGTCGCCCCGTTGAGAGCCGGATGCACGTTGCGCATACTGCCGGGGATGACGGCCCCGTCCGATCCCCGATCGTAGGTCCGCGAGCCGTCGGTCCCGGACAGGATCGAGTCCAGCGACGCCTCGAGCCCGATGAGTCCGTTGCCGTCGTAGTTCACGTCGCCGACCACGTTCGCCGCCAGCGACCCACCCGGGTACAGGCGGATGCTCTGCGGGTCGGCACCGACCTCCGGGAAGTCCTCGGTGATCCGGGACGCGACGTCGGGGCTCACGGACCGCGCGAGGTACACGAAAGTGTCCTCGCCGGTGACCTTCTCGAGGAGATCCTCCTCGCTGATCGAACCACCGAGGGCCACCGACACCCCCTTCGCGATCTCCTCGAGCCTGGTCTCGACGCCGGGAAGCGCGGGGTTCTTGCGGTGCTCTTCCTCGATCGTCTTGCGAACGGCCTTGGGCAGGAACGTCAACGACCGCGCTTCGTCGGTGTAGGCCAGCGGGCGCCCGTTGCGGTCGAGGATCGCACCGCGCTTGGCGGTGAGGACCTGCGTGTACTCGCGCTGCTGTGCGGCCTCGGCAGAGATCGAACTCGCCTGCACCGTGTGGACGACGATCATCTTGACCGCGACGGCGAGAACGACCAGCAGGACCACCACGCCGGCCGCGCGCGCACGGAAGACGAAACCCTGCGGCCCACGGCCGTTCCGCCCGCCGGGCCCCTTCCGATCCGATCCTCCCGACCCCGCTCCGGGTCCACGCCCGGGCCGGCGTCCCGGACGCGACGGGCCGGCGCCGAGCCGCTCGAAGGTCGCACGTGTCATGGTCGTCAATTGTTCACCGCTTCAACGTGGTTACCCCGGATTTGACCCCGGCGGGTTGGAGATGGCGCCGGAGATCCAGCGCACTTCGAAAGCGCGGATCGGGGCGAACTCACGGGGTGGGCACCACATTCGGCGCCGGAGTCGGGGCCGACGGCGCGGCCGGGGGCACGGCACCGGCCCCGGAGGGAGCCGGACTCGCACCGGACGGGAGCGGATTCGCGCCGGGCGGTGCGGTCTGCGACGGAGACGGTCCGCCGGCCGCCGGTTCGCCGGATGCCGGTTGCGACGATGTGGGTTGCGACGGTGCGGGTTGCGGCGTGGACGTCCCACCCGCCTCGGGTCCCGCGGAACCCGATCCACCGCCCAGCCCGATCGAGTCGTCGACCTGGCTCGGGTCGATCGATTCCGCGGGATCCGGTGCGGTATCGGGATTCAGGCTCCCCATCGGACGCCCGGACGCGGGCTCCGGCTTGCCCACCACCCGCGGGCGTCGCGGGTCGTCGACGATCATCCGAGCGGGGTTGTCGGCGGGGATCATGCCGAGACGTGCTGCCTTGTCGGACAATTCAGGCGCCGAGTTGCCCGATTCGTACGTGCGCTTGAGCGCGTCGCGCTGATCGATGAGGGACTGGTTCTGCGTCCGCTCGATTCCCAGCTTGTAGGAGTCCTGCGCCGCCTTGGTCGACAACCACAGGCTGAGACCGAGTCCGAGGACGAGCAGCGCGATCACCGGCACGACAAACGGGGTGTGCTGCAGTCGCTCTCGCAGGGACACCCCGGTCATGGACAGTCCGCCGCCGGTACGACGCGGCGGCGTGGCACGACCCGCCGCGGAGCGTCGGTGTCGACGGTCGAGCGCCCGCTGGGCGGCCCGCGATCGTGTCGCACGTTCGGACTCGATGCGGGTTCGGCGTGACCGTCGCGAATCGCGCTCGTCGTCGGCGGACCGCGACGGGGCCTCGTGCAGGATGGTCATGCTCAGCCCTTCTTCTCGACTCGTTCGATCGCGCGGACACGTACCGGCGCCGAGCGCGGGTTGGTGGCCAGTTCGTTCTCGTCCGGACGTTCGGCGCCCCGCGTGACGAGACGGAATTCCGGTGCCGTGCCGGGCAACTCGACCGGGAGCCCGGGAGGTGAGGTGGACGATGTGCGCGTCGCGAACTCGCGCTTGACGATCCGATCCTCGAGAGACTGGTAACTCATCACGGCGATCCGTCCGCCCACGGCGAGCGCGTCCAGCGCAGCCGGCAGAGCCTCACGCAGGACGTCCAATTCGTGGTTGACCTCGATGCGCAGCGCCTGGAACGTCCGCTTCGCCGGGTGCCCGCCGGTCCGCCTGGTGGCGGCCGGGATGGCGTCGTAGAGGAGTTCGACGAGACGCGCGCTGGTCGTGAAGGGCTCCTTGTCCCGCTCCCGCAGGACCGCCGAGGCGATCCGGCCGGCGAAGCGCTCCTCCCCGTAATCGGAGAGCACACGGGCCAATTCGCCGTGCGAGTACGTGTTGAGCACGTCGGCGGCGGTGAGCGGGTCGTCGGAGTTCATGCGCATGTCGAGCGGCGCGTCCACCGCATAGGCGAAACCGCGTCCGGCCTGGTCCAGCTGCATCGACGACACCCCGAGATCGAACAGTGCGGCATCGATGACCGACTCCCCCGCTGCGTCCATCACGTCGCGGATCTCGTGAAAGGTGGCCTGGTGCAGCGAGATCCGGTCGGAGTACGACGCCAGGCGCTCGCGGGCGATCTCGAGTGCCGAGGCGTCCCGATCGATGCCGACCACGCGGACGTTCGGGAACGACTCGAGAACCAGTTGACTGTGCCCGCCCGCGCCGAGCGTGGCGTCGAGGAAGACGCGCGGATCGTCGGAATCCAGCGCGGGGGCCAGCAGTTCGACGATGCGCGCACCCATGACGGGGATGTGGCCGAACTCGCCGGACCGACGCGGTTCGTCCTCGGCATCGACCATGATGAAGACCCCCCATCGGCATGTATGCGGTATCGGCGGTGGGCGGATGCCTCGGGTCGGCGAGAGCAGGCGGTCGGATGGAGCGGGGTCCCGACCCGATCACGCACCTGGCGTTGGGGAAGTACGCCAGGGTCGCCACCGGGCCGGGGCCTCGTGCCACCCGAAGCCGCTGGGCACCGAACTCGCCCATCGGTTGCTGTCTCTTCGGTCGGTTTCTGGTCGGTTGCTGTCGTTGGTGTTGCTGTCTCGGCGGTGTGGCGGGCCGGTCCTCCGGCTACAGCACCGCGTTCAGCGCGGCGGAGTTGGCGGCCGAGAAGTTCTCCTCGTGCCGCGTCTGGTACTCGTTCCATGCGGCCGAGTCCCAGATCTCGAGGTGATCGAAGCTGCCGAACACCACGCACTCCTTGGACAACCCCGCGTACACGCGATGGTCGCCGGACAGGCTGATCCTGCCCTGACCGTCCGGTCGCTGCTCTTCCGAACCGGCGAAGAACGTTCGCTGGAACGCGCGCAGATCAGGGTCGTTCCGAGACGCCTCGACGATCCGAGCGGCTATCGCGTCGAACTCTTCGGTCCGGTACACCGACAAGCTGTGATCTTGGCCTTTGGTGACCACTACCCCTCCTGCCAGTGCATCGCGGAACTTGGCGGGCAACGTGAGCCGCCCTTTGTCGTCCAATTTGGGCGTGTAGGTACCGACGAATCGCACGGACACGTCGACACCTCCTGCCCACCGGGTTCCGCGTCGTATCTCGCCTCACCCAGTGATGCCACAGTACCCCACTTTCCACCACTTTCCACCCCCACCGCCCCCGCATTCACCCACCGACAGCAAATTCCCAGTTCAGAGAGCTCAAGATGACGATGAACGCGCGTGTCGCCGGCGCGTCATGGGCGGAAAGAAGGGCAACCAGCGTGTGACCAGAGATACCGATGAGGTCCGAGAGGCGGGAATTCCAGGCGTAAATCCTCTAGTGGGGCAAAGTGGGGCGACCCGGTGGGGAGAAGTGGGGATCGCCGGTGGCGAGAAGTGGGGATCGCCAGTATGGAAGCGCGAGGACCGTTGACCGGGCGTTCGATCCCGTCGACCGTGCGCCCGGATCCGTTCAGCGTGCTCTGGAGAGCAATCGAGGACATGAAAGAGCCGCGTGCCCGAAGGCACGCGGCTCAGTCGAATATGCGAAGTTGCGGGAGTCGGTCAGCCGATCGACGAACGCGGAGTCGGGATCAGCGGATCACTCCTGCTCGAACCGGCGATTGAATCGCTCCTCCATGCGTTCTGACAGCTTGCGCTTGGCGCCGGACGACCCCGATTGCTTCTTGCCGGACCTGGTCGACGACGAGCCCGCCTCGGCGGTGTTGTTGTCTCCCCAGAGAGCGAAGAGGCCGGCCCCGAACATCACCAGGAAGCCCAGGAGGCTCACGATCGGGAATCCGCCGATGTTGATGTTGACGATGAGTCCGCCGACCAGCATCACCAGGCCGACGACGAAGACCGCTGCCGCCTGCAGGCGACGACGACCGCTCGACTTCCCAAGGCGCCGACGCTTGACACTGGACGCAAACTTGGGGTCTTCCGCGTACAGCGCGCTCTCGATCTGTTCGAGCATGCGTTGCTCGTGCTCCGAAAGTGGCACCGACCCTCCTTCTCACTGATCCGTGACGCCGACGAAGGTCACCCGCGACCGGAAAGGCGTCTGCGCCTATATCGTCCCATGATACGAGGTGAAATCGACCGCGACCACCATTACTCGCTGTTGCCGACGACCGGGCGGTGCCAGAAACCGCAAAGTGTGGCCGGATTCACGCCGTCGCGCCGATCTGCGGCGCTTCGGCACCGAGTTTTCCTTGCTCGTAGGCGATGACCATCGTCTCGACCCGACGCAGGAAGTCGAGGACGAGCAGCCGCATGCCGGCGACGCTGTCGGGGTCGATCGTGCGGATGATCCCGGACTCGATCTTCATCCGAACCGGCGACAGCGCGGCGAACCGGGCGGCGATCGGCGCCAGCTCTGGGGCGACCACACCGATGCGGGTCCAGGCGTTCGACGTCCTGCGCCGCACGGTCCCGACCGGTTCGTGCACGGCGAGGGCCGCGCCCGAGGCGCGGAGGGCAACGAGGTACAGCTGACGGAACCGCTCGACGTCGTCGTCGACGCCGTCGGCATTGTCGAAGAGCACGTGTGCACGCTCGAGGAGATCGCGCGCTCGACCGACCATCACCGGGTCGACGGGCGCCGCGTGGGTGAGAGCCGTGGCGCTGCGGTGTCTGGCCATGTCGTCCTCCTCGTGCGTATGGGCTGTGTCCGGCGGCAGACGCTTCCCTCGTCCGCCGCCGGACCGTGTCGTCGGATGAACGCGAACAGCTTGCGGAGGCACATTCATCGAACATCCGTTCGACACGTTCAATATAGCTATCCCGGCGTCGGCGTTCAAGACATCTGTGACCCGAAACCCCCGCCGGGGAGTACAACGCCACCACCTGCGGGCCGATTCCTGCCGAGTGTGCATCATCGATAGGACAATTCCCGGAAGTGGCCTGCGACGCGATGCCCCCGGCAGAGGGCGGCCCGCCCCAGCGGCAGCCGACCTCGTCTACAGGTCGACGACGCAGGACGAACGATGCAGAGAACGGAAATCCGTTGACCATCCGCCTGGTGAGCCTGAGTGGCCAGGACGCCCGGGCCTGGCTCGAGCCGGCCCTGGAGATCTACGTGACCGCGATGAATTATCCGCGCGGTACGGAGATCCATCGGGCCGGGCTCTGGCGCGAACACATCGCGCGGCCCGGATGGCGTGCGATGGGCGCGGTCGAGACGGTGACCCCACACGAGGCGCGGACCATGCCGGCCGCGCGGCGCCGGGTCGGTCCGCCGGTCGGCTTCGGACCCGACGACCTGCTCGTCGGCATCGCCTACGGCTACACCGGCGCGACCGGTCAATGGTGGAACCAGCAGCTGCGGCTCGGACTCCGCCAGACGGGCCGACCGCCCGAGACGGTCGAGGCGATCGCGCGCGACTACTTCGAGCTCACCGAGCTGCACGTCCACCCGACCGCTCAGGGCCGAGGTATCGGCCAGGGGCTCCTCGCCCGGCTGCTGGCCGACCGGCCCGAACGCCATGTGCTGCTGTCGACCCCGGAGATCCCCGCCGAGGACAACCGCGCGTGGTCGTTGTACCGGCGGATGGGTTTCACCGACGTCCTGCGCCACTTCACCTTCACCGGCGATCCGCGTCCGTTCGCGTTCCTCGGCCGTCCGCTCCCCCTGGAACTGCAACCCCCGGCCGCCGCCCGCCGCGCCGGTACCGGGAGCTGACGATGCACGGCACACGGCGTGACGCCGTCGTCATCGGCGCGGGCCACAACGGCCTGATCGCCGCGGCCTACCTGGCACAGGCCGGACGGGATGTGGAGGCACTCGAGCGGGACGACATCCCAGGCGGCGCGGTCTCCACCGTCGAACGGTTCCCCGGACATCGGGTCGACCGGGGGTCGTCGTCGCATCTGATGATCCGTCACTCCCCCGTTCTCGACGACCTCGACCTCGCCGCGCACGGCCTGCGCTACATCGACTGCGATCCGTGGGCGTTCGTCCCGGCCACCGCGACCGCCCCGCCGATCGTCTTCCGCACCGACCTCGACGCGACGTGCGCTTCCATCGAGAACGCCTGTGGTGCAGCCGATGCCGCCGCATATCGACGCTTCGTGGAGACGTGGACGCCGCGGGCGCGGGCGGTCATGGATGCGTTCTACCAACCCGCGACGATGGGGAAGTTCGGCCGGGCCTTCGGCGGGCTCGGCGGCACCGCCACCACGGCACGCACGGGGTTGTTCGGCCGGCGCGGCGGCCGGGTGCTGAACCTGACCGCCGAATTGATGGCCTCCGGCGATTCCCTCCTCGACGAGTATTTCGAGTCCGAACAGCTCAAGGCGGGACTCGCGTGGTTCGGCGCCCAGTCCGGACCGCCCATGAGCGCACCGGGCACGGCGCCGATGATCGGATTCGCCGCACTCATGCACCGAATCCCGCCCGGACGCGCGATCGGGGGCAGCGGCGCACTCACCGAGGCCCTCGTGCACCGAATCCACCAGGACGGCGGCCGTGTCTCCTGCGGCGACCCCGCGGTCTCCGTCGCCCGCTGCGGCGACCACTGGCGGGTGCTCACCAGCACGGGTCAATCCCGTTGTGCCGCAACAGTCATCCACGCCTGCCACGTGCTCACCACGCTCGACCTCCTCGCCGCCGGCGGTTTCGACGCGGGCGTCATCGACCGGTGGCGACGCACCATCGTCGTGGGCAGCGGGATCGGGATGGCGGTTCGCCTGGGGACGACCGGCCTGCCCGACTACCAGGGGCTGCCCGGCGACCTGCCCGAGCACGGCGTCCATTCGGCTCTCGGACTGCTGGTCACCGACCGCGCCCACCTCACCCGAGCCCATGCCGCGGCGTCGGTGGGCGAGCTCCCGCCGCGCCCGGCCGTGGTCGCGATGAGCTATTCGGCGATCGATCCGACGCTCGCGCCCCCGGGCCGCTCCGTCATCAATCTCTGGGCACAGTGGCATCCGTACCGGCTGGCCGACGGCGACTGGCCGGCCGCGGCGGACCGCGCCGCGAAGGCCGTCGTCGACGAGGTGGACCGCCACGCGCCCGGTTTCGCCGAGTCGGTCGCGCATCGGCACGTCCAGACGCCGCGAGATCTGGCCGATGAGCTGGGCCTGATCGGCGGCAACATCATGCATGTCGAGATGTCCATCGACCAGATGTTCATGTGGCGTCCCACCCCCGACCTCGCCGGACACCGCGTCCCCGGTGCCGACGGCCTGCTCCTCGCCGGAGCGTCGACTCACCCCGGCGGAGGTGTCACCGGCGCGAGCGGTTACATCGCCGCCCACCTGGCGCTGCGACGCGGGCGTCGGGGTCTCGGCCGTCGGCCCTGACACCGCCGACACCCGACGCGGCGCGGTGTGACGGGTGCCCCGCGGTCCGGCCGGGGTCTGGCACGATGAGCACCGTGCGTTCGTCGAATCCCGTACCGGGTGCGCCCGGGTCCCGCCGAGCCCGGCGCCTGTTGCCGTCCGCGGTGGCCGTCGCTCTCGTCGCTCTCTCCCCGCTGATGGCCGGTTGTCTCGAACGGTCGACGACGGTGGGAGATCGCTACTCGGGGAGCGTCGTCGTGGCGACCACCCCGGACAATCCGCGCGGGACACCGCAGTTCGACCTCCCCGAGTCGATGATGGGGCAGGTCTCGGTGACCGACTACAAACAGGTGCCCGATCGTCCCGACGCGCCGTCGTCTCCGGGCGCCGGACCCGAGAACACGGCCGAATCCCCCTCACCCTCCGAGCCCGCCGGAAACGACGAGGCCGGCGCGGACGAGAACCCCGACGAGGACGATCCCGCCACGCGCGTCGGAACGCGGGCGTCGTTCAGCGATCTCACCGCGGGGCAGTTCGCCCAACTGGGCGACATCGTGGCCGACGCCTACGGCGACACCTCGCTGACGATGGATCTCACCGCCAAGCGCAGCGGGGAGGTGGTGCGGTTCCGCGGCGACGCCGATCTGACCGAGCTGGTCCCGGACCGCGACTACGTACAACTGACCGTCACCTTCGGCGGTCCGGTGACCGCGACGAACGGCGAGCAGGTCGGCGAGTCCACCGTGACCTGGACCCCCGCTCCGGGTGAACCGTCGGACTTCAGCGCCGATGCCACCTATCCGGACCCGGCGACCGCCGCGGTCAGCAGTTGGTCGTGGTTCGTCGCGTTGCTGTGCGTCGTGGTCGTCCTGGTGATCGTCCGGATCGCCTACTCCAAGCGGTATCGCGGACCGCGGCCCGGACGTCCGGTGGCGGCTAAGACAAACCCTTCGTCGATCTCGGGTGAAGGACTCGCGGCTGCCGCCGATCCCGTGTCGGGTCCGTCATCGGCAACGCCGCCCGCGGATCGAAAGCCACCCGCGGGCACATGATGCCGCGCCGGACCGGCGCCGACACCGGTCCGGCGGAACAGCTTCGGCCGTTCAGGCCGGGACGTGCAGCGCGGCGTCGACGTCCACGCCGAGTCGGCCCAGGACCTCCGTCGTGGCCTTGGCGAAGTTCAGACTGCAGAAATGCAGACACGGCGCACCCTCGGCGACCAGTCGCTGTGCCATCTCGGTGGCGAAGTCGATGCCGACGGCACGGACCGACGCACGATCCTCCTCGGCGCCGTTGCCCGCGGCCTTGGCGAAGCGTTCCTCGACGTCGGGCGGGATCACCGAACCCGACAGCTCGACCATGCGACGGACGGTGGCCAGCGACGTGACCGGCATGATGCCCGGGATGATCGGCTTGAGTCCCTGCTCGGGGTCGGCGGCCGCGACCCGGTCGCGCAGCCGCAGGTAGTGCTCGACGTCGAAGAACATCTGGGTGATGGAGTACTCGGCCCCGGCCCGCAACTTGCTGACAAGAGTGCGGGTGTCGTGTTCGATGTCGGGCGACCGGTGATGCGTCTCCGGGAACGACGCCACCCCCACGTGGAAGTCGCCGAGGGTGTCGATGAGCCGGACCAGTTGCTCGGCGTACTCGACGCCGTCGGGATGGGCGACCCACTCGCCGAGCGGATCGCCGGGCGGATCGCCGCGAAGCGCGAGGATGTTGGTGATGCCCTGGTCGGCGTAGGCACCGACGAGCGCGCGCAGTTCCGCGACACTGTGGTTGACGGCGGTCAGGTGGGCCACCGGCAGCAGCGTGGTCTGTGCGGCGAGCTCACCGGTGATGCGCACCGTGCGATCCCGCGTCGAACCGCCGGCACCGTAGGTCATCGAGACGAACGCCGGGGACAACCGCTCGAAGATGCGCACCGCCCGCCACAGCCGGGACTCGGCCTCGGCGTCACGCGGCGGGAAGAACTCGACCGAGAACGGGACCGGGCCGCGGTGCGGAGCGGACAGGCGTTCGACGATCGAGGGTGCGGGAGCGGTTGGGGTCACCCGCACAGTGTACGGAGCAGGTCGCATAGCCTGGCAGGGTGACCTCCACGATCCCGACGCCCACCTCGCTCGATGCGGTTCCGGGCGCCGTCGAGGCCGAATTACGCGCCTTCTTCGACGACGCCGTCCCGGCCGCCGCCGCGATCGCACCGGTGGTCGGTGAGGCGGCGGAACTGATCCGGGAGTTCGTGCTGCGAGGAGGCAAACGCATCCGACCGGTCTTCGCCTTCGCCGGGTGGCGCTGCGGGACGTCGTCGTCGGACCGTGCCGTCGCCGGGGCCGCAGCCGAGGACGACGCCCCCGGCCCGCGGGACGCGCTGCGCGTCTGCGCCGCACTCGAACTCGTGCAGGCCTGCGCCCTGATCCACGACGACATCATCGACCGGTCGGACACCCGGCGCGGGCACCCGACCGTGCACCGGGAGTTCGAGTCGCGGCACGCGAGCGCGGAGTGGGCCGGGGACTCCGGCGCCCACGGGGTCGCGGCCGCGATCCTCGCCGGCGACTTCGCGCTCGCCTGGGCGGACGACCTGGTCCACGGTCACCGGCCGGGGGTTTCGACAGGCTCAACCGGCGGGGACCGCTCAACCGGCGGGGACCGCTCAACCGGCAGGGACGGCGACCACCCGCTGCCCGCGGAGGTGGGCGCGACGTGGGCGGCGATGCGGACCGAGGTGCTCGGCGGCCAGTTCCTGGACATCGTGAACGAGGCCGGCGGCGACGACTCGACCGAGGCCGCCTACCGGGTGATGGAGTTCAAGACCGCCGCCTACACCGTCGCGCGACCGCTCGAGCTGGGTGCGCGACTCGCCGGTGCGTCCGAGCAGCTGGTGTCGACGCTGCGTGCGATCGGGCACGACCTCGGCATCGCCTTCCAGCTCCGCGACGATCTGCTCGGCGTCTTCGGCGATCCGGAACGCACGGGTAAACCGTCCGGGGACGATCTGGTCTCGGACAAGCACACGGCCCTGCGCGCGATCGCGCTGCAACGCGCCGATGCGGCCGACCCGGCCCTCGGCGCGCGGTTGCGCTCCTACTTCGGCCGCCGGCTCGACAGCGACGAATTGGGTTCCGCGCGAGATCTTTTCGTCGCGCTCGGCGCGGTGGCCGAGGTCGAGAACTCGATCGACGAGCTGTTGGGATCGGCGTTGACCGCGCTCGACGCCGCCGACATCGGCGACGACATCCGTGCCGAGCTGATCGCGGTCGCCCATCGCGTCGCGCACCGTCAGGCGTGAGCACTTCCGTGACAGGTGCCGCCACGGCCGCTCGGGGCGATCTGATCCTCGGCGCGATCGGGTCCGTGCTGGTCTGTCTCGGCAGCTTCGGGGTCGGCGACCCGCCGCGCAACTCCGCTCTCCTCTCCGATCTGGGTCTGAGCTGGATCACGTACGGGCACGGCAAGAACGTCTTCGGGACGCTGTTCTGGCTGGGCGTGTTCCTCATGGTGTTCGGGTGGGTCCGGCTGGGGCGTCGGATCATCTCCTCCGCCACCGACACCGCGCCGACGACGCGGACGCTGAGCCGATGGGTACTCGTGTGGACCGCTCCCCTGCTCGTCGCGGTGCCGGTGTACTCGCGCGACGTCTACGCCTATCTCGCCCAGGGCGCGGTGTTCGGCGCCGGTTTCGACCCGTATGCCGACGGTCCCGCCCACCTGCCCGGTCCGCTCGTCGACAGCATGGCGCAGGTCTGGGCGACCACGACGGCACCGTACGGCCCCTTCTTCATGGGCATGCTGCGCGTCGTCACCGAGATCACCGGCGACCAGGTCGTCCTCGGCGTGCTGGCCATCCGGCTGGTGCTGCTGCCCGGACTCTTCCTGTCCCTCTGGGCGATACCCCGATTGGCGGAGCGGTTCGGGGCCTCCCCGCAAGCCGGACTGTGGCTGGTGCTGTTCAACCCGCTGGTCCTGATCCATCTCGTGGCGGGACCGCACGTGGAGCTGCTGATGATGGGCGTCCTCGTCACCGGGATCGTCCTGGTGGTCGACGGCCGGCACGTGGTGGGCACAGCCGTCCTGGCGCTCGCGGTGTCGATCAAGATCACCGCCGGCATCGCACTGCCGTTCGTCTTGTGGATCTGGTTGTCGCACATCCGTTCCCGGCGACCGGTGACCGCCCGCGACGTGGTGACGGTGTTCGCATCCATCGTCGGGATCGCGGTCGCGGTGTTCGGCCTGTGGACCCTGGTGATCGGCTTGGGACTCGGCTGGCTCACCGGCCTGGGGTGGGCCGACGTCATCATCAACTGGTTCACCATTCCCACCCTCGCCGCCCATGTCGTGACCCTCGTCGCGGCGCCGTTCGTCGCCCTCAATCTGCAACCGGTGCTGGAGGTCACGCGGGCAATCGGTTCGGTGGTCCTCGCGGTAACGCTGGTCGCGCTCTGGTGGCGCCACCGCCACGACGTGCGGGACGCGGTCGCCGGGATGGCGTGGGCGATGCTGGCCGTACTCCTGCTCGAACCGTCGACGCTGCCCTGGTACTACACGTGGGTGCTGGTGATCGCGGTGGCCTTCGACCTGCCGATGTGGGTGCGGGCCACGGTCGTCGGTGCCTCGACGTTCCTGCTGATCGTGTTCCAGCCCGACGACGCGATCGTCTTCTACAAACCTGTCGAGGTGACGCTGGCGGCCGCACTGGCCGGCGTCGCGGCCTGGTCGCTGACCCGTCGGGACCCGTTGCGGCTGCGCCGGTTCGGGAGGTGGGCGTGGGGCGCGACCCCGGCCGGCGAGGACACTCTCGCGTCGGATGTCCTCGCGGAGACGGGCGTCGAGGAGTCGGGGCGCGCCGAGGCCGAGCACCGGGAGTCCGGACCCCGGGGGTTCGGGGCCGGGGCGTCGCTCAGAAAGCCTGGGCCTGCGCCCGGCGGATGACCTCGCGGGCCAGATCCGTGTGCAGCGCTGCCGCCGGGTGGAGTCCGAGATCTTCCTGCTCGGTGAACAGCCACTCCATCACCTCGTCGCGCGTGTAACCGCCGTCGATCAGGACCGCCACGAGCCCGTAGAAGTGTTTCGCGACGCCGCCCTCGTCCACGAAGAGCGCCGGAATCGCCGGGTATCCGTTGTGGGAGACCGCGAGCAGGTGATGGTCACGGATGAGTGTCCGCACCCGGTTGGTCGACACCCCGAGGCGGTCGGCGACATCGTCGATCGACAGGAACTCGGTGTCGGAAGGCAGAGTGTCAGGCGACAACGGTAGGGAACCCACGTCGAAAGGGTAGCCGGTAGTCGGGAGCGGGAGAAACCGTCGGGTCGCGACGACATGACGAACGAGACCCGCGAACGCCCCGGCGGCGACACCCTCGGTCGGCATCGTGCCGATGCTCTCGACCGGCCCGGGCTGCAGGTAGATTCGGCAGCGTGAACTCCCCCGTCGACACGATGCTCGGGACCGTCCTCGAGGACCGGTACCGGATCGACGCGCCCATCGCGCGCGGCGGCATGTCGGCGGTCTACCTCGCCGTCGACCTGCGGCTGGGACGCGACGTGGCGGTGAAGGTGATGGACTCCCGGTACTCGGGAGACCCACAGTTCTTGCGCCGCTTCGAGTTCGAGGCACGCGCGGTCGCCGGCCTGAAACATCCCGGGCTCGTCGCGGTGTACGACCAGGGCATCGACGACGGCATCGCGTTCCTGGTGATGGAACTGGTCGACGGGGGCAGCCTGCGCGAACTGTTGCGCGAGCGCGGCCCGATGCCGCCCCATGCCGTCGTCGCGGTGGCCGCGCCGGTTCTGGGCGGGCTCGGCACCGCACATGCCGCGGGTCTGGTGCACCGGGACGTGAAACCCGAGAACGTGCTCATCTCCGACGAGGGCGAGGTGAAGGTCGCGGACTTCGGACTGGTGCGAGCCGTGGCCGAGGCCGGGGTGACCTCGGCCAGCGTGATCCTCGGGACCGCTGCCTACCTCTCCCCCGAACAGGTCGAGTCCACCCACGCCGACGCTCGCAGCGATGTCTACTCCATGGGTGTGATGATGTTCGAACTCCTCACGGGCAGAACACCTTTCTCGGGCGACTCACCCCTGGCTCTCGCCTACCAGCGACTCAGCTTCGACGTGCCGGCGCCGGGCGACGTGATCCCGGGGGTGCCGGAGGAGTTCGACGAGATCGTGCTGCGCGCGACCGAACGCAACCCCGCCGATCGATATGCCGACGGCTTCGACATGCAACGGGCCCTGCTCGCCGTCGCCGACGAACTCGGCCTCCCGCCGTTCACGGTGCCCGCGCCGCGCCGGTCGGCCGAGCGTCAGACGGTGTCGCGCTACCGGGGCCCCGATCCCGGCGGCCATGGCACCCGGGTCCAGTCGGTGCCCGGCCCGGCGCGGCCCGCGGACACAGCCACACCCGTGGAGCAACCTGCGGCCGAGCGCGACGACGTCGGCTCCGCGCCGCGTCCGGTGACCCGTCGTACCTCACGGCCGATGGCCGTCGAGCCCGAACTCATCGGCGGCAGCCGGCTCGGCGCGCTGGTCTGGATAGTCGTCGTGCTGGTGCTGGTCGGCGGCCTCGGCGCCCTCGGTTTCTGGGTCGGCAGCACGTTCCTGGCGATCGGCTGACGCCCCGCTCCCTCAGCCGCGCAGCATCTCCGCGACGAGGAACGCCAGCTCGAGCGACTGCTGCGTGTTCAACCGCGGATCGCAGGCGGTCTCGTAGCGTCCCCCGAGGTCGAGATCCGAGATCTCCTGTGCACCACCGAGACATTCGGTGACGTCCTCGCCGGTCAACTCGACGTGGACGCCACCGGGATGGCTGCCCAACGCGCGATGCACCTCGAAGAACCCCTGCACCTCGTCGACGATGCGGTCGAAGTGCCGGGTCTTGAAGCCGGTCGACGCCTCATGGGTGTTGCCGTGCATCGGATCGCACTGCCAGATGACCTTGTGGCCGGTCGCCTCGACGGCGCCGACGATGGCCGGCAGCACGTCGCGGACCTTGCCGTTGCCCATCCGCGCGACGAGCGTGAGTCGCCCCGGCACGTTGTGCGGATCGAGACGCTCGACGTATTCGACGGCCTGCTCGGGCGTCGTCGTGGGCCCGATCTTGACGCCGATCGGATTGCTGATGAGCTCCGCGAACGCGATGTGGGCGCCGTCGAGCTGGCGGGTCCTCTCCCCGATCCACAGGAAGTGCGCGGAGAGGTCGTAGAGGACCTTGCCGGCACCCCCGGGGTCGTCGGCCAGCCGCAGCATGGCGCGTTCGTAGTCGAGGACGAGCGCTTCGTGCGAGGCGAAGATGGAGGCGGAGTTCAGATTCGAATCGGTGACGCCGCAGGCGTCCATGAACCGCAGGCCGCGATCGATCTCGGACGCCAGGGCCTCGTAGCGTGCGCCGGCGGGTGACGTGCGCACGAACTCGCGGTTCCAGTCGTGCACCCGGCTCAGATCCGCCTCGGCCTGGGTGAGGGCGCGGACCAGGTTCATCGCGGCGGCGGCATTCGCGTAGGCGCGCACCAGCCGGGACGGGTCGTGTGCCCGCACCGCCGCGTCGGCCACGAACCCGTTGACCATGTCGCCGCGGTAGGAGGGCAGCCCCAGGGCGTCGGTGTCGGATGATCGCGGCTTGGCGTACTGGCCGGCGATCCGGGCGACCTTGACCACCGGCATGCTGGCGCCGTAGGTGAGCACGACCGCCATCTGCAACAACGTGCGGATATTGCCCTTGATGTGCGGTTCGGTGTTGTCGGCGAACGTCTCCGCGCAGTCACCGCCCTGCAGGAGGAATGCACGCCCCTCGGCGACGTCGGCCAGCTGCGCGGCGAGCGTCTGGACCTCGGCGGGCATACAGATCGGCGGGACCGACTCGAGGACAGTCCGCATCTTGCGCGCCTCGTCGGCCGGCCAGCTCGGCTGCTGTACCGCCGGGCGGCTGATCGCGTCGTCGAAGCGCGTCTGGAGATCCCCCGGAAGCGGCGGGAGCTCGGGAAGGTCGTCGATCGGAACGTCTACGGTCCAGTTCACCACCCGTCCAGGGTAGAGGAGACGTGGCCGTGGATTCGTCCGCGGGTCAGACGCGGGCCTTCTCGATCGCCTCCCACCGGCGCAGGTTGTGCCGGGCGTCGCTCAGCGCGTCGTGCGCGTCCGACGGCGTGGGCGGCAACGCCGGTCGGCCCGCGGCCTCCCAGTGCTGCCGCAGCTCACGGGTGAACCGCGGGATCTCGCGCGGCAGCGCGGTCATGGGACCCCACAACTGGCACAGCACGACATGGTCGTACGCGCCCACCCAGGCCCACAGCTCGATGTCGGAGCCGTCGGCGGTGAGGAACTCGAGGAGATCTTCCCGGATGCGTCGACGGTCCCGCCACGCGGACGACGACGGCGAGGGCAGTTTCGGCAACACGTTGGCCCGCACCCAGTCCCCCGCCCGGCCGGGGTCGAAATCGGTCGACACCGCATAGAACTCGCGGCCGTCCTCACCGACGACCCCGATCGAGACCAGCTCGATGGTGGTGCCGTCCTCGATGAACTCCGAGTCGTAGAAGAAACGCATGGGTCAAGTATTCACACACCCTCCTGCCGACCCGCTCACCGCGCACCGTTTCGCCATACCGCCCTCCGGCTGTCTACCCTGGTATTTCGTGCGCTCCAGGTCCGTGCTGGCGACCGCTCTCCTGGCGGCGTCGATCATCGCGCGGCTCGTCTGGGACACGCTGACCGTGAACGGCAGGAACTTCGTGGACCTGCACGTTTACCGCGACGGTTCGGCGGGTCTCGCCGACGGGTCGCTCTATCTCTTCACCTACGCCGGTGAGACCGACTTCGCCCTGCCCTTCACGTATCCGCCGTTCGCGGCCGTCGTGCTGTACCCGTTGTCTCTCGTGCCATGGGACCTGGTGGCCATCGGCTGGCAGCTCGCGACGTTCGGAGCCCTGTACACCTGCGTCGTCCTCGCCTTACGCCTGTGCGGGTCGACGACCGACGTCTACGCCGTGGCCGCACTCTGGACCGCCCCCGCGATCTGGTGCGAACCGGTCCGGGTCACCCTGGACTACGGCCAGATCAACGTCTTCCTGATGCTGGGCACCCTGCTGGCGGTCACCTGGGCGCGCAGCGACCGCGGGGTGCTCGCCGGCGGCGCACTCATCGGTCTGATGGCCGGGGTCAAGCTCACCCCGGCGATCTCCGGGCTCTGGTATCTCGCCGCCCGCAAACCCCTGGGCGCCCTGGCCGCCGCGGTCGCCTTCGTCTTCACCGTCCTCGGTTGCCTGCTGCTCTTCCCCGACGTCACCCGCACCTACTACGGGACCCTACTCGGCGACGCCGAGCGCATCGGCCCCGTCGAGGCGGTGATCAATCAGAGCCTGCGCGGCACCCTGTCCCGCTTCGTGGGCTTCGACGTGGGGTCGGGCTGGATCTGGATGGTCGGCGTCCTGGTCGCGGTCGTGGTGGCGGTGTTCGCCGGCCGCGCGGTGTCCGACGCGCTCGGCATCCTGCTGGTGGTCCAGCTCTTCGGACTCCTGGTGTCGCCGATCTCGTGGGTCCATCACTGGGTGTGGATCATCCCGCTGGGAATCTGGCTCGTGCACGGCACCGGTTCGCGGCGCCGGGGCGCGCGGGCGGTCCTCGCGATGTGGATCGTGGTCGCGGGCCTCGGGATTCCGTGGTTGCTCCGGGTCACGATCGAGTACGGTCCCCATCCCCCGGCGGCACTCGAGGCGATCTTCGGGGCCGCGTGGCCGGCGGCAACCTTCGTCACCTTCGCCTGGATGATCGCGACGCGCGCCGCGCGCGACGAACCCCGCGACACCCGACCGCGCGACGTCGTCGCCGCGGCGATCGTCGCCGACGGCCGGCTGCTGCTGGCGCAGCGGTCCCGTCCCGCCGAACTCGCCGGTCTGTGGGAACTGCCCGGCGGTCGTGTCGAGTCGGGGGAAACCCATGCGGCGGCGCTGGTTCGGGAGATCCGCGAGGAGCTCGGAGCCGAGGTCGAAGCCGGCGAGGGCGTCGGCTCCCCGGTCGCGCTGCCCGGTGGCCTGACCCTGCACGCCTACGTTGCGCGGTTGCGTTCGGGGACTCCGACCGCGCTCGAGCACCTCGACGTGCGCTGGTTCTCCGCCGACGAGCTACGACACCTCGACGCCGCCGAGATCGTCCCGGCAGATCGCGACTGGATTCCGGAGCTGTGCGCCGTCCTGGACGGCACCCGGGTCGGCGACGCCGGCTGATCAGGCGGCGTCGGCCGCCGGGGGCTCGACCGGCGGGGCCTGGTTCTTCAGGCTCGCGGCGTAGATGTCGACGTACTGCTGACCCGAGAGCTGCATCAGCTCATACATGATCTCGTCGGTGACCGCGCGTTCGATGTAGCGGTTGCCCTCCATGCCCTCGTAGCGCGAGAAGTCCAGGGGCTTGCCGATGCGCACCGACACCCGGGTGGGTCGCGGCAGGATGCTGCCCGGCGGGTTGAACTTGTGGGTGTCGATCATCGCGACGGGGATGACCGGCACCCCGGTGTCCATCGCCAGCCGGGCGAGACCGGTTTTCCCCTTGTAGAGGCGTCCGTCGGGCGATCGGGTGCCCTCGGGGTACATCCCCATCAGCTTGCCCTTGTCGAGCTGGCGGCGTGCCGCGGTGAGCGCACCCTCGGCGGCCTCGGCTCCCGACCGGTCGATGGGGATCTGACCGACCGCGGTGAAGAACCAGCGCTGGAAACCACCTTTGAGCCCCGTACCGGTGAAGTACTCGCTCTTGGCGAGGAAGTAGATGCGGCGGTCCACCATCAGCGGCAGGAAGAAGCTGTCCATCACCGCGAGGTGATTGCTCGCCAGGATCGCCGGGCCGTCGGTCGGGATGTTCTCGTGTCCTTCGATCGTCGGCCGGCCGAGGACCCGCAGGATCGGACCGAGAAAGATGTACTTGAACGCCCAGTACCACATGAGAATCTCCTCGCCGCGCACACCGACCCGATGACCACCGCCGGACAACCGCGCCGCGGAGACCGCGGAACCGAGGAGTGTCCCGACGCCAAGACCTTACCCGCGTCGCACTCTACCGTCCGGCCGGGACCGCTCGGGGTCTCGCCGGGAGCACTCAGAGCCCGGAGACCGGCCGTGTCTCGGGGTGCGGGTCGGCCAGAGGGCGTGCGGCCGTCCGGATCGCCTGTCGCGCAACCTCGGCCGCGCCCACGACGCCGGCGGTCTCGCCGAGCTGGGTACCGCGGATACGCGCGAGCTGACGGTGTCCGGCACCGGTGACCTGGCGGGCGTAGTGCTCCCGGGCCTCGTCGAGGAACAGCCCCGACGCCGCGCCGACGCCGCCGGCCAGGACGATGAGGTCGGGGTCGAAGATGTCGGCGATCATCGCGAGCCCCTGGCCGAGCGACGTCGCGAACCGCGCGAACGCGGCCAGCGCGACGGCGTCCCCGTCGGCGGCCGCGCGGGCGACCCGACGGCCGGTCAGCGACCCGGGGTCCGCGGCGACATCGGCGGCGAGTTGGCTGCGCCCCCAGTCGCCGTCGGCGAGCAACTCGACCACGGTGTCCACGAGTGCGGTGCCGCTGCAGTACCGCTCCCAGCAGCCGCGTTTGCCACAGGCACAGGCGCGCCCGTCGGGGACGATCGTCAGATGTCCGAGTTCCGGTGCGACGCCGTAACTTCCGCGGTAGATCTCCCCGTCGATCACGAACCCGGCGCCGATCCCGGTCCCGATCGCCAGGACGACGGTGTTGTGCCCACGGGCCGCCGCGCCGAACCGCCATTCGGCCACCGCGGCGGCGTTGGCGTCGTGTTCGGCGAAGACCGGGATCCCGACGCGGCGGGTCATCTCCTCGGCGACCGGCGCCTCGCGCCAGGGCAGATGCGGCGCGAACCGGACGATGCTGCGGTCGGTGGTCAGGAAGCCGGCGATCGCGAGCCCGACCGCCTTCGCGTCCCAGCGCGAGGTCAGTTCGCCGACCAACCGGTCCAGACAGTGCTCGAGCGCGGCCGCGGTCGGCGGGGTCTGCGCGCGGAGGGTGTCGAGCATCGTCCCCCGGTCGTCGACCACCGAGGCGCGCACGCTGGTGCCGCCGATGTCGATGCCGATCGTCAGGTCGCCCATCAGTTCTCCTGCCCGGGGCCGGGTTCGGGGGGCGGCGTAGCCCGCCGTGAGGCATCACCGCGTCGCGGTGTGCCGGCCTCGCGCCCGGCGGCCGGTCCGTTGAATCGCACCGCGATCGGTTCGTACTGGCGTGGTGACGCCGATGAGGTCGGCGACGAACGCAGCGCCTCGGCGATGGCCTCGAGTACGGCGATGACCGCCGCGATCAGCCGGGCGACCAGATCGCCGATCTCGGCGAGCAACGAGGTGATCTCCCCCGACGCCCCGGAGAGCGCATGCCCGAGCGGACCACCGTCGGCGAAAGCGGCGAAACCGGGGCGCGTCCCCGTTGCGTCCGCACCACCGGCGGTGGCCGACTGCGGAGCCGGCGCGAAGAGCGCGGCCAGGTGGTCGATCTGGGCGGCCAGTCCGAGCAGCAGGTCGCGCACCGGATCGGCGGGTCCGTCGCGACGCCCGTCCGCGGACCCGTCACCGGCCTGCCGGAACGTCTCGTCGTCCGTGCCCATCGCCAACTCTCCCCTTCTCCCGGCCCCGCGCGAACACCCACCCGCGTGTCTGTCGTCGGGGTCATCGGCACCGTACCCTGCCGTCTCGAACAGTGCGGTCTGGCGAACGTACCCCGCCCGGGCGGGATCATTCCACCATCGCCGTCCCACCTGGCCGTCGGGAACTGCGCGGCGCCGACGTAGCGGGCCGAGGAACCGGTTCAGTTCTGCGGCCGGGGCCACACCGCCGGATCGGGGACGAAGCCGATGCCCAGGGTCGTGCCGTCCCAGTCGGCGTCGACGACCGTGCAGCGCCGTAGCACCGACGGCAGCCGCACCGGATGGCGGAATCCCGCGATCGTCACCAGGAGGTCGTCTCCGCTGCGCCCGAGCGCCAGCGAATCCGGTTCCGGTAGGCGCTGCGGCCACGACAACCGGTACACCGGACCGGCCGGCTTGCCGCTCACGCGCCCCTGGCCCGCCTCGACCTCGGCCGCGGCCGAACCCCGGGGGACGCCGTGCGGTGCCGGCAACGAGACCGAGAGCTTGCGGAGCCGCGCCATGCGATCGATCGCACCGGGCGATTTCTCGACCACCTCGACGACGACGGAACGCGAACCGTCGGAACCGGCGAGTTCGGCCCGCACCATGTCCGCGACCTCGGCCGCCGGTTCGGCGCCGACGCCCGCGTTGACCTGGACCGAGGCCAGCGGCAGGCCCATGAGGTCGGCGGCGGCGAGATGGTGGCCGGTGAGTCGTCGGCTCCGGTCGTCGGCGGCGAGAACGAGGTGCACCGCCACCGCATGCGGATCGGCGAACAGTTCGGCGATGTCGAGGCAGTCCCGGTCGATGGCGTCGACCGCGGCCGTCAGTTGCGCGACCATCGGACGCTCGGAGGCCATCGCGAGGCGTCGGTGACGCGGCCAGAACCGGTTGAGGGCCTGGCTGAGAACTGCTCCGCCACGGAGGAACTGGAGTGGGTCACCACATCCGGAACAGTCGACGACGATCCGCTGCCACCGGCCGCTGATCGCCTCGTCCCGGATACGGCGCAGGAGCAGGAAGTCGTCGATCCCGGGCAACGAGGTGAGCTCGGCGGCGTCGATCCCGGCCAGGGTGCCGACGCCGGGCAGGGCCGTCTTGCTGCGGCTCACGGTGTGCTCGAGCACCTCGACGAACGCCGACCATGTGCGTTCGGTGAGGTCCAGTCGGTCCAGGGTCAACAGGTGCAGGTATTTGGACACCGCGACGGGCTCGCCGGGCCGGCGGTACACCCGTGCCCAGTCGGGAACCGGCGACCAGCGGTCGACGGTGATGAGGAGCGTGTCGGATTCGGCTGCCGACAGGCCCGACCGGGGCACGGCCCGGGCCGCCCGGGAGGTGCCGGGACGCTGGGTCGCGCCGGCGGCCGCGACCGCGGAGACACCGGAACCCCCCGGCCCGAGCACGATGTGGATGGGTGTGAGATCGATCAGCCTTCGACCCTCTTCTTGAGGTCGTTCAGCGCGGCATCGGTGATCGCCTTCTCGGCTCGCCGCTTCAGCTGGCCGATCATGGGCACCTGCAGGTCGACCATGAGTTCGTAGGTCACCTTCGTCGATCCCGGGACCTGTTGGGTCAGCACGTATCGTCCGCGCTGATCCTTCTGCAGATCGCTCGACACCAGGCGCCACGACACCGCGGGGGCGTTCCGATCCCATTCGTAGGCAAGCACATACGTGTCCTGGAGGACACCGGCGTCGAGCACGAACCTGACCTCGAGGGCGCGGCCGGCTTCATCCGTGCGCAGCACCTCGACCTCGCGGGCGGCGGTCACCCACTCCGGGTAGTGCTCGAAGTCGGCGATGACGGCGAGGATGGCGTCGGCGTCGGCGCCGATGACGATGTCGCGTTCGGTGTGGTCGGCCATCACCGCATCCCGGCCGACTCGAGACCGGCGGCGGGACCACCGACGACGCGGCCCTTCTCCAGCAGTCGTTTGACCTCGAAGGAGACTTCTTTGCCCGTCACGCGGCGCAGCTTGTTCTGCTCGGCCAGCACGTCGGCGCGGGCGCGGGGATCGTCGGGCAGCGGACCGGCGGGTTCGGCGTGGAGGAAGTAGTGGAGCACGAAGCCGTCGAGGACCGCCTCGTTCCAGATCTCCATCGTCCCCGACACCGGACCCGCGACCTGCCAGCGCACGCCCTGCTCGCCCCGGTCCTCGGTGACCGCCAAACGCAGGTCCGGCCACCACCGGCGCCAGTTGGCGGGGTCGCCGATCACGGCGGTCGCCGACGGCGGCGCCGCGGCGACGAAGACCTCGTCGGCCACCTGGATGCTCGTCACGCCCACTAGCTTCACATACTCGTGTCGGCGCAGGGTAGTGCACCCGAAACCGACGTCGCGATGAGTCCGATTCCGTGTCGGGGATACGATTCGGTGACTGATGTCTACTGAAGGGTAACCACGATGGGCGAGTACAGCGTGCCCGCGAAGTTCTCGATCGGCGACGACGAGAACTGCACGAACATCATCTTCGGCCTGGCGCAGCGATCACCGCAGCACATCGTGTTCCGCCACAAGCAGGGCGACCGGTGGGAGCCGGTCACCGCCGCCGAGGCCGCCTCCCGCATCTCCGCCATCACCAAGGGCCTGATCGCCTCCGGCGTCAACCCCGGGGACCGGGTGGCGCTGCTGTCGCGCACCCGCCTCGAGTGGAATCTCTTCGACTTCGCGATCTGGTCCGCGGGCGCGATCACCGTGCCCATCTACGATTCGTCCTCCGCCGGCCAGATCGAATGGATCATGCAGGATTCCGGTGCGGTCGCGATCGTCCTGGAGGACGACGGACATCGCGCCGAGTTCGAGTCCATCGACTCCCTGACCACGCCGGTGACCGTCTTCCAGATCGACCGCACCGACGGGCCGGGTGCCGTCGGCGAGCTCGTCGCCGCCGGTGCCGACGTCCACGACGACGAGGTCGCGGCCCGCCGGGCCACCGTCAGGGCCGCCGACCCGGCGACGCTGATCTACACCTCGGGGACCACCGGACGGCCCAAGGGCTGCGAACTCACCCACGCCAACATGCTGTCGGAGGTGCGGGCGGTCCTCGCCGGCGACATCCTCGATCAGGTCATCGCCCGCGACGAGAAGCGTCTGCTGATGTTCCTTCCCCTCGCCCACGTGCTCGCCCGGGCCATCACGCTCGTCGCCATCGAGGCAGGCATCGAGGTGGGACACACCAGCGACATCCCGAACCTGGTGGACGAGTTCGCCGTCTTCAAACCGTCGCTCATCCTGTCCGTGCCGCGCGTGTTCGAGAAGGTGTACAACACCGCCCGGCAGAAGGCCCACGACGGCGGCAAGGGAAAGATCTTCGACGCCGCGTCCGAGACCGCGATCGCCTACTCGCAGGCGACGGAGAAGGGGCAGGTCGGTCTCGCGCTGAAAGTCAAGCACGGCGTCTTCGACGCGCTCGTCTACAAGAAGCTCCGGGCCGCCCTCGGTGGCGAGTGCCAGATGGCGATCTCCGGTGGCGCGCCGCTCGGCGCCCGCCTGGGTCACTTCTTCTCCGGCGTCGGCGTGCCCGTCTACGAGGGGTACGGCCTGACCGAGACCACGGCGGCCTTCAGCGTGAACACCCCGTCGGCGTCGAAGATCGGCAGTGTCGGGAAGCCGTTGTCGGGCAATGCTGTTCGGATCGGCGATGACGGAGAGGTGCTGCTGCACGGCGGTGTCGTCTTCACCGAGTACTGGCAGAACCCGGAGGCCACCGCATCGGCCGTGATCGACGGCTGGTTCCATACCGGCGACCTCGGCACCGTGGATGCCGATGGGTTCATCACCATCACCGGCCGCAAGAAGGAACTGATCGTGACCGCCGGCGGCAAGAACGTCTCCCCCGCCGGACTCGAGGACGTCATCCGCGCCAACGCCCTGATCTCGCAGGCCACCGTCGTCGGCGACGCGAAACCGTTTGTGGCCGCCCTGATCACGATCGATCCCGAGGCGTTCCCGGCGTGGAAGGAGCGCACCGGCAAGCCCGCGTCCGCGACGGTCGCCGACCTCGCCGACGACACCGACCTGCGCGCCGAGGTCCAGTCGGCCGTCGACCTCGCCAACAAGACGGTGTCGCATTCAGAGGCCATCAAGAAGTTCCGCATCCTGCCGACCGACTTCACCGAGGAGACCGGCGAGATGACGCCGACGCTCAAGGTCAAGCGCAACGTCGTCGTGGAGAAGTTCGCCGGCGACATCGAGGCGATCTACCAGCGGTGAGCTCCCCGCCGGCGCCGGTTGCTCTTCAGAGCAACTGGCGCAGGCGGGCCGCCATCTGGCTCCACTGCCAGTTCTCGACGACGTAACGCCGTCCGGCCCGGCCCATCTCGGCCGCGGCCGCGCGATCACCGAGGATCGCCAGGATCGCCAGGGCGACCGCGTCGACATCGGTGCCGTCGACGGCGGTGCCGGTGACCCCCTCCTCGATGGTCTCCGGCGCGCCACCGGACAACCCGGCGACCACGGGCACCCCCGACGCCGACGCCTCCAGGTAGACGATCCCCAGGCCCTCGACGTCCAGGCCGCGCCCCCTCGTCCGGGACGGCATCGCGAAGACGTCCGCGATGTTGTGGTAGGCCGCGAGGTCGTCGGCGGGCACCGAACCGGTGAAGATCACATGGTCGGCCACCCCCGTGTCGACCGCGAGGTCGCGCAGGGTCTTCCCGTAGGGACCACCGCCCACGATGACCAGCGTCGCGTCGGGGATGGTGCGCCGGATCAGCGGCAGCGCGCGGATCAACACATCCTGCCCCTTGCGGGGCACCAGCCGCGACAGGCAGAGGATCGTCGGACGTTCCCCGAGGTCGAGACGTTCGCGAAACCGCTGTCGCAGCACCGGATCCGGGGCGAACCGCTCGGTGTCGACACCGGGGGGCAGGTGTTCCAGGGCCGCGCGGGCGCCGAAGGCCGACGCGAATCGGCCGCGGGTGTATCGGCTGACGAAGGTGATCACATCGGTGTGGCGGCCGATGTGCCCGAGCACCTGCCGCGCGCCCGGCAGCATCGACCACCCGACCTCGTGACCGTGCGTGCTGGCGATGATCCGCTGCGCGCCCGCGCGACGCATCGCCGGCGCCAGCACGGCCAGCGGCGCGGCCGCGCCGAACCACACCGTCGAGATCTGTTCGCGGCGCACGATCTCCGCGGCACGCCGCGCCACGAACGGGGTGGGGAGCATGAGCGTCGTCGGGTGCCGGTACACCCGATACGGGGCGGCCGCGTCGAACTTCTCGTGCGAGTCACCGCGCCACCGGGGCGCGTAGACGACCACGTCCTCCGGCGGCAGCAGGTCCACCAGATTCTGCAGGTAGGACTGGATCCCGCCCGGACGGGGCGGAAAGTCGTTGGTGAGCAACAACGTTCGAGACATCAACGGGCCTGCGCTTCGAGCCACCGCTGCCATCCCGCGACCAGTTCGGCACGCGTCAGCCCGAGACTCGAGGCGATCGCCGCGTCCTGCGCCGCGGGCAGGGCCGACGCCGCGACCCCCATGTACAACTTCTTCAGCCGCGCCTCGTCGAATCGATCGGCGACGTAGGCGGCCAGCGACCACGCACTCTGATAAGCCACCTGTGAAGTCTGACCGTCCATCGCGAAGTCGGTGTCGGCGGGTGGCCCGGTCGGAATCCGATCGGCACGCACGGACGCGATCAGGTCGGGTGCGGCATCCGCGATCCTCGTATAAGTCCCGTTGCGCCCGACGTATTCGGCCACGCCCTCGATGATCCAGAGCGGCGCGTCGAGCGCGGTGTGAACGCGGGCCGCGACATGGGTCAACTCGTGCCGGAGAACCACCGCGAGCGTCGGTGCGGCGAGTTCCCGGGCCGCCGGGGTCAGGATGATGCGCTGTCCGGTCGCGGTGCGCTGGACCAGGTCGAGGCTGCTGAACACGGTCGCGGCCGCCGCGGTCCCGGTCGCCGCTCGGCCCTCGGGTACGAGGGCGGCGAACTCGTCGTCGGTCGCCGTGGCGACCACGACGGCGCGGCGATCCCAGTCGTCGCCCCAGAAGTCACTGACGGCATCCACCGCCCCGGGCAGCTCCCGCTGCAGCGTCGCCACCGTCGACGACGTTCGGGGATACGAGGCGACCACCGACGTGCCGCCTGCGGTGGCGGTGTCGGCCACCTGGAGTCCGGGCAGCTCCCACATCTGAGTAGGTGCGGGTTCTCCTCCCAGGGCCGTGGCGTCTCCGACGAGGCGCCAGGCCTCGCCGTAGCGGGCGACCACGAACTGGGTGCCGACGACCACCTCGGCCTCGTCGACTCCCGGGACCCCCTCGCCGCCGAGCGCATAGCGCAACTCCACCGGAGCGACCCACGAGTCCGAACTCCCCCCGGCATCGAGGAGCTCCTGCAACTCACCGGGTACGAGCACCTCCGCCTCTTCGGTGGGCGCAAGCTGATAGCCGAACCTTGCGAACCGCAGGGTGCCGCTGCGACCGTTCCGCGGCGTGAACCGGCTGGGCGCGAAACCCGCGGCGGCCGTGACGAATCTGTCCTTGAACGCCGGGGTGGCAGCGGTGTCGACGAGGGTGCCGATCGCCCGCACATCCCCGGAACGCACCGCTTCGGTGAGCGCGTCGAGCAACCGCGTGACGCCCGCCGCTCGATCACGCTCGTAGACGTTGACCGCGGGGCTCGACGACACGGGCGCTGCGGACGAGCCGGGCCCGCCGGGCACATCGACCGTGCCGCACGCGGTGGCAACTGCGATGACCAGAACGACCACGGCCGAGACGAGGCCGGCGCGCCCGCGCGGTGAGGTCACCGGTGGGACTAGAACCGGCGGGCAGAGTTGTACGGTCCGGCCTCGTCGAGCGGCTCGACCTTGACCGGAACGCCGAAGGTCGAGGCGTGGATGACATAACCGTCACCGACGTACATACCGACGTGATGGGCATCGGGATAGTAGATGACCAGATCACCGGGCTTGAGATCGTTCTTCTCGACCGGCTGACCGCCGGCCATCTGCGCCTGACTCGATCGCGGGATGGTCTTGCCGGCCTGCCGGAACGCCCACACCATGAGTCCCGAGCAGTCGAACGAATTCGGTCCGGTGGCGCCCCACACGTAGGGGTCACCGATCCGGGTGAGCGCGGCGTGGGTGGCGATCAGCCCGGCGGCGGTGCCCTTGGGCACCAGTCGCGGATCGAAGTCGAAGGTCGGACCGCGCAGAGCCGCCAACTGCTTGCCGGTCATCGACTTGTAGATCGACCGGATCTGGATCGCCTGGAGCTGCAGGTCGGCTTGCTTCGTCTGGAGGTCACCACGGACCCGTTCGGCGCGGGAGACCGCCTCGGAGGCGGCCACCGCCGTGCGCTCGGCATCCTTCTTCGCGATGGCGGTCCTGGCCCGTACCTTCTTGATCGCGGTCAGGTCCACCGACGCCTGACGCGAGATCATGTCGAGACCCGACATCTGGTCCAGGAGCGCCTGCGGGGAGTCGCTGACCATCACGGCGTACAGCCCGCTGACCCGCGCGCCCTGATAGCTGGCGCGGACGATCGCGTCCACTCGGTTCTGGTGCACGGCGAGCTGGGCGCGGCTGGTGTCCAGCGTCTGCTGCGCCTCGGCCGCGGCTTTCTTGGCCGCCGCCACGATGCCGCGCTGCTTGTCGTACTCGATCTTGGCGTTGTGCATCGCCTCGGTGGTCTTCTCCGCGTCGATGCCCAGTTGCTTGTAGCGGTCGAGCAGCTGATCGGCCGAGCGTGCGGGCACCGCACGGGCGTCCCCGACGCCGCCGGCGACGGTCGGTGCCAGAACGGCGAACGCCGACAGGACACAGAGCGCCACCATCAGCGGACCCGAACGCATCCTCGGCCGCGTCGCGCGACCACGCCCCTCCCCGATCAGCACGGTCTACTCACTCCCTCGTGTGTGCTCGTCGATCCCTGAGCATCCCGGGCCCCTGCACCCGTACCCCGCGTCCCGTCGACCACCCTAGGCGGCCGACCGGCCCCCGGGACTGGTTCGGGCGGATCGCAATCCACGCGATCCGCCCGTCCAGAGACCTTCGTGCTCAGTCTGTTCGTGTTCAGTTGTCGTCAGTACCGACGGATGCCCGTCAGGGTCCACTCCTTGACGGCGTCGCGCTTGACCGGCGTGCCGTAGTTGGACGAGTGGACGAACTGACCGTTGCCGACGTAGATGCCGGCGTGGCCGCCACCGTTGAAGATCATGACGTCGCCGGGCTTGGCCTCGGAGTACGACACCGCGCGTCCGCCGCCGAGCTGGCCGTAGCTGTCGCGCGGGATGTTCTTGCCGGCCTGCTTGTAGGACCAGTAGACGAGGCCCGAGCAGTCGAATGCGTTGGGGCCGGCGGAGCCGTAGGAGTACGGCGCACCGATCTTGCTCTCGGCGGCCTTTACCGCCTTCTGACCGGCGGTCAGCTGCGGCTGGCCCAGGGGCGCGCCGCCACCCTGCGGACGGAACTGCTGCGGGATCTGCTCCGGCGCGATACCCGGCACGGTGAACTGCCCCAGGTTGGGGATCTCGACCGTGGCGGCGGGCGACTTCTTCACCGGCGTGGCCTCAGGCGCGGGCTTGGCCTCCGGGGCCTTCGCGCCGGGCAGGGCCGGGATCTCGAAAGTGCCCAGCGGGGTGTGGACCGGGGCGGCGAGAGCAGGGCCGGCGGCTGCGGCGAGCGAACCGAGTGTGATCGATCCAGCGATCACCGCCTTCTTGGCGACCGTGCTGCCACGATTGGGCTGTTCCAAACGATGTTTGGCCACGAAGCGAGTTCTCCTTCAGATCTTCCTCTACCGCCGACCGAGTTAGCTGTCGGGTTCGGGCCGGAAGAGTGGCCCTACACGTTTTCGCGCATGAGGTATCCACTGGACACTCATGCATGGCAACGCGATTCACCCCGATTCGGATCGGTTTCGACCGAGTCGCATCAGTGGTGATGCGCTCCGACGAGCCCGTCCGAAGGTTGTGGTTCCCCGGTTCGCCCGCGAGGGCGATTGAGCGGTGACTACTGCGGACCACTTCTGTTGAAGCGGGACGCTCCGCAAAGGTCTCAGAAAGGTTACGAAATCGGATGCGCTCTGTCCACTAAGCGACAGACAGCCAAACCTCGGCCGCTTCTCAGCCTGCCCTGAGGACGGTCACAGAAGCGCGTCGATCCGGCGCCTGAACTGCGGTTTTGGCTGATCTTGCAGATCGTGCAGCGCCGCTGGTCACCATTGCAGCAGCCTGCAGAACGTCGATGGCGAGGTCCAGTTCGGCATCCGCGTCCGAGGTGGCCGCCGTTACCGAAACTCCACCTTCGTGCGGCATATCGTCCCAGCTCGGGCCACCAAACAGCACTGTCATCATGCACCCGTCGCAAGCGACGGGACGAGCCGGGCAGCGCGCACAATCGACGTACATAATGTGATCTCCATCTCATCTGGCGAGGGTGGGCCGCGTCGGCCCCGTTACGGGTCGTTGTGACCGTGAGAAGACCGCATTTCTCACGTCCAGGTGGAGACTAGGGGCGCCCACCGACAAGTCCGTCGAACAGCGATCGACACAGCAGTCACACGGGTCACACGACACGATGTCGGAGCGTCGCGGTCGCGATGTCGGTGGATCGAACTAGTGTTCGCCGGGTGACGCAGACCAGCGTGGACGGCTCGCCCGCGGGGCAGCTCACCTTCGCCGACCTGGAGGCCGCCGACCAGGGGGCCACGGGTGAGACGTCGAACGAGTTCAGCGACCGGTCGCTCTTCGAGACGACCCTCGTCGTCGTCGACCTCGAGACCACCGGGTCCGACCCGGTCCGCGACCGGATCACCGAGATCGGCGCGGTCAAGATCCGCGGCGGCGAGGTGGTCGGCGAGTTCGCCACGCTGGTCGACCCCGGCCGGCCGATCCCCCCGCAGATCGTGACCCTCACCGGCATCACCACCGCGATGCTGACCGACGCCCCCCGGATCGAGTCGGTGCTGCCGTCGTTCTTCGAGTTCGCCCGCGGCTCGATCCTGGTGGCCCACAACGCTCGTTTCGACATGGGTTTCCTTCGGCAGAACGCGATCCGGCTCCACCTGCCGTGGACGTTCAGCCTCAGCCTGTGCACGGTGACCATGGCCCGGCGCATCCTCAGCCGTGACGAGGCGCCGACGGTCAAGCTCAGCGCGCTCGCCGACCTGTTCGACGTCTCCGTGCGGCCCACCCACCGGGCGCTCGACGATGCGCGCGCCACGGTGGAGGTCTTCCACCGGCTCCTCGAGCGCGTCGGCAATCAGGGCATCGCGACCGTCGGCGACCTGACGTCGTATCTCCCGAAGACCAACCCGCGCCTGCGCGCCAAACGCGCACTCGCCGACCATGTCCCGGCCCGGCCCGGGGTGTACCTGTTCCGCGGCCCGTCGAACGAGGTCCTCTACGTGGGCACCGCGGTGGACCTCCGCCGCCGGGTCCGGTCGTACTTCAGTGGCAACGACCCGCGCCGCCGCATCGCGGAGATGGTGCTCCTCGCCCAGCGGGTCGACGTCGTGGAGTGTTCCCACGCCCTGGAGGCCGCCGTCCGCGAACTCCGGCTCCTCGGCGCGCACGCACCGGCGTACAACCGACGATCGACCCAGCCGCACAAGGGTTGGTGGGTGACCCTGACCGAGGAACGCTTCCCCCGGCTCAAGGTCAGCCGAACACCCACCGACGAGTCGATCGGCCCGGTGGGCAACCGCAACAACGCGGCGACCGTCGCCGACGTGATCTCGGCGGCCGCCGGTCTGCGCACGTGCACGACACGGCTCGGCGCGACGGGCTACCACTGGTGTCCCGAGGCCGATGGGAGGCGGCGGCCGGGGTCCTGCCGGGCGGCCACGGCGCAGCCGCAGACGGTGCCGGACTACTCTCCCCGGGTCACCGCGGCCCGCCGGCTCATGCGGGGTGAGGCCGACGAACTCCTCGACGGCCTCACCGCGCGTCTCGCCGACCTCGCCAAGGCGCACATGTTCGAGACCGCGGCGCGGCATCGGGACCGTCTCGCGCTCACGATCGACGCCCTCGCCCGCTGCCAGCGACTGGCCGCGCTGTGCGCGATCGCCGAGATCGTGGTCGCCCGGCCCGACGGTGAACGCGGCTGGCAGTTCGCGGTCATCCGGTACGGACGGCTCGCCGCCGCCGGGCGCGCTCGACGCGGAGTCTCGCCCATGCCCGTCGTCGACGCGCTCGTCGCGGCCGCGGAGACCGTGTTACCGGGCCCCGGTCCGCTGCGGGGCGCGCCGGCCGAGGAGGTCGGCCTCGTGTACCGCTGGATGACCGAACCGGGCGCGCGCATCGTGTCGACGAGTGAGCCGGTCGCCCTGCCCGCCGGCTCCGCCGAACGCCGGCTCGGCTGGTCGCAGTCGGCGCACGACGCACGTGCGGCCAGACCCGTCGCCGACTCTCGCACACGGCAGGCGAGCTGAGGGCCACGCACCACTAGGCTGGCGACATGATCACCGCCATCGTGCTCATCCAGGCCGACATCCACCGGATCCCGGAGACCGCCCAGGCCGTCGCCGACATCCCCGGGGTCGAAGAGGTGTACTCCTGTGCGGGCGACGTCGATCTGATCGCGAAGATCCGGGTCCGTGACCACGAACAGATCGCGACGGTCGTCACCGGCCAGATCAACCGGCTACCCGGGGTTCTCAAGAGCGCGACACACATCGCGTTCCGCAGCTACTCCAGCTCCGACGTCGAGGGCGGTTTCTCCATCGGCGAGAACTGACCCGCCGAACACTGAGCCCCACAAGGATTTCGGGGCAGCGTGACCGTCAGGCGGGCGCGGCGAGCCGGCCGCTGAGCTCGGCCCACCGCTGCAGCAGGTCGGCGGCGGCACCGTTGTCGATCGCATCGGCCGCCCGCTCCTTCGCGGCGCCGAGGGCATCGGTCAGTTCCGCCGAGCTCATCGGGGCCTCCTGCTCGAACGCGACGATGGCGCCGGCCGAGTTCAGCAGCACCGCGTCCCGGACCGGGCCCGTGGTCCCGGCCAGCAACTCGCGGGCGATCGCGGCGTTGACCGTCGCGTCTCCCCCCTGCAGGGCGGAGAGTTCCACGCGCGCGATCCCCAGATCCGTCGGGTCGACGGTGAGTTCGTTCACCTGCCCGGCGACAACCTGCCACACCGTCGACGTGGTGGTGGTCGTCAGTTCGTCGAGACCGTCGTCGCCGCGGACCACCAGCGCGGAGCCGCCGCGCTCGGCGAAGGCCCGCGCCAGAACCGGCGCGAGGTCGGCGAAGGCGCAGCCGATCAGCCCCCGGCTGGGTGTCGCCGGGTTGGTCAGCGGCCCCAGCACGTTGAAGACCGTCGGGATGCCGATCTCCTTGCGCGGCGGACCGGTGAAGCGGAACGCCGGATGGAACACCGGCGCGAAGCAGAAGCCGATCCCGAGTTCCGACACGCACTGCGCGACCGCGGCGGCGTCGAGGGAGATGTCGACGCCGAGCGCCTCCAGCACGTCGGCACCGCCGCTCTTCGACGACGCCGCACGGTTGCCGTGCTTGACCACCGCGACGCCCGACGCAGCGATCACGATCGACGTCATCGTGGAGATGTTCACCGTGTGCGACCGGTCGCCGCCGGTCCCCACGACGTCGACGGCCGGGCGACCGACGTCCACGAGCGTCGCGTGGTCGAGCATCGCGCGGGACAACCCGAGGAGCTCCGCCGGTGCGGCACCTTTCATCTTCACGCCGACGCCGAACGCGGCGATCTGGGCTCCGGTCGCACTGTCGGTCATGATCTCGTTCATCGCCCACGCCGCCTCGTCGGCGTCGAGGTCGAGGCGATCGGTGACCTTGCCGAGGATCTGCGGCCAGCTGAAGTCAGACTGTGCGGTGCTCACGGGGAGTCAGCATATTCGTGTTCAGAGCGGCGGACGCTGGAGGACGGCCCACTCGCGTGCGAATCCGCCGTGCCGCGAACCGAGGCTCGCCATCCGGGACCGTTCCTGCGACAGATGCATCGCGTCGAGCATCTGGACCCGCGCCAGGACCAGGACCACGAGCCGGTCGTCGCGTGGCGCCGGCCTCGGCCCCCAGCGTTCGTCGTCGACGGACTCGTAGCCGTCGAGCGCCGCCACCGCGGCCGCATCGGCCCGCCGGGCGGGGGGCACCTCGACGACGTGCCGGAGAATCACCTCGTCCGCGGCTCGCCACGACGACGCGTCGAGCGCCACCGAACTCGCGATGGCGTCGTCGTCGGACCGCGCCACCACCTGCACCTGCTCGTGCAGCGTCAGCGGGCCGACACCGGCACGCGGGCGCAGCCGTGAGCGGAGCCGCGCCAGGCGACCCTGCTCGACGACTCGGCCGTTGAGATCACGGGGGCCGGGCGGCGCCGAACTGGACATGAACACACGGTAGCGAGCCGGGCGTCCGCCACGCCCTTCCCGGACACGCCGAGGATCACCCGATTCGCGCCCGGACCTGCGACGAGAGAAATAGTCGGAGGCAATTTCCGACCCGGGTGGCCACGGCTTACTACGAACCGTCATACTTCACTTGTGACAAGCGCTGTAGGTACCTCAGGAACAGCCATCACCTCGCGCGTGCACTCGCTGAACCGGCCCAACATGGTCAGCGTCGGCACGATCGTGTGGCTGTCCAGTGAGCTCATGTTCTTCGCTGGCCTCTTCGCGATGTATTTCGTCGCCCGTGCCAACTCCGCGGTCGGCTGGCCGCCGCCACCGACCGAGCTGAATCTCGCCCTCGCCATCCCGGTGACGACGATTCTCATCCTGTCGTCGGTGACGTGCCAGATGGGTGTCTTCGCCGCTGAGCGCGGTGACGTCTTCGGCCTCCGCCGCTGGTACGTCATCACCCTCATCATGGGAACGATCTTCGTGATCGGGCAGGCGTACGAGTACACCGTGCTGGTCGGCCACGGCACGACCCTCGCGTCGGATGCGTACGGCTCGGTCTTCTACATGACGACCGGGTTCCACGGCCTCCACGTGATCGGCGGTCTGATCGCGTTCGTGTATCTGCTCATACGGACCAAGCTGTCGAAGTTCACGCCGGCGCAGGCAACCGCGGCCATCGTCGTCTCCTACTACTGGCATTTCGTCGACATCGTGTGGATCGGGCTGTTCGTCACGATCTACTTCATCCGATGACGCCGGCCCGCTCCAGCACGACCGAGCGCAGCTCGATCTAACAACAGTCCGTCCCGCTTAGTAGAGAGTCACAGATGAGTTCATCTCCACCGCGTCCGTCGGATAGCGGCACCGAGGTCGGACCCGATGCCTCGGCCCGACGCTCCTCTGCACGCGACGCCGGCCGCCGCGCCAAGGCCCGACGCAAGCTCCGTCGGCGCGCAGGCGGCACCATCGTGCTGCTGGCCGGCCTCGTCATGGCGGGTGTGCTCGCCTCGGTGCTGACCCCCGAGCCGCAGGTCGCGGTCGCCGACGAGAGCAACGCCGCGATGATCGACGACGGTCGCAAGCTCTACGAGACCTCGTGCATCACCTGCCACGGCGCGAACCTCCAGGGCGTGCCCGAGCGCGGTCCCGCACTTCTCGGTGTCGGCGACGCCGCCGTGTACTTCCAGGTGTCGACCGGACGTATGCCGGCGGCGCGTGGTGAGGCGCAGGCCCAGCGCAAGCCGGCCAAGTTCACCACCGAGCAGATCGACCAGCTCGGCGCCTACATCCAGGCCGAGGGTGGCGGACCGCAGGTGCCGCGCAATGCCGACGGCACCGTCGCGATGGAGTCACTGCGCGGCGACAGCATCGGACGCGGCAGTGAGCTGTTCCGATTGAACTGCGCGTCGTGCCACAACTTCACCGGTCGCGGTGGCGCACTGTCCTCGGGCAAGTTCGCGCCGAACCTCGACGGGGTGAACGAGGCGCAGATCTACACCGCTATGCTGACCGGTCCGCAGAACATGCCCAAGTTCTCGAACCGTCAGCTCGATCCGGAAGAGAAGCGGGACGTGATCGCCTACGTCAAGTACGTGAGCGAGGCCAAGCCCAGTGGTGGTCTGGGCCTCGGTGGTTTCGGCCCGGTCAGTGAAGGCATGGTCATGTGGTTCGTCGGCGTCATCGCCATCGTCGCCGGCGCCATGTGGATGGGATCTCGAGCATGAGCGCGAACGACAAAGACGTCCCGTCGCGGGACGAACTCGAACAGATGAGCACCGATGAGCTCGTCAAACTCGGCACCAATCTCGACGGCGTCGAGATCATCCACCGGTCCGAGCGTTACTCGGTGCCGGGCACCAAGGTCGAGAAGCGGGCCGAGCGTCAGGTGGCCATCTGGTTCACCGTGGCCGGCGTGTCCGCCCTCGCGTGCCTCGGGATCTTCCTGTTCAACCACTGGGAATTCGCCCTCCCGGACGATCCGAACTACTGGTGGTACACGTTCAACACGCCACTCCTCGGCGTGACGTTCGGTCTGTCGGTGTTCGCCATCGGCGTTGCGCTGATCCTCATCACCAAGAAGTTCATCCCGGCCGAGATCTCGGTTCAGGATCGTCACGACGGTGGATCGACCGAGGTCGACAAGAAGACGATCGTCGGTCTGCTCCAGGACACCGGCGCCACGTCCACCCTGGGTCGTCGCAAGATGATCATCGGCTCCGCCGGTTTCGGTCTCGGCGCCTTCGCGGTCACCGGACTCGTGGCCTTCCTCGGTGGCTTCATCAAGAACCCGTGGGCCGAGGGCCCCGACTCGCCACTGTGGCATTCGGGATGGTCGCCGATCTACAACCCGCCGGAAGCGCCCAACGAGACCATCTACCTGCGGCGTGACACCGGCAACCCGTTCCAGGTCGCCCTGGTCCGGCCGGAAGATCTCGACGCCGGCGGTATGGAAACCGTGTTCCCGTGGCGTCGTTCGGACGGGTTCGGCGAGTCCGAGCACTCCCGCCATCTGCTGGAGGAGGGCCTGCACCAGGTCCGCAACCCCGTCATGCTCATCCGTCTGCGTCCCGAGGATGCGGCCCGTGCGGTCAAGCGCAAGGGTCAGGAGAGCTTCAACTACGGTGACTACTTCGCCTACACCAAGGTCTGCAGCCACCTCGGCTGCCCCGCCTCGCTCTACGAGCAGCGGAGCAACCGCATCCTGTGTCCCTGCCATCAGTCGCAGTTCGATGCGCTCGAGTACGCCAAGCCCATCTTCGGACCGGCCGCACGTGCGCTGGCACAGCTGCCGATCACGGTGAACAACGAGGGCTACCTCGTTGCCGCAGGCGACTTCATCGAGCCCGTCGGTCCGGCATTCTGGGAGCGTAAGTCATGAGCATCGCCGAACGCCTCGGCACTCAAGCCGAAGAAGTGGACTCGCGGTATCACCTCGCCGCGGGCATGCGTCGCCAGATCAACAAGGTCTTCCCCACCCACTGGTCCTTCATGCTGGGCGAGATCGCGCTGTACAGCTTCATCATCCTGCTGGTGTCGGGCGTCTACCTGTCGCTGTTCTTCGATCCGTCGATGACGCGCGTGGTGTACGACGGCGCCTACCAGCCGCTGAACGGCGTGATGATGACCAAGGCGTACGAGACGACGCTGAATATCTCGTTCGAGGTGCGCGGCGGTCTCTTCGTCCGTCAGATCCACCACTGGGCGGCACTGCTGTTCGCCGCGTCGATCATCATCCACATGATGCGCATCTTCTTCACCGGTGCGTTCCGACGCCCGCGTGAGGCCAACTGGATCATCGGTTGTCTCCTGCTGATCCTGGCGATGTTCGAGGGCTTCTTCGGTTACTCGCTCCCCGACGACCTCCTGTCGGGCACCGGCGTCCGCGCCGCCATGAGTGGCATCGTCCTCGGTATCCCGGTCGTCGGCACCTGGATCCACTGGGCACTGTTCGGCGGCGACTTCCCCGGCGTCATCATCATCCCGCGCCTCTACGTGCTGCACATCCTGCTCTTCCCGGGCATCATCCTGGCTCTGATCGGCGCACACCTCGCGCTGGTCTGGTACCAGAAGCACACGCAGTTCCCCGGCCCCGGCCGCACCGAGAAGAACGTCGTCGGCGTCCGCATCATGCCGGTCTTCGCCGCCAAAGCCGGCGCGATGTTCGCCTTCGTCACCGGCGTCCTGGCGATCATGTCGGGCGTCTTCCAGATCAACCCGGTCTGGAACATCGGTCCGTACAACCCGGCACAGGTGTCGGCCGGGTCTCAGCCCGACATCTACATGATGTGGACCGACGGTCTGATACGTCTGTTCCCGGCGTGGGAGCTCTACCTGGGCAACTACACGGTGCCGATGTCGAACTGGGTCGTGCTGATCATGACCATCATCTTCGGCCTGATGTTCGCCTACCCGTGGATCGAGAAGAAGCTCACCGGCGACGATGCACACCACAACCTGCTGCAGCGTCCCCGCGACACCCCGGTGCGCACGGCGATCGGCTCGATGGCGGTCTCGTTCTACATCCTGCTCACGATCGCATGTATGAACGACATCATCGCGTTCAAGTTCCACATCTCGCTGAACGCGACGACCTGGATCGGGCGTATCGGTCTGATCGTCCTGCCGCCGCTGGTGTACTTCATCGCCTACCGCTGGGCGCTCTCGTTGCAGCGCAGTGACCGCGAGGTACTGGCACACGGCATCGAGACCGGCATCATCAAGCGGCTGCCGCAGGGTGAGTACATCGAGATCCACCAGCCGCTCGGCCCGGTCGACAGCCATGGTCACCCGATCCCGCTCCCCTACGAGGGTGCGGCACTGCCCAAGCGGATGAACAAGCTCGGCTCCGCCGGTGCCCCGGGTACGGGTTCGATCCTCACGGCGGATCCGCCGGAGGAGCAGCTGCGCAACGTCGAACTCGAGCACGAGATCGAGGCCGGCGAGCGGAAGGCCCTCCGCGAGCTGCAGGCCAAGGGCGGCAACCCCTTCGGCGAGTAGTCACACGAGGTCGCACGACCCACCGCGGGCCGTCGAGCACCATCTGGTGCGCGACGGCCCGCGGTTCGTTGTGCATAGTGGCTCACGTCGCCGACCGACACCACTCCCCTCCCCCGGGGTGGCTGCCGGCGCGGGTCCGATGTGGCACGGTGTACCCCATGCACCGGTCACCTCCCCGAAGTTCCGGTCTGTCCCAGATCACCCGCGGGATGGGCACTCTCGATGCCGAGATCTACGATTCGATCGCCCGGTCCCCGAGCCCGCTCCTCGACGTGACGATGCCGATACTCACCCGGGCCGCCGACCATTCGAAGCTGTGGATGGCGATCGCCGCCGGGCTCGCCGTGTCCGGCCGTCCCTCGCTGCAGCGCGGTGCCGCACGCGGACTGGTCTCGCTCGCCGTGACGAGTCTGGTCACCAACCAGGGGGCGAAGCGGATCCGCAACCGCTCGCGGCCCTCCCACGGACTGATCCCGTTGTCCCGGCGGGGTCGTCGACGCCCGACGTCGAACTCGCTGCCGTCCGGACACTCGGCCAGTGCTGCCGCCTTCGCCGTCGGTGTGGCCGTCGAGAATCCGCCCGCGGGTCTGTTGTTGTCGGCACTGGCCGGGCTCGTCGGGCTGTCCCGGGTGGCGACCGGGGCACACTACCCCGGCGACGTGGTCGCGGGGCTCGGCATCGGCGCCGTCATCGCCACCATCGGTGCCCGTGTCGTGCCGCCCATCACCGAACCGTCGCTGTCCCTGGCCGCCCCGTCGGTCGTCGACGTGGGACCCAACCCCGACGGGGCAGGTCTGGTCGTCGTCGTCAACCCGGGCTCCGCGGACGGCCGTGGGCGCCGGGTCCTCGAGGAGATCCGTGGTCGGCTACCCGCCGCCGAGATCATCGAACTCGACGAGACCGACGACATGGCAGCCGTTTTCGCCGACGTGGCGGCCCGAGCGGAGATCCTCGGGGTGGCCGGTGGCGACGGCACCGTGGCATGTGCCGCCGCTCCTGCGCTGGCCGCCGACATTCCCGTCGCGGTCTTCCCGGCCGGCACGTTCAACCACTTCGCGCGTGACATCGGTTGCGGCACGGTGGACATTACGATCGACGCGATCCGTTCGGGTTCGGCGTCCCGTGTCGACGCGATGTGGCTCAACGACTCCCGCCTGATCCTCAACACCGCGAGCATCGGCGCGCACCCCGACTTCGTCCGGGTCCGCCGACGCCTGCAGCGGCGGATCAGCCGGCCGCTCGCGACCGCGGCGGCCGTATTGCACGTCCTCCGCAAAGATCCGCACGTCCGAATCGAGGTCGAGGGCCGTGTACTCGACGCGTCCCTGTTCCTCGTCGGCAACTCGATCTACCAGCCCACCGGATTCCTGCCGTCGCGACGCGTCCGGCTCGACGACGGCCTTCTCGACGTACGGATCCTCGAGACGAGCCATCGCTGGGCGACCCTGCGCCTCCTGGGTTCACTGGCGCTCGGTCGTCTCGAACGCTCTCACCTGTACCACGAGATGCAGGTCCCCGAGTTCCGCTTCACCGCGGTCGACGGCCCCGTCGCGGTGTCACACGACGGCGAGGTCGAGGAGTCGTTCTCGCAGGCCGACTTCCGCGTGGACTACCGCGTCCTGAAGGTCTTCCGGCCGGTCGGCCGGGAGCGTCCCTGACCGCTCACCGAGGGTCGCTCGGCGACGACACGAGAGCGCCCCACCGGAGATCCGGTGGGGCGCTCTCGTGGTGCGTGCGCGGCGCCGTGCGGCGTCGGCGTCAGTGCCTGTCGCTCAGTGCTTCTCGGGGCCGACGTGGTACTCGAAGACCAGTCCCGCCGCGGTGCCCATGATGACGACGGCCGCGAAGATCGCCAGCCAGAAGTTGCCGGTCGCGAAACCGACCGCGAACGTCGAGGCGCCGAGCGCGATCAGGATGGGCCACCAGGAGTGCGGGCTGAAGAAGCCCAGCTCCCCGGCGCCGTCCTCGACCTCGGCGTCCTCGTAGTCCTCGGGACGGATCTCGACGCGCCGGGCGACGAACCGGAAGAACGTGCCCGCGATGAGCGTCAGGCCGGCCGCGAAGAACAGGCCGACGACGCCGACCCACTCGATGCCCTTGCTGGTGAACGCGGTGAAGAGGGTGTATGCGACGCCCGTCAGAAAGAAGAAGGCGGTCAGCATCTCGAAGAGGCGTGCCTCGATCTTCATCGTCAGCTCACTTCCTTGGTGCAGTTGGCGAGGGTCGGGTTGTCGGGATCACCGGTGGCACCGACGGAGCCGTCGGTCGCGCGGCGGGTGTCGAACGGCACCGTGGTCACCGCTTCGGGTGCCTGGCAGATCGACGCGAGCGCTTCCGCATTGGTGGCGCTGGGGTTCGCCTCGCGGAACCGGATGTAGCTGTCGAAGTCCTCCGGCGAGACGGCGCGGACCTCGAAGTTCATCATCGAGTGGTACGTACCGCACATCTCGGCACAGCGGCCGACGAAGGCGCCGGTCCGGTCGATCGACTTGATCTGGAAGATCGGGTCGGTCGCGTTCTGCTCGGGGAACGGGAAGACGTCGCGCTTGTAGAGGAACTCCGGCACCCAGAACGAGTGGATGACGTCGGCCGAGGCGATGTTGAACTCGATGCGCTTGCCGGTCGGCAGCACCAGGACCGGGATCTCCGACGACGAGCCGACCGTCTCGATCCGGTCGAACTTCAGGTAGTCGCGGATGTCGTCGTCACGACCGCCGGCCGGACCGGGCAGCTCACCGTGCTCGCCGCCCTCGTCGCTGCCGGCGTGCTCGGTCTCGGCGCCGCTGCCGGTCTGGGCCTGGACCTCGAACGGGTTTCCGTTCTGCTCGAAGCCGTTGTAGGTGGTGCCGTCGGAGAACTCGACCTGGTTGTAGCCGAACTTCCAGTTCCACTGGAACGCGGTGACGTCGACGACGACCTTGGAGTCGTTGTTCTTGCCCTCGACGTTGTTCTGCACGATGACCGTGAAGTAGAAGAGCACGGCGATGATGACGAACGGGATCGCCGTGTAGGTGAGCTCCAGCGGCACGTTGTATGCCGTCTGGCGCGGGAACACGCCCTTCTTGGCGTCGTTCGCGCGGTGGAACGTGATCGTCCAGAAGATCAGCGCCCAGACCAGGACACCCATGACCAGCGCCGCGATGACCGACCAGGTCCACAGATCGACCATCTCTTTGCCGTCGGGCGTGACGCCCTCGGGCCAACCGAAACGCATCGCCTCACTGGCGCTGCAACCCGACATCAGCAGTGCGCCGAGGCCGAGAGCGGCGACGAATCCGAGTCGCTTCATCGTCCGCGACGCTGATGAGACACGCCTCGCTCGGGGCCGTCCACCGTGTGCCAATTTCACGCCTTCCTGCTCGCTCACCGGCGCCCTCGCGCCGAGGTGAGTGCATGCCACATGACCTGCACGGGGCAAGGTCTTGCCGTGGACACACAGCAATTCTTGCACCTAGTACTACGCAGCGTAGACCAACCCGCGGAAGCTGTCGGAATCGGGGCGCGATCGGCGTCGTGTCCCCCTCCCTCGGCCCCGCACCGGCGCCCACGGGTCGCGCGCGACAGTCGCGTTCGCTCGCACGGCCCACCGCGCCACATAGGAACTCCGCCCGCCGCTTCAGGCATACTCGGACGCGATCCGGCCCGGCGTCGGAATCGTGCGTGGACTGGCAACTGAACGGAGAGAACGAGACGTGTGTGGTCTGCTCGGCCTGCTGACATCCGACGGAACGGCCGCCGACGTCGTCGAACCGGTGGCGGTGGCCTCGCACTGCATGCGGCATCGTGGACCCGACGAGCCCGGCACGTGGCACGACGACGACATCGTGTTCGGGTTCAACCGCCTCTCGATCATCGACATCGAGCATTCGCATCAGCCGCTGCGCTGGGGCCCGCCCGAGAATCCCGACCGTTACGCGCTGGTGTTCAACGGCGAGATCTACAACTACCTGGAGATCCGCGCCGAGCTGGCGAAGGACGAGGGGGTGCTGTTCCGGACCGAGGGTGACAGCGAGGCGATCGTCGCAGCGTTCCACCACTGGGGCCCCGACGCGGTCAAACGGCTTCGCGGCATGTTCGCCTTCGCGATCTGGGACACCGAGAACCGCTCGCTCTTCCTCGCCCGCGACCCGTTCGGCATCAAGCCGCTGTTCGTCGCGTCGGGCCCCGGCGGGCTGATCTTCGGCAGCGAGAAGAAGAGCCTGCTCGAGCTGATCGAACGCGTCGGGCTGTCGACCGAGCTCGATCCCCGCGCGATCGAGCACTACACCGTGCTGCAGTACGTCCCGGAGCCCGAGACGATCCACGCGTCGATCCGGCGGCTCGAGTCGGGCTGCCACGCGACCGCCACGCCGGGCAGTCCCCTGTCGATCCGGCGGTACTTCACCCCGCAGTTCGGTGTTCGCCCGGTCACCGAGGCCACCCGGCAGAAGCGGTACGACGAGATCGCCGACGTCCTCGCCGATTCGGTCGCCAAGCACATGCGCGCCGACGTCACGGTCGGGTCGTTCCTGTCCGGCGGCATCGATTCGACGGCCATCGCGGCGCTCGCGATCCGGCACAACCCCGACCTCATCACCTTCACCACCGGCTTCGAGCGCGAGGGCTACTCGGAGGTCGACGTCGCCGCCGAGTCCGCGGAGGCGATCGGCGCTCGGCATGTCGTGAAGGTCGTCGGGCCGTCGGAGTTCATCGAGTCGATCCCGTCGATCGTCTGGTACCTCGACGATCCGGTCGCCGACCCGGCACTCGTCCCGCTGTACTTCGTGGCCGCCGAGGCGCGCAAGCACGTCAAGGTGGTCCTGTCCGGCGAGGGCGCCGACGAGTTGTTCGGCGGCTACACGATCTACAAGGAACCGCTGTCCCTCGCCGCGTTCGACCGGCTGCCCCGTGCGCTGCGTCGTGCGGCGGGCAAGGTGTCCGAGCGGATTCCGGAGGGGACCCGCGGCAAGAGCCTGCTGCACCGCGGGTCGCTCACGCTCGAGGAGCGCTACTACGGCAACGCCCGCAGCTTCGACGACGCGCGGCTCCGCGCGGTGCTGCGCGACTACCGTCCCGAATGGACCCACACCGACGTCACCGCACCGATCTACGCGATGAGCCAGGGCTGGGACCCGGTGGCCCGCATGCAACATCTGGACCTCTTCACCTGGCTGCGCGGGGACATCCTGGTCAAGGCCGACAAGATCACCATGGCCAACTCCCTCGAGCTGCGGGTGCCGTTCCTCGACCCGGAGGTCTTCGCGATCGCCGAAGGTCTCCCCCACGACGAGAAGATCGCGCACGGCACAACGAAATACGCGTTGCGCAAGGCGCTGGAGCAGATCGTCCCGGCGCACGTCCTGCATCGCAAGAAGCTCGGCTTCCCGGTCCCCATCCGCCACTGGCTGGCCGGCACCGAGATGTTCGACTGGGCGCACGACACGATCATGCATTCGCAGACCGATCACATCTTCGCCAAAGACGCGGTTGTCGCGATGCTCAACGAGCACCGAGAAGGCGTGGTGGACAACAGCCGTCGTCTCTGGACGGTCCTGATGTTCATGGTCTGGCACGGCATCTTCGTCGAGGGCACAATCGTCCCGGAGATCATCGACCACACCTACCCCGTGCGGGTCTGATTCCCCGACAACCGAAGCCGCCCACGAATCCGGGGCGGCTTCGGTGGCGACGGCGTCAGTGCGCGAGCTTGAGACCGATGACCCCGCCGACGATCATCACCAGGAACAGCGCCTTGAGCAGCGAAACCGGTTCCTCACCGGTGGCCATCGCATAGACGACGGTCAGCACCGCGCCGATACCGACCCACACCGCATAGGCGGTCCCGACCGGCAGATCGCGCATCGCATACGCCAGTCCGACCATGCTGGCGACCAGCGCGACCCCGAACACGGCCGTCGGACCCAGCTTGCTGAAACCCTCCGACTTGCCCAGCGCGGTTGCCCACACGGCTTCCAGGACACCGGACACGATCAGAACGATCCACGACATGACGCTCCCTCCGGGCCGTCTTGTCGCACACCGGGTACAGCACCCCTCGTCCGGGAGTCCTCGATCGGGACTCCGTTCCAACGTCTCACGCCGGGGCGGGGGTGGCAACGTCAGACGCGTCACCACCCCGGAGAACCGGACTCAGCCGGCGAACGCCGCCTTGATCTCCGCGGCCGCCTCGGCGCCGTAGGCGCCCTCGATCCGAGCCAGGGCCGAGTCCGGGTCCCAGGCCCAGTCCTGTGTCGAGACGGTCTCCAGCACGAGCACCGCGACCATCGAGCCGACCTGTGCGGCCCGCTCGAAGTCGAGCCCGCGCGCCAGCGCGGACAGGAACCCGGCGCGGAACCCGTCGCCGACACCGGTGGGGTCGACCTTCTCCGTCTCCGGCACGACGGGGACGTGGATGCGCGTGCCGTCGCGGTCGACGATCTCGACGCCGTCCTTGCCGAGCGTCGTGACGCGCACGCCGACCATCTCCGCGACCTGCGCCTCGGACAATCCGGCCTTCTGGCGCAGCAGTCCCCACTCGTACTCGTTGGTGAACAGGTAGGCGGCGCCGTCGATGAGCGTGCGGGTCTGCTCCCCGTCGAGGCGGGCCAGCTGCTGCGACGGGTCCGCCGCGAACGGGATACCGGCGGCCCGGCACTCTTCGGTGTGGCGGATCATCCCGGCCGGATCGTCGGCCCCGATGAGGACGAGGTCGGGCGTCCCGACCTCGGCGATGACCTCGGACAGCACGATCTCGCGGCTCTCGCTCATCGCGCCGGCGTAGAACGTGGCGAGCTGGGCCATCGTCTCGTCGGTGGTGCACATGAACCGGGCGGTGTGGTGGGTCTCCGAGACCCGCACGCCCCGGCAGTCGACCCCGTTGGCTTCGAGCCACTGGCGGTAGTCGTGGAAGTCGGACCCGACCGCGCCGACCAGAACGGGCGCACCGCCGAGCTGACCCATCGCGTAGCAGATGTTGCCGCCGACACCGCCGCGCCGCACGACGAGATCCTCCACGAGGAAGCTGAGGGAGATGTGTTCGAGGTGGTCTCCGAGCAGCTGCTCGGAGAACTTGCCCGGGAACTTCATCAGATGGTCGGTTGCGATGGACCCACACACAACGATTGCCACTGGAGATCTCGACCCTTCGATTGGTTGCCCGACGGATGTACCCAGCAGGTGGTCACCTCACCCGGACAGGTGATGACACAGACAGGTGTCCACGCTACTCACTCATCGGCAAACGACACCGGCCGCACCCCAAGTGGGATGCGGCCGGTACCGGAAAATTGCTGACGTGTACGGCGTCAGTTGAACGAATCGCCGCAGGCGCAACTGCCGGTGGCGTTCGGGTTGTCGATGGTGAAGCCCTGCTTCTCGATGGTGTCGACGAAGTCGATGGTGGCTCCCTGCACGTAGGGGGCGCTCATGCGGTCGACGGCGAGGGTGACGCCACCGAAATCGGTGGTGATGTCGCCGTCGAGAGTGCGGTCGTCGAAGAAGAGCTGGTATCGCAGGCCCGCGCAACCACCCGGCTGTACGGCGATACGCAGCGCGAGGTCGTCGCGGCCCTCCTGGTCGAGCAGCGCCTTGGCCTTCGACGCGGCTGCGTCGCTGAGGATGACGCCGGTGCTCGTGGCTGTGCCCGTTTCGTTCTGCACGGTCATGGATGCTCCTGTAAGTGGTGTGGTCCCGGTGCATCGTGGCCCGATGCCGTGGTTGGGGTGTGCCCTCACGGTCGTTCGGGATTCACCCGCTCGCCGGGAGGTCGACCGGTGTGCCCGTGCGTACAACCGTACTCCTCCCCGTGGTATTCCCGTCCAGTCGGACGGGCGTTTCCGGGAGGTCGGCACCCGATTCGGCGGCACGGCGCGACGCCGAGGTCAGCCCGGACCGTCCGCCGCCCGGAAGTCGGATGCGACCGACGTCGCGAGCGCGACGAGCTGGTTCTCCGCATCGTTCATCGCGACCTCGACCGATCCGGCGATGTCGACGATCGCATACGCGGCCGCGACACCGGCCGCTCGGATCTCGTCGGGGCCCAGTGCGACCTGCCCCGCGAGGACGATCGTCGGCGCACCCGCGCCCCGGGCGCCGATCGTCGAGGCCGCCTCGTGAAGTGCGGCGACCACCTTGCCCCGGAGCGTCTGGGCGTCGAACTTCCCCTCTCCGGTGACCACGACATCGGCCGCGGCCACCTCGGCCGCCAGCCCGGTCGCCTCCGTGACGACGGTGGCACCGGACACCCGGGTACCGCCGAGCGCGAGCAGCGCCGCACCCAGCCCGCCCGCGGCGCCGGCGCCGGGCTCATCGGCGACATCCCGGCCGGCGAGCGCACTCAACACCTGCGCCCGGTCGGCGAGGCGGGTCTCGAGCAGTTCGACCGTCTCCGGGTCGGCGCCCTTCTGCGGACCGAAGACCGCGGCCGCTCCCGACGGCCCGAGCAGCGGGTTCTCCACATCGGACGCCACCACCAGATCCACACCCCGGAGTCGCTCCCGGGCGCGGTCGCCGCCACCGAGGGCTTCCACGAGGCCGGCGCCGCCATCGGTCGTCGCACTGCCGCCGAGGCCGATCACGATCCGCTCGGCCCCGCGCGCCAGCGCCGCCGCGACGAGTTCGCCGACCCCGCGGGTATCGGCTGCCGTCGCCGTCCGCGGCGTCGGCGTCCCGCCCAGCTGGTGCAGACCGCACGCCTGGGCGCACTCGATGTATGCGGTCGACGACGCGTCGTCGAGAAGCCATCGCGCGATGACCCCCGCCCCGAGCGGACCGGACACCGGTTCGGCGATCACGGTCCCGAACCGCGAGGCGAGCACGTCGACGAAGCCGGGTCCGCCATCCGACTGCGGAGCCACGACGAGCTCGTCCCCATGCCGTGCCGCACGCCACCCTCGGGCGATCGCCCGCGCCGCGACCACTGCGGACATGGTGTCACCGAACGAATCCGGCGCGATCAGGATCCGCACCGGGATCCCGCCGTCGGCCCCGTGGGTGCTCCACCGCGCTGCGCGCCGTTCCCGGTCATGAGCACGGAGTGTAAGTGGCCGAACCCGACCCGGCAGCGCGACATCGACGCGGGACGGATCCGCGATACACCGCGCGAAGCCGCAGATGCCGAGTCCGCCGGGGTGACCACCCGAAAGCGACGACCACGCGTTTGTCTCGCAACATCGATCACCTAGGCTCTACAGCGTGAAGCTGCCATGGAAGAAGGACGACACCCAGGCGGATTCCGGCGACAGCTCGGTCTCCACCTACACCGCCGACGACGAGTCCGGCACCGACGTCGCGCCCTCCACCAAGGGCAGCAAGTACACCCCGGGCAAGGGTCGTCCGACGCCGTCTCGCCGACAGGCCGAGAACAAGCGACGCGGTCCCGTCGCACCGCCCCCGACGAACCGCGCCGAGGCGCGCGCCCGCAAGAAGGAACTGAAGTCCACGCTCTCCAAAGAGGAGAAGCGCGCACTCTCCGCCGAGCGCCGCGAGAAGCGGCTCCAGCAGCGCGAACGGATGATGGCCGGCGACGAGGCCTACCTGATGCCGCGCGACAAGGGCGCCTCGCGGCGCTACACCCGCGACATCGTCGACGCCCGACGCAACTTCGCCGGGCTGTTCATGCCGTTCGCGATCCTGCTGATCGTGTTGATGTTCCTGGTCCCGCAGGCAGCGGCGCTGACCAACCTGATCCTGGTCGCCTTCGTCGTGCTGATGGCGGCCGACGGTGTGATCCTGGGCCGCATGGTCAATCGGCGGGTCGCCGAACGTTTCCCCGAGTCCAGCGACGGCGGTTTCAAGCTGGGCTGGTACGCGTTCACGCGCGCGATGCAGCTGCGCAAGATGCGCGCCCCCAAGCCGATGGTCTCGCCGGGCGACGAAGTCTGATCGATGACCGATCGCGCAGCGCGCACCCTCGTCCTCGGCGGCGTGCGCTCGGGTAAGTCCGCGCACGGAGAGTCGTTGCTCGACGGCCACCGTCAGATCCGCTACCTGGCCACGGGCCCGCTGACGTCCTCCGACGGGGAGTGGATGGACCGGGTCCGGCTCCATCGCGAACGCCGCGACGACCGGTACACGACGATCGAGACGACCGATCTCGGCCAGGCCCTGCGCGCCGCGCCCGACATCCCGGCCCTCGTCGACGACCTGGGCAACTGGCTCACCGCGCAGATCGACGCCGTCCACGGTTGGACCTCGGGTTCGGAGATCGACCTCGACGGCCGGATCGACGACCTGTGCGATGCCCTGCGCGCGATGTCGGCCGACTTCGTGATCATCAGCCCGGAAGCCGGCCTCTCGCTCGTACCGCCCACCCCCGCCGGCCGGGTGTTCCAAGACCTGCTCGGGACCCTCAACGTCCGGGTCGCCGAGGTGTGCGAGCGTGTCGATCTCGTCGTCGCCGGCCGGGTCCTGCACCTCCCCGCCGGAGCTCCCGCCGACGAGTCCGGAATCCCGCATGCAACAGCCGGCGCGGACCCGGCCGGCAACGCGGACCCGGCGTCGGACGCCCCGGTTTCGGCCACCCCGGCATCGGACACCCCGACGACGACTCCGTCCGCCTCCGACGACCCGACCGCGACGCCGCCGAGCACAGCAGCGGCGGCCGCGGTGGCAACCACTTTCGGCGCAGCACCCGAACCTGTTGCGGGCGTGGGTGTCTCGGAACGGCCCCGGCCCGACCCCACGGACGCCGAGGTGTTCGCACCGATCGCGCCGCCGGACGAGGCGGTCGCGCAGGATGCGCGGAAACGGCAGGCGGTACTCACCAAGCCGCCGGGGTCGCTGGGCCGCGTCGAGGAGATCGGCGTCTGGATCGCCGCATGCCAGGGGCAGTGTCCGCCCGCGCCACTCATCTCCCCCACCGTCGTCGTCTTCGCCGGCGATCACGGTGTCGCACGCGGCGGCGTGTCGGCGTTCCCACCCGAGGTGACCGCGCAGATGGTCGCCAACATCGCCGCGGGGGGTGCCGCAGTGAACGTGATGGCGGGCCGTGTCGGCGCCGCGGTGAAGGTCGTCGACATGTCCGTCGACGCCGACACCCCGCCGGAACTGTCGCGGTACAAGGTCCGTCGCAGCAGCGAAGACCTCCGCACCACCGACACCATCAGCCTCGCCGAGGCACGTGAGGCGCTGGCCGCCGGACGCGCCATCGCCGACGACCTCGTCGACTCGGGCACCGACCTGCTCATCGCCGGCGAGATGGGCATCGGCAACACCACCCCGGCGACCGTCCTCATCGGCGCGCTGACCCGGCGCGAGCCGGTCGAGATCGTCGGCCGCGGCACCGGCGTCGACGACGCCGGATGGATGCGGAAGACGGCCGCGATCCGAGACGGAATGCGTCGCGCGCGCAAGGTCATCCACGACCCCCTCGCGCTGCTCGCCGCCGTCGGCGGCGCCGATCTCGCCGCCACCGTCGGCTTCCTCGCCCAAGCGGCGCTGCGTCGGACGCCGGTCATTCTCGACGGCGTGGTGATCACCGCCGCGGCGATGGTCGCCAACGAACTCGCACCGGGGGCGATGCGCTGGTGGATCGCCGGACACCGGTCGGTCGAACCCGCCCATCAGATCGCGCTGGACCACCTCGATCTCGTTCCGGTACTCGACCTCTCGATGCGCCTGGGCGAAGGCAGCGGTGCCGTCCTGGCACTGCCGATCGTGCAATCCGCCGCCGACCTGCTCGGCTCGATGGCCACCTTCGACGAGGCGGGGGTGTCCGACCGGGAGGCCGAACACGCCACCGTCCAGACGACCTGACGCCGAACCGATCCGAGATGATCTCGCCGATCCGGGCGCTGCGCACCGCGTTCAGCTGGCTTACGGTGGTACCCGTCGGTGGTCACGCAGGCGCTTCCGCACCCGACCGGGAGCTGGGAGCGGCGGTCATGGCGTCGGTCCCGGCGATCGGCGCCGCCCTGGGCGCGGCGTCGGCAGGACTGGCTTTCGGGCTCGCGCAGACCGACCTCCCGGCGGTCACGGCGGGCGTGCTGATCGTCGTGCTGCTCGGCGTCGCCACCCGGGGCATGCACCTCGACGGGCTCGCCGACACCGCGGACGGACTCGGGTGCTACGGGCCGCCCGATCGTGTCACCGAGGTCATGCGCAGCGGCACCGTCGGACCGTTCGGCGTCGCGACGCTTGTCCTCACACTCGCCGTGCAGTCGACCGGGTTCGCCGCGCTCGCGAACGGGTCTCGTTGGTACGACCTCGTTTTCGCGATCGCCCTCGGGCGGTTCGGCGCAGTCGTCGGCACCCGGCGGTCCCTGGAACCGGCCCACCACAACGGTTTCGGCGCCCTGGTCGCGGGGACCCAGCGCTCCTCGGTCGCCGCGTGGTTCGTGGTGGCCCTGCTCGCAACCGTGCCGCTCGGACTGTCCGCCAACGGATTCGACGGCGGCCACGTCGAGGTGGCCGCCGTCGTCCAGGGGTGTGCGATCGTGCTGGCCGTGACCGCCTTCGCGTGGTGGTTCACGAGGCACTGCGCTCGCCGGATGGGTGGGATGACCGGCGACGTGCTGGGCGCGACCATCGAACTCGGGGTCGCGATCGGTGTCGTCGGCCTCCTGCTCTGAGGCGTCGTGGCGCCGCTCAGCGGCGGTAGAGCTCCGTCATCCACCCGTGGGTGTCGGCGAAGGTGCCGCGCTGGATGCCGGTCAGGGTGTCACGCAACGCCTGCGTCACCTCACCGGTCTCACCGTTGTTGATGGTGTAGTCCTCGCCCTCACCCTTGACCCGGCCGACCGGGGTGATGACCGCGGCGGTGCCACAGGCGAACACCTCGGTGATGTCGCCCGACGCCACGCCCTTGCGCAGCTCCTCGGTGGTGATCTTGCGTTCCTCGACCTCGAAGCCGGCATCGGTGGCCAGCGTCAGCAACGACGAACGGGTGATGCCGGGCAGCAGTGAGCCCGACAACTCGGGGGTCACCAGCCGGGCGTCGGCGCCTGAGCCGAACACGAAGAACAGATTCATGCCGCCCATCTCCTCGATGAAGCGGCGTTCGATCGCGTCGAGCCACACGACCTGGTCGCACCCCTGCTCGGTGGCCTGCCGCTGGGCGAGGAACGCGGCGGCATAGTTGCCACCGCACTTGGCGAATCCGGTGCCGCCCGGTGCCGCGCGGACATACTCGGTGGACAGCCAGACACTCACCGGCTTGATCCCACCGGCGAAGTAGGCGCCCGCCGGCGAGGCGATGACCGAGTAGATGTAGCTGGAGGACGGGGCGTTGACGCCGAGGCTGGCCTGCGACGCGAACATGAACGGCCGGAGGTAGAGCGCCTCTTCGCCACCAGCGGCGGGCACCCACTCGTTGTCGGCCTCGAGCAGGGCCTTGAGCGAGGCGATGAAATCCTCGACCGGCAGCGCGGGCATCGCGAGCCGCTCCGCGCTGCGCTGGAGACGCGCGGCGTTCGCCTCGGGGCGGAACGCGGCGATCGAACCGTCCGGCTGCCGATAGGCCTTGAGCCCCTCGAACACCTCTTGGCCGTAGTGCAGAACCGTGGCCGCGGGGTCGAGGGCGATCGGACCGTACGGCTTCACCGTGGCGTTGTGCCAACCCACCCCTGCGTCGTAATCGATCATCACCATGTTGTCGGTGAAGTGGCGCCCGAATCCGGGGGCGGACAGGATCTCCGCGCGCCGGCCCTCAGACACCGGGTGCGGATGCTCGGTACGGTTGAACTCCAAGGTCATCACGCCATCGTACCGCCGGGCACAAAAGCATTTCCCGGCCCGGTCGGCTGACCCCCGGGGCTGCGTGGGACGTCGCGCGAGGGCCCGCAGGTCACACGTGCGACGGCACGAACGGCGGGATCACGACCTCGCACGCCAGGTCCCGCCCGCGGACGTCGACGACGACCTCGTCGCCTTTGCGCACCCCGGACGCCGTATCGAGCAGCGCCAGTGCGATGCCCTGTTTGAGGGTGGGCGAGAACGTCCCCGACGTACAGGTGCCGATCTGCTGGTCCTTCCCCGCCAGGCGGACCACGCACCCCGCACGCGGCACCCCGCGGCCGGTCGCCCGCAACCCGTACAGACGACGCGTCGGTCCGGCCTCCTTCTCGGCGAGTAGGGCGTCGCGTCCGAAGAACGACGGCTTGTCCCAGCCGACCGCCCAACTCGACCGCGCCTGCACCGGCGAGATGTCGGGCCCCAGCTCGTGGCCGTGCAGCGCATATCCCATCTCGGTGCGCAGGGTGTCCCGCGCGCCCAGGCCCGCAGGCAACCCGCCGGCCGCCGCGATCGCTTCCAGTAGGACGTCGAACACCGCACCCGCATCGTCCCACCGCGGCACGATCTCGTACCCGCGTTCACCGGTGTATCCGGTGCGGCACACGCGGACCGGTGCCACGCCGTCGGCGGTCGTCAGGTCGGCGTCGGCGAACGCCATGTACTCCATGTCGGCGGGCAGTCCGAGCCCGGCAAGGATCTCGGGCGACTTCGGCCCCTGCACCGCGAGCACGGCGAGGTCGCGGTGCTGGTCGGTGATCGAGATCCCTTCCGGCGCAACCGCTTGCAGCTGGTCGACCACGGACGCGGTGTTCGCCGCATTGGGCACCAGGAAGACCTCGTCCTCGCCGACGAGGTAGGCGATCAGGTCGTCGACGACACCACCGGAGTCGTTGCAGCACAACGTGTATTGCGCCTTGCCCGGCACGATCTTGCCGAGGTCGTTGGTGAGCGTCGAGTTGACGAAGGCGGCCGCACCTTCGCCGGACACCAGTGCCTTGCCGAGGTGGCTGACGTCGAAGATGCCCACGCTCTCCCGCACCGCGGCGTGCTCGGCGACCGTGCCGGAGTACGACACCGGCATGTTCCAGCCGCCGAACTCGGCGAAGGTGGCCCCCAGTGCGGCATGACGGTCGGCGATCGGCCCGGCGAGGAGTTCACTCATGCCGTCCACGCTATCGGGCGACCCCGCCGGCCGGGCACGGACGCGGCGTTCGTCTGCACGTCTTCCCGCTGGGACTCGGCGCCGCCGGAGCTGTGGCAGAGTTGACCGGGTGAGCAAGAACGACACCGTCGACCGCACGCGCGGCCCCGAACTCGAACTGTCCACCTCGATCGGCAAGGACGACTCCGCCCTGGTCATCGGCCTGATCAGCGCCTCGTCCCCCGACGACGCCGAGAATGCCGACCCCACAGCCGAACCGACCCTCGCCATCGGCGACGGCATCCTCGACGACGCCCAGGCCGCCGCCATCACCGCCGCTCTCACCGCCCTCGGCGCGACCGGGTCCCACGGCGAGGTCACCCGGACCGCGGCCCCGGAGTCGCTGCCCGTCGACATCGTCGTCGCCGTCGGCCTGGGCGATGCCGACAACCTCGACGACGCCGACCAGGTCCGGCAGGCCGCCGGCGTCGTCGCCCGTGAACTCGACGGTCACGAGTCGGTCGCCACCACGCTCTCGGCCGTCGACCTGGCTGCCGCCGCCGAGGGACTGTTCCTCGGCGCCTACCGGTTCGACGAGTTCCGTTCGGACAAGTCGAAGCCCAAGAAGACTCCGCCGCAACGCATCACGCTGCTGGTCGAATCGAAGTCCAAGGAGGCCAAGGCCGCTGTGGAGCGCGCGGTCGCCGTGGCCGACTCGGTGGCGATCGCCCGCGACTTCGTCAACACCCCGCCGAGCCACCTGTATCCCGAGGAGTTCGCCGCCCGCGCCCGCACCCTCGGCAGCAAGGCCGGGCTCAAGGTCGAGATCCTCGACGACAAGCAGCTGGAGGCGCAGGGTTACGGCGGGATCATCGGCGTCGGCAAGGGTTCGTCCCGGCTGCCGCGCCTCGTCCGGCTGACCCACACCGCGAAGAAGTCGCCGAAGAAGGTCGCGCTCGTCGGCAAGGGCATCACCTTCGACACCGGCGGTATCTCGATCAAACCCGCCGCCAACATGGACGCGATGACCTCGGACATGGGCGGCGCGGCCGCGGTCATCGCGGCGACGATCCTGGCCGCCCGACTCGATGTCGACGTGACGGTGATCGCCACCGTCCCCATGGCCGAGAACATGCCGTCGTCGACTGCGCAGCGCCCGGGCGACGTACTCACCCAGTACGGCGGCCGCACGGTCGAGGTCCTCAACACCGACGCCGAGGGACGGCTGATCCTCGCCGATGCCATCGTGCGGGCCTGCGAGGACGATCCCGACTATCTCATCGACACCGCGACCCTGACCGGCGCCCAGATGGTGGCACTCGGCACCCGGACACCGGGCGTCATGGGCACCGACGGGTTCCGCGACCGGGTCGCGGCCCGGTCGGCCGATGTAGGTGAGAACGCCTGGGCGATGCCGCTCCCGGCCGAGCTGCGCGCAGACCTGAAGTCCCGCGTCGCGGACCTGGCGAACGTGACCCCCCACCGCTGGGGCGGGATGCTCGCCGCGGGCATCTTCCTGAAGGAGTTCGTGCCCGAGGACGTGCAGTGGGCCCACATCGACATCGCCGGGCCCGCCTTCAACACCGGCGGCCCCTGGGGTTACACGACGAAGGGCGGTACGGGCGTCCCCGTCCGGACCATCGCGGCCGTGCTCGAGGACATCGCCGCGAACGGCTGAGAACACCTCCGGCGAGCCGCGGCCGAGACCGGTGCCGCGGCCGCCGGAGAATCGTTACCGACGAGTACGAGCCGAACCGAGTCGGCGGCTCACCGTACGGGTAGGGTTGGCCGCGGGGATGAGCGGCTGATCCGCCACTCATCTGCGCGGTCTTCCACCGCCTCCCGACCCCCGTGCCCACGGCGCACACACCACTGGGCATCACCTACAGACCACCACGTCGAGTTCAGGAGTTCACAACGATGGCCTTCTCCGTCCAGATGCCCGCCCTTGGTGAAAGTGTCACCGAGGGGACAGTCACCCGGTGGCTGAAGGAGGAGGGCGACACCGTCGAGGCCGACGAGCCGTTGCTCGAGGTGTCGACCGACAAGGTGGACACCGAGATCCCCGCCCCCACTTCGGGTGTGCTGACCAAGATCATCGCGCAGGAGGACGACGTCGTCGAGGTCGGCGGCGATCTCGCCCTGATCGGTGACGCCGACGAGGCCGGTTCCGACGACTCCGGTTCGGACGATTCCGATTCCGACGCCGCCGGCGGCGACGAGCCGACCGAGGCCGCCCCCGAACCCGAGCCCGAGCAGGCCGCCGAGGAGCCCTCCGTCGACGAGGACGCGCCCGCCGAGAAGCCCACCGCCGACACCGGCTCGGGCTCGGCCGAGGGCACCGACGTGCTCATGCCCGAACTCGGCGAGTCGGTCACCGAGGGGACGGTCACCAACTGGCTGAAGGCCGTCGGCGACGAGGTCGCCGCCGACGAACCCCTGCTCGAGGTCTCCACCGACAAGGTCGACACCGAGATCCCCTCGCCGGTCGCCGGCACCCTGCTCGAGATCCTCGCGCAGGAGGACGACGTGATCGAGGTCGGCGGCAAGCTCGCCGTCATCGGTGATGCCTCGGCGGCTCCCTCGAAGAAGAAGCCCGAACCGGAACCCGAACCCGAGCCCGAGCCCGAACCCGAGCCCGAGCAGGAGTCCGCGCCGGAGCCGGAGCCCGAGCAGGCGCCTGCCCCCGAGGAAGAGCAGAAGCCGCAGCCGAAGGCCCAGGAGTCCAAGGCCCCCGAGCCCAAGGCACAGGCCGCGGAGAAGTCCGACCCGCCGACCGTCGAGTCGACCCCGTACGTGACGCCGCTGGTGCGCAAGCTCGCCGCGGAGAACAACATCGACCTGAACGCCATCAAGGGCACCGGTGTCGGTGGCCGCATCCGCAAGCAGGACGTGCTCGCCGCGGCCGAGGAGGCCAAGGCCCCGGCGCAGGAGTCCGCCCCGGCCGCCAAGCCCGCGGCATCGTCGGCGCCGGCCGCGTCGTCGGGCTCGCCGGAGATCCGGCCCGAGCTCGCCGAGCTGCGCGGGACGACGCAGAAGATCAACCGCATCCGTCAGATCACCGCGAAGAAGACCCGCGAGTCGCTGCAGCAGAGCGCACAGCTCACCCAGGTCTTCGAGGTCGACATGACCCGCATCGCCGGACTCCGCAAGGCGGCGAAGGAGAGCTTCAAGGCGTCCGAGGGCGTCAACCTGACGTACCTGCCGTTCATCGCGAAGGCCGTCGTGGAGGCGCTGAAGGCGCATCCCAACGTCAACGCCTCGATCGACGAGGACAAGAAGGAGATCACCTACTACGACAAGGTGCATCTCGGCATCGCCGTCGACACCCCGCAGGGGCTGCTGTCGCCGGTCATCCACAACGCCGACGACCTGTCGATCGCCGGTCTGGCCCGCGCCATCGCCGACATCGCGTCCCGGGCGCGCTCCAACGGCCTCAAGCCCGACGAGCTCGCCGGCGGCACGTTCACCATCACCAACATCGGAAGTCAGGGCGCGCTGTTCGACACCCCGATCCTGGTGCCGCCGCAGGCGGCGATGCTGGGCACCGGCGCGATCGTCAAGCGCCCGGTCGTCATCACCGGTGAGGACGGTTCGGAATCAATCGCGGTGCGGTCGATGTCCTACCTGCCGCTGACCTACGATCACCGTCTGATCGACGGCGCCGACGCGGGCCGCTTCCTCACCACGGTGAAGAAGCGTCTCGAAGAGGCCGCCTTCGCCGCGGACCTGGGCCTCTAGCCCAGATCTCCTTCGGACGGCACACCGAGGACACAGAATGCGCATCGCCGTCGCCGGATCATCGGGACTCATCGGCAACGCCCTGGTCAACTCGCTGCGCGCGGCGGGCCACACGGTCACACGTCTGGTCCGCCGCGAGGCACGCGCCGATGACGAGTTCAGCTGGGATCCCGAGACGATCGGCGTCCCGCCGGAGAGTCTCGACGGCGTCGAGGCGGTGGTCTCGCTGGGCGGCGTGGGAGTCGGCGACGGTCGCTGGACCGGCCGGTTCAAACAGGAACTCCGGGACTCGCGGATCACCCCCACCGAACTGCTCGCCGAGGCCGTCCGCGATCTCGGCATCCCGACGTTCGTGAGTGCCAGCGCCACGGGCTATTACGGGAACACCGGTGGCCACGCCGCGGTCGAGACCGACGGCCCCGGCGAGGGATTCCTCGCCGACCTGGTCGTCGACTGGGAGCGCGCCGCCACCGCCGGCGTCGGCGCGGACACGCGTCTGGTCCTGCTCCGTACGGCGCCGGTCCTCAGCACCCAGGGCGGCCTGCTGGGCAAACTCCGGCCGTTGTTCAAGCTCGGGCTCGGCGGACCGATCGGCGACGGCAAGCAGTACTTCTCGTGGATCAGCCTGATCGACGAGATCCGCGCCATCGAGTTCCTCCTCGACTCCGACCTGTCCGGACCGGTGAACCTGAGTTCGCCGGGCGCCGTCCCGTTCGGTGAGTTCACCTCGGCTCTGGGCCGGGCCGTGCACCGCCCGACGATCCTGCAGGTACCCGCCTTCGCGGCGCGCCGGGTCGGCGGCGAGATGGCCGAGGAAATGATTCTGTTCAGTCAGCGCGTTACACCCAAGGTGCTGACCGATCACGGATTCACCTTCACCCATCCCGGTGTCGACGAGGCCCTCGCCTACGCCACCGGTTCCACCAGTCATGACTGAGCGGCCGATCCGCGGGAGTGCCGAACCGGTCGAGGTCCGCCATCTCGGCGTCGTCGACTACCAGACGGCCTACGACCTGCAGCACGGCCTGGCGACCGACCGCGCCGACGGCGTCCTGGATCACGACGTGCTGCTCCTGCTTGAGCATCCGTCCATTTACACGGCGGGCAAGCGCACGGAGGACGCCGACCGGCCCACCAACGGCGCGCCGGTCGTCGACGTCGACCGCGGCGGCCGGATCACCTGGCACGGACCGGGACAACTCGTCGGCTATCCGATCGTGAAGCTCGCCGAGCCGCTCGACGTCGTCGAGTACGTGCGTCGTCTCGAGGCGGCCCTCATCTCGGTCTGCGCCGGTCTCGGCGTGACCACCTGCCGCGTCGACGGACGTTCCGGCGTGTGGATCACCGACGACGCCGGGGAACGCAAACTCGGACAGATCGGTATCCGCGTGGCACGCGGCGTGGCCCTGCACGGATTCGCACTCAACATCGACCCCGACATGTCGGCGTTCGAGGCGATCGTCCCCTGCGGGATCGCCGACGCCGGGGTCACGTCCCTGGCCCGCGAACTGGGGCGGCCGTTGTCGGTGGCCTCTCTGCTCGACGTCACCGCCGATGCCGTGCTCACCGCGCTCGACGCCACTGCGAGCCCGGTCGCGTCGGCACAGTCCTCTCCATCCACTTCTGCGAGCGTAGGATCGATCCAGTGACCGCGTCCCCCATCACCCCCGGACCCGGTGCCCCCGAAGCCACACCCTCGGCCTCGGCATCCGCACCACAGACCCCGACCCCGGCCCCTGAGGGCCGCAAGCTGCTCCGGCTCGAGGTGCGCAACGCGCAGACCCCCATCGAGCGCAAGCCGGAGTGGATCCGCACCCGCGCGACGATGGGCCCGGAGTTCACCGAACTCAAGGGCCTGGTCAAGCGCGAGGGTCTGCACACCGTCTGCGAAGAGGCCGGCTGCCCCAACATCTACGAATGCTGGGAAGACCGCGAGGCGACGTTCCTCATCGGCGGCGAGCAGTGCACCCGACGCTGCGACTTCTGCCAGATCGACACCGGCAAGCCCGCCGAACTCGACCGCGACGAACCGCGTCGTGTCGCCGAGAGCGTCCAGGCGATGGGCCTGCGCTACTCGACGATCACCGGCGTCGCCCGCGACGACCTGCCCGACGAGGGTGCCTGGCTCTACGCCGAGACCGTCCGCGCGATCCACCGCCTCAACCCCGGTACCGGTGTGGAAAACCTCATCCCGGACTTCCACGCCAAGCCCGACCTGCTGGCCGAGGTCTTCGACGCCCGGCCCGAGGTACTTGCGCACAACCTCGAGACCGTGCCGCGCATCTTCAAGCGCATCCGCCCGGCCTTCCGCTACGAGCGGTCCCTCGAAGTCCTCACCGCCGCACGTGATTTCGGCCTGGTGACGAAGTCGAACCTCATCCTCGGGATGGGCGAGACCCCGCAGGAGGTGCAGTCGGCGATCGTGGATCTGCACGAGGCGGGCTGCGACATCCTGACCATCACGCAGTACCTGCGTCCCTCGCCGCGGCATCATCCGGTCGAGCGGTGGGTCAAGCCCGAGGAGTTCGTCGACCACTCCGAGTTCGCCGAAGAGGTCGGATTCGCCGGCGTCATGGCGGGTCCGCTGGTGCGGTCGTCGTACCGGGCGGGCCGCCTGTACGCGCAGGCGATGGCCCATCACGGCCGCGAGATCTCACCGGCTCTCGCGCACCTGGCAGCCGAGGGATCGGCCAGCCAGGAGGCCTCCAGCCTGATGGCACGCCTCGCCCGCTGACGCCGCGCGCGTCCGCTGACTTTTCGGACGGTCACCCGATGCCCCGATCGCTCGATCCACGGACGTAAACTGGCCTCATGGCAAAGGCGCAGGTGAGCAAAGAGGTCAAGGCCGAGAAGAAGAAGGCCCGTAAGGCCGCATCGAAGGAACGGCGCCAGCAGCTCTGGCAGGCCTTCCAGATGCAGCGCAAGGAAGACAAACGACTCATCCCCTACATGGTGGGTGTCATCGTCCTGTCGATCGCGGTCTTCACCGCTCTCGGATTCGTCCTCGGTTCGCCGTGGCTGCTGATCCCGCTCGGCGTGGTGCTGGGCATCCTCGGCGCCTTCATCCTGTTCGGCCGCCGCGTCCAGAAGAACGTGTACACCAAGGCCGAGGGACAGCCCGGCGCCGCCGGATGGGCACTGGGCAACATGCGCGGGCAGTGGCGGGTCAAGCAGGCCGTGGCCGGCACCTCCCAGCTCGACGCCGTGCACCGTGTCATCGGCAAGCCGGGCATCATCCTGGTCGCCGAGGGCTCCCCGACCCGCATCAAGTCGCTCCTCGGCCAGGAGAAGAAGAAGGTCGCGCGGGTCGTCGGCGACACCCCGATCTACGAGATCATGGTCGGCAACGACGACGGCCAGGTCCCGCTGTCGAAGCTCGAGCGGCACCTCAACAAGCTGCCCAGCAACATCGACCGCAAGCGGATGGAGACCCTGGAAGGCCGACTGTCCGCCCTCGGCAGCAAGGCCCCCGGCCCCGGCATGCCAAAGGGTCCCCTGCCCGCGAACGCCAAGATGCGCAGCATGCAGCGCACGGCGCGCCGCCGCGGCTGACGCTCCCGCCCCATCCCGTCGACCGTGCACCCGATCCCGTTGACGGTGCATCGATTTACGTTGACTGTGAACCGGGTTCGCCGGGCCACGACCTACGACAAAACCCACCACCAATGACGATTCGGTGGTGGGTTTCGTCGATGAGTGGCTTGTGCGCCGGATCGGCCGCTGCTCAGCGGGTCCGGACGAGCGCGGTGCCGGTTGCGCGGTCGTGCAGGGCGCGTCCGTTGTAGTCGTTGATCAGGGCCGGGACGAGGAAGATCATCAGCAGCTGGCGGAAGAAGGCCCGGACGATCCCGACCGCCGCCGGGCTCTGCTCGCCGGTCGCTTCGGCGGTGTTGCGCTCGACGCCGTAATCCACACGCGCCACGCGCATCCCGATGACGAGCTGGCCCGGGGTGAACCCGAACAGCGTCACCGCGAAGATGCCCATGACGAACCACACGCCCATCTGCGCGGTGCCCAGATGCGGCGAGTTGAAGCCACCGAAGAACGCCATCGCGAGCCCACCGGCGATCAGCCAGTCGACGAGCAGGCCGGCCACCCGCGGCCAGCCGGTGGCCAGCGACCCGGGACCGCTCTCCGGCAGGCCGAGATCCTGTCCCCGGTACTCGTTGTCCACGCCGTTCTCGGGACCGATCTGCGGTCCCGACAGCCAGGAACCCGTGACTCGTCCCATCGGTGATGACTCCTCTCACGCGACCGCGCAACCCCCTCGGTCCGCGTCGTCGCCGCACTGGGAACCATCGTAGTCGCTGGTTGTCGTGACCCGTCCCGCCCGTTGGCCCCTGCCGCTAGGGTTGGGATGCGCCGAGTGCGACGGCCCCCGATCACGCTGTGTAGCCAACACCACTGCGCGTGTAACACGGGGGAAACACGGACTTGACGCATGGGCAACTTCGCCTCCATACGGTTGCCGCTGAGATCCGCTGCTGTTTCTCAGTGGCGGATGTGGCGTGTCCCCATACACGGACCACCGATCACGAAGGAGTCACCGCACGGTGTACAGCAGTAAAGAAGAACTACTCGAGGGCATCAAGAAGGAAGGTGTCGAGTACGTCGACATCCGTTTCTGCGACCTGCCCGGTGTCATGCAGCACTTCTCGATCCCCGCGTCGGCCTTCGACGAGGACGTCTTCGAGGACGGGCTGGCGTTCGACGGATCGTCGGTGCGTGGCTTCCAGTCGATCAACGAGTCGGACATGATGCTGCTGCCCGACCCGGCCACCGCGCGGATCGATCCGTTCCGCAAGGCCAAGACGATGAACCTCAGCTTCTTCGTCCACGACCCGTTCACCCGCGAGGCCTACAGCCGCGACCCGCGCAACGTCGCCCGCAAGGCCGAGGACTACCTCGCCTCCACCGGCGTCGCCGACACCTGCTTCTTCGGTGCCGAGGCCGAGTTCTACATCTTCGACTCGGTGTCCTTCGGTTCCGAGATGAACGGCACCTTCTACGAGGTCGAGTCCGAGTCCGGCTGGTGGAACACCGCGTCGCCGACCGATCCCGACGGCAGCCCCAACCTCGGCTACAAGGTCCGCCCGAAGGGTGGGTACTTCCCCGTCGCACCGTACGACCACTACGTCGACCTGCGTGACGAGATGTCCACCAACCTGCAGAACTCGGGCTTCGAGCTCGAGCGCGGCCACCACGAGGTCGGCACCGCGGGCCAGGCGGAGATCAACTACAAGTTCAACACTCTGCTCCACGCAGCCGATGACGTGCAGCTGTTCAAGTACATCATCAAGAACACCGCATGGCAGAACGGCAAGTCGGTCACCTTCATGCCGAAGCCGCTCTTCGGCGACAACGGTTCGGGCATGCACGCCCACCAGTCGCTGTGGAAGGACGGCAAGCCGCTGTTCCACGACGAGGCCGGCTACGCGGGCCTGTCGGACCTGGCGCGCTACTACATCGGTGGCATCCTGCACCACGCACCGTCGCTGCTGGCGTTCACCAACCCGACCGTGAACTCCTACAAGCGTCTGGTGCCGGGCTACGAGGCCCCGATCAACCTGGTCTACAGCCAGCGCAACCGGTCGGCCTGTGTGCGTATCCCGATCACCGGCAACAACCCGAAGGCCAAGCGCCTCGAGTTCCGTTGCCCGGACAGCTCGGGCAACCCGTACCTGGCGTTCGCCGCGATGATGATGGCCGGCCTGGACGGCATCAAGAACAAGATCGAGCCGCACGAGCCCGTCGACAAGGACCTCTACGAGCTCCCGCCGGAAGAGGCCAAGAGCATCCCGCAGGCCCCGACCTCGCTGGCCGCGGTCATCGACCGTCTCGAAGAGGATCACGAATACCTCACCGCCGGTGGCGTGTTCACCGAGGACCTCATCGAGACCTGGATCGCGCTCAAGCGTGAGAACGAGATCGAGCCGGTGCAGATCCGTCCGCACCCGTACGAGTTCTCGCTGTACTACGACTGCTGAGCCCAGGCTCCGACGTCGACTCGGCCCGCTCCGCGATCGCTCTCCGATCGCCGAGCGGGCCGTTTCGTTGTCGGCCGGTTCGATCCATCAATCCGCGCGAGCAGCCGTGTCCGACCGTCCCGCCGTGCGACGATGAGCCGCATGGGCACACTGCTGACGTCCGACGAGTTCGAGATCCGCCTGCTGTTCGCGGAGTCGGTCCCGGAGGTGATGCAGTTCGTCCGCGACGTGGTCCGGCAGCGCGAACCGATCGCCCTCGAGCTCGAGGGGTCGGCGCACATCGTGAATCTCGCCAACGTCCGGCACTTCTCGTTGGTCGACGAGACCGACGACGTCGTAGCGGATTCCGACGAGCGGACCACGGTCGTTCTCTCCATCGCCGAGGCCAAGGAGTGACGACCCGAGCCAGCGCCGCCGGACCAGGCCGGACCGTCAGTCGCCGGCGGCGATGATCACCTTGAGCGCGTGCTCGTCGGCAGCGTTCGCGAACGTGTCGTACGCCTCGTCGAACTGATCGAACGTGAACCGGTGGGTGATGAACTTCTCCGGGGAGATGTCCCCGCGTTCGATGCTCTCCAGGAGTTCGGGTGCGGTCGTGGCGTTGACCAATCCGGTGGTGATCGTGAGGTTGTTGATCCAGTCCCGCTCGATCGGGAAGGTGACGCTCTCCCCGTGCACGCCGACGTTGGCGACATGACCGCCGGGACGGACGGAATCGAGCGCGACGCCGAACGTCGCGGGCACCCCGACCGCCTCGATCGCCACGTCCACCCCGAGCCCGCCTCGGCTGAGTTCCTTGAGTTGCGCGACCACGTCCCCGCCTGCGTTGACGTCGATCGTGTCGGTCGCACCGAAGTCGCGCGACTGCTCGAGCCGGAACTTGTTGCCGTCCACGGCGATCACCTTCGACGCGCCGGCCGCCGACGCCGTCATCACCGACGCCAGCCCGACCGGCCCGACCCCGACGACGGCGACGACGTCGCCCTCTGCGACGGCGCCGTAGAGCACCCCGATCTCGTAGCCGGTCGGCAGGATGTCGCTGAGCATCGTGCCCTGCTCGGGAGTCACCTTCTCGGGAAGCGCGATCAGACCGTTGTCCGCGAACGGAACCCGGACGTACTCGGCCTGGGTGCCGTCGATGAGGTGACCGAAGATCCAGCCGATGCCGCCCACCGTCTGGCAGTGCGACGTCAGGCCGGCCTTGCAGAACTCGCATGTTCCACACTTGCTCACGCACGACACGATCACGCGGTCCCCGACCTTGACCCGTTCGCAGCCGGGACCGACCTCGGTGACCACTCCGACGCCCTCGTGCCCGAGGATCCGACCCGGCGTGACCGCCGGTACGTCGCCCTTGAGGATGTGCAGATCTGTTCCGCAGATGGTGGTCACCTCCATCTTGACGATGGCGTCCGTCGGTTCCAGCAGGACCGGATTCGGAACGTCCTCCCAGGCCTTCTGACCTGGACCGTGATACACGAGAGCTTTCATGGCCGACTCCTTGTGGTTGCGGGTCCTCGCGCGAAGAGTAGGCATGGGTGCGCTCGCAGAACGTCTCACCTTGAGACGACTGCCCGGCCGGGAAGAAGTCTCACTTGATGGCGACAGGGTTGACAGGAGAACCGGTGGCCTCGTTGATCTTCAGCGGCGCGGCCACGTAGAAGAACGTGTAGACCCCGTCGTCGGCGCAATCGGCGGCGAGCTTCTCGAGGTCGCAGATCTCGGTGAACGCCACGCCGAGGTTGCGCATGAGCGCGTTGTGCAGCACCAGAGCGGCGCCGTTGTTCGGGTCCACGGTCACCTCGTTCGCGATGGTGTCGGTCACGAGATTCGGTATCTCCATCTCCTGGAACCAGGACACGAGTTCGCGGGAGTAGACGAGGCCGGATTCGCAGAAGTCGCTGTAAAACTCGACGGCGTTCTCGAAGAACAGTTGCAGGTGATTGGTTCGGATCACCACGATGTCGCGCGGCTGGATCTCCGTGCCCTGGTACTCGGCACACGCGATCAGATCCTCGTGGTCGAACGTCTCGTACGGCTCCAGGTAGGCCTTACCCCGGTGACGTGCGATGTCGAGGAGCACGGCGCGACCGACCACTCCACGCTCGGCGATCGGCGCGACGCTGGCCCTCGACAAGCCCCCGATCGTGGTCCTCGAGTCGTACCCGTTCCAGATCTGGCCGTCGTACCAGACGTGGCCGAGCGCGTCGTACTGCGTGGAACCCTGGAGCGATGCGGTGAGCTTGTCGTCGGCGCAGTGCATGCCTCCGGGGAAAGCAGGCCCTTTGCCGTCATCCCAGTGCGATTCGTCAAGGGTCATCTCGCGAGTGGCAGGGCTACGACCCGGCCACACGGGGTCACCGTGGGGATCACCGATCAGGCGCTGAAGCGTGAACACCGCGCCCCGCCTGATCTGCGCCGCGCCCGCCAAGACCTGTGCGGCCGTCAGATGGTTCAGGCTGCCCACCTCGTCATCGGGTCCCCATCTGCCCCAATTGGTGGGCGAGTCGGCGAGGATCTCGCTGAGATCGGGCACGGCGGCATCTGCCATCGATTCACCTTCCGCAGGGTGTCAGCGCGCGACGCGCGCTGGATGTGCAATCGGGTGCCGAACGGCAACGCTGACGTGCGTCGAAACAGCACCCGCAATACGGCATGTGATCCGTACCACTTTTGGGACTTGTTACCCTGCCGACTCACCGAATACGACCGTAGTTTGGACGAATGACCCGTGATGTATACGTCGAAGACCTCGTACCCGGTGACCGCATCCGCCTGGAGGGCACCCCGCGAGTGGTTCGGACCACCAGTCGTCTCGACGACAACCAGTTGCGCATCGAACTCGTGAAGGGCCACGACGACCTGAGCGAGGTCGTCCTGGACCGCACCGTCAAGCTGCAGGTCAACTGACGCCTGATTCGACGATCCCGTCGTTCGGGCGGACCTATGGGTCAGGCCGCCCGGGCGCCGTCGAGATCGCCGAACACCGCCTGATTGTGGTCGAAAGCGGCGATGGCCTCGTCGACGAGCCGGTCGATCCCTGTGGCGTCGAGCGGTAGCGCGTCGAGCCGCGCCCGGTAGGCGTCCTTGTAGCGCTTGAGCTTGTCGATCTCGTCGAACGAGTAGAAACTCAGCGCCGCGTCCTCGACCCCGTAATGCTCTCGCATGCGGTGGGCCACCACCTGGCCACCGCTGAGGTCGCCGAGATAGCGCGTGTAGTGATGAGCCACGTAGCGCGCCGGGTCGGTGCGGGTTGATTCGATCGCCGCTACATACCGCGCCACTGCCGGCAGCGGCGACGCCGTCGACGGGTCGATGCCGAAGGAGGCGAGGTCGGCGCCGAGGCGTTGCAGGCGAAGCAGTTTCGGGTCCAGCACGGCGTCGGCCACCGGGTCCCCCGCCAGGTCGGCACCGACACGCTCGAGCGCCTCGTAGACGAAGTACAACTGGACCGCCAGGCGCTGATACTCGCCGGAGTCCAACCGGCCCGACATCAGATCGTCGATGAACGGCGCATGCTCGGCGCGTTCGTGCGCCACCGCGGTGGCCGAACGCAGACGTTCGGAGATACTCGGGCGGTCGTGTGGTCCGACGTTCTGGGGATCGGGCGTCATGATGCCACCAGTGTTACCACCAGAGTCCGGTGATCGGAACCCGGCAGGTAGTGGGTGTCCATCGACGTGGCCACGAAACCGCGCAGGATGACCCGGTCGATGGCGACCAGCGGCCGGTTGCCGAGCTGCTTGTCGGTGGGATAGCTCGGCAGGAACCCGGCACCGGCCATGTCGGTGCCGTCGACGAGCCCGTTGGTCAGCAGGCTGCGATACTTCGCGTGATTCCAGGTGGAGTTGTAGTCCCCGATCGCGATCACCCGGCCGGGTGGGAGCTCGGCGAAATGTGTGGCGAGCGTGTCCATGTCGTCGTGCCAGTCCCAGTTGCGACCCCACAGCGGCGCCGCCGGGTGGATGGCCAGGACCTGGGTCCCGGCGGCGCCCGGCAGGTCGGTGCGGGCCTGCAGGTTGTGCAGCACCGTCCCCGGGATGTTGTATCGCTCGTCCAGCGGGCGCTTGCTGAACATCGCGGTGCCGGCCGCGTAGGTGTACGGGATCGCGAACTCGTGCGGCAGGGTCCGGCCGATCTCACTGCGCCGCAGACGTTCCAGCGCCTCGGGGGTGACCTCTTGGAGGGACACGAGGTCCGGATCGGCGTCGGCGACGATCTTCTCGAGCGCACCCAGGTCGCCCCCGCCAAAGAGCAGGTTGGCCGACACGACGGTGAACCGCTCGCCGGACGGCGCCGCGTTGGCGATGACCAGCGGCACCTGGGTGTAGGCCAGACCGCCGACGGCCACGATCGCAATCGCCAGCATGAACCAGCGCCGCAGGACCGCGAAGACGACGATGGCGATCACTCCGGGGATCAACGCGAACTGCACGGCGCTCGTGAGGTACAGCGCGACGTCACCGCGGGACGGGTAAAAGTGCAGGAACACGCCCAGCACCACGCCGGCGAGCATCGCCCACCCCAGGACGTACGCGGCCGCCCACAGAAATCTCGTCATCGCTCCCCCATGTGATCCGGTGTTCCCCCGCCGGAGTCAGCTGCGCCCTTCCGCGCCCGTCCGCATCTCTCCGCGCTCAGGCCCCGAAGACCTTGAGCACCACGGCCTTGGCCCGGCGCGTCACCCGGAGATAATTCTCCAGGAACTCGTTGGCCTGGTCCTCCGGCCACCCCGCGGCAAACGCGATCTGGCGCAGTTGTGCACCCGGCCCAGGTAGTTGATCGATCGGCTTGCCACGCACCAGGACCAGCGCGTTGCGCGCCTTCGTCGCGGTCGTCCAGGCGTCCTTCAACAGCGCGACGTCGTTCTCCGACAACAACTCCGCCGCGCCGATGGCATCCAGTGAGTCCAGCGTCGACGTGTTGTGCAGGCTCCGATAGCGGTGCGCATACTTCAGCTGCAGGAGCTGCACCGTCCACTCGATGTCGGCGAGGCCACCGCGGCCGAGCTTGGTGTGGGTGGCCGGGTCGGCGCCGCGCGGCAGACGTTCGGCGTCCACGCGGGCCTTGATCCGGCGGATCTCCCGAACGGCGTCGTTGCTGACACCGCCGGCCGGATACCGCACGTGGTCGATCATGTGCAGGAAGTCGATGCCGAGGGCCTCGTCGCCCGCTACCTGATGCGCCCGGAGCAGCGCCTGGACCTCCCACGGTTGCGCCCACTGCGCGTAGTAGGCGGCGTAGGACGCGAGGGTCCGCACGATCGGACCGTTCCGGCCTTCGGGTCGCAGCCCTGTGTCGACCTCGAGGGGTGGATCCGCGCTCGGGCTCCCCAGCATCGACCGCACGTTCTCGGCGATCGTCTGCGCCCACTTGAGCGCCTCGGACTCCTCGGCGTCCCGATCGGGCTGACACACGAACATCACGTCGGCGTCGGATCCGTAACCCAGCTCGCCACCGCCGAGCCGGCCCATCCCGATCACCGCGATGCGCGCCGGCGCCCGGCTCCCCCGTTCTCGCTCGGAGATGTTGATCGCGACGGTGAGCGCTGCGTTCAGGACCGCCGCCCACACACTGGACAGCGCCTTGCAGACGGCCGGTACGTCCAGCAGTCCCAGCACGTCGGCAGAGGCGATGCGGACCAGCTCGGCCCGACGGTGCGAACGGGCCACGGCCACTGCGCGTTTCATGTCCTGCTGGCGGACCGTCGAGGCGACGAGGCCCTTGGCGACGTCCTCGGGGCGCACGTTGCACAGCTTGGGCCCGTCCGGCCCGTCGGAGTACTGGTGGATCACCTCGGGCGAACGCATCAGCATGTTCGCGATGTACTCCGACGTCCCGAGCACCTTCATCAGCCGCGCCGCCACCACGCCGTCGTCGCGCAGCAGTCGCAGGAACCAGTCGGTGTCCTCCATCACGTCGCACAGCCGGCGGTAGTTCAGCAGGCCGGCATCGGGATCCGGTGTATCCCCGATGTGTTCGAGCAACTGCGGCAGGATGAGCAGCTGGATCTGACCGCGGCGTCCCGGCGCGTTCGACAGCGCGCGGATATGACTCAGTGCCCGATCGGGTTTCGCGTAACCCAGTGCGGCCAGCCGCCTCTCGGCGGAGGTGTCGGTCAGGGTCAGCTCGTCGGTCTTGAAGCGCGTGACCGCCTCGAGCAGCGGGCGGTAGAACAGCTTCTGGTGCAGCCGCCGGACCCGCAGGCTCTGGTGGCGGATCTGTTCGCGCAGCACCCCCGTCGCGTCGAGTTCGCCCTCTCGCCGGATGTGTGCGGCGCGGGCGAGCCAGCGCAGCGCCTCGTGGTCGTCGGGCTGCGGCAGCAGATGCGTCCGGGACATGCGCTGAAGCTGCAGCCGGTGTTCGAGGAGACGCAAGAACTGGTACGACGCACTGAGATTCGCGGCGTCGTCGCGTCCGACGTAACCGCCCGCGGTGAGCGCGGCCAGCGCGTCGACGGTCGGCATCACGCGCAGGTTCTCGTCCACCCGGCCGTGCACCATCTGCAGGAGCTGGACCGCGAACTCGACGTCGCGCAGACTGCCGCGCCCGAGTTTGAGGTTGCGCTCGCGCTCGTCCTCGGGGAGCAGGGATTCGACGCGGCGTCGCATCTTCTGCACCTCGGGCACGAAGTCGGGCCGCTCGGCCGCCTTCCACACCATCGGTTTGACCGCGGCGATGTAATCGTCGGCGAGATGCATGTCGCCGGTCATCGCCCGGGCCTTGAGCAGCGCTTGGAACTCCCAGGTCTTGGCCCACCGTTCGTAGTAGGCCACATGCGATTCCAGGGTTCGGGTCAGCGCTCCGGACTTCCCCTCGGGCCGTAGCGCGGCATCGACCTCGAAGAACGCGAGCGAACCGATGCGCATCATCTCGCCCGCGATCCGCGCCGCGGTACCGTCGGCCGGGTCACTGACGAAGATGACGTCGACGTCGCTGACGTAGTTCAGTTCGCGCGCACCGCATTTGCCCATCGCGACCACGGCGAGCCGGACCGGGATGGGATCGTCCCCGCAGACCTCGGCGAAGGCGACGGCGAGGGCGGCGGTCATGGCGGCGTCGGCGCAGTCGGACAGGTAGGCACCCACCTCGGGCAACCACATCACCGGTTCGTCCTCGACGGTCGAGGCGACGTCGTGGGCCGCGAGTTGCAGGATCAGGTTGCGGTAGGCCAGGCGGAGTGCGATGACGGCCTTCGGGCCGGTGAGCGCCGACCGGTACACCCGGTTGCCCTTCTCGACCTCGCCCGGAACGGGCTCGGCACCGACGGAGGCGAGCATCAGACGGTCGACCTCGGCACGGTCGGGCAACTCGTCGGCGAGCAGGAGCCGCCAGCTCGACGGTTCGGCGACCAGGTGATCGGCGAGCGCGTCCGACGAACCGATGACCGCGAACAGGCGCCCACGGAATGCGCGCTCCGCGCGCACCAGGCCGTCGATCTCGGACCACTCGTCGCCGACGGCGCTGCGCAACCGCACGAGCGTACGGAGGGCCAGGTCGGCGTCGGGAGACCGCGACAGGGCCCACAACACGTCGACCGATTCTGGCGTGTTCCACCCGAGATCGGCGAGGTTCCGGGGTGCGGAGTCGTCGAGCAGACCCAGCCGGCCCGCGCTGGGGACGGTGCTGCGTCCGGCTCGCCCCGGGGGGCCCGATCGTGTTGTCACATCACAAAAGTAGCGACCGGATCCGATCGGCACGACATCGCGGTCCCGGACCGGGCAAGGCCGCCCTTACAGCGGCAGGTAGTTCTGCAGCTCGAACGGGGTCACGAGGCTGCGGTAATTCGTCCATTCCGTCCACTTGTTTCGCAGGAAGTAGTCGAACACGTGCTCGCCGAGGGCCTCGGCGACCAGCTCCGAGTTCTCCATCTCCTTCAGCGCGTCGGCCAGGCTGCCGGGGAGTTCCTTGTAGCCCATCGCCCGACGCTCGGCCGAGGTGAGCGCCCAGACGTCGTCCTCGGCCTCGTCGGGCAGCTCGTAGTCCTCGTTGATGCCCTTGAGCCCGGCGGCCAGCAGCACCGCGAAGGTCAGGTACGGATTGCAGGCGGAGTCGGGGCTGCGGACCTCGATGCGGCGCGACGACGCCTTGTTCGGCGTGTAGAGCGGGAGTCGGATCAGCGCCGAGCGGTTGGCGCCGCCCCAGGTGGCCGCGGTCGGCGCCTCACCACCGTGGATGAGCCGCTTGTAGCTGTTCACCCACTGGTTGGTGACCGCACTGATCTCCGAGGCGTGATGCAGGATGCCGGCGATGAACTTCTTTCCGGTGGCCGAGAGCTGCATCGGGTCGTCGGGGTTGTGGAAGGCGTTGAGGTCGCCCTCGAACAGGCTGAGGTGGGTGTGCATCGCCGACCCGGGATGCTCACTGAACGGCTTGGGCATGAACGTCGCCCAGACGCCCTCGTTGATCGCGACCTCCTTGATGAGGTAGCGGAACGTCATGACGTTGTCGGCCATCGACAGCGCGTCGGCGTAGCGCAGGTCAATCTCCTGCTGACCGGGCGCACCCTCGTGGTGGGAGAACTCGACCGAGATGCCCATCGACTCCAGGGCCTCGATGGCATGCCGCCGGAAGTTGGGCGCGGCGTCGTGGACGGCCTGGTCGAAGTACCCCCCGGAGTCCGCGGGAGTCGGCACCGACCCGTCCAGGGGCGCCTCTTTGAGCAGGAAGAACTCGATCTCGGGGTGGACGTAGCAGCTGAAGCCGAGGTCGGCGGCCTTGTTGAGCTGCCGGCGCAGCACATGCCGTGAGTCGGCCCAACTGGGAGTGCCGTCGGGCATCGCGATGTCGCAGAACATGCGTGCGGAATGGTGCCGACCGGCCGAGGTTGTCCACGGCAGCACCTGGAAGGTCGACGGATCAGGCTTGGCCACGGTGTCGGCTTCCGAGACCCGGGAGAATCCCTCGATGGACGAGCCGTCGAAGCCGATACCCTCGGCGAACGCGCCCTCGAGTTCGGCCGGGGCGATCGCCACGGACTTCAGATAACCGAGGACGTCGGTGAACCACAGTCGGACGAAGCGGATGTCGCGCTCCTCGAGGGTCCGCAGCACGAATTCCTTTTGGCGATCCATGGTCGCCGACATTAGAAGTACGCTGTTAAATCCGTGTTACACGCGCAATTCCAACTCGATGTGCTGCAGTTTTACGGACTCAATCCCACATCGTGAGACGTCCGACCAGTAGCTGGGACGCGGGGCCGGGCACGAAATCCCAAGTGAACTGCCGACAGAGTCGCACACGGCGCTCTCGACCCCGTCCGCGCGTGTGACCAATCGCATAAACATGGCAGGTCACAACAGGTCGTCCTAGTGAAACAATGGCCTACGTCCGTGTTCAACCCGGGTACCCGCCGCGCCTCTCCGGCCAGTCGGGACTCGAGGCAGAAAAGAGACAACGATGTCCGATTCCTCGGTTTACGGCGCGTCCGCCCCCGCCCAGTCCGCCAAGCGACGCGTGACCCGCATCCACCATCTCGCGCAGATGAAGGCCGAGGGCGAGAAGTGGTCGATGCTCACCGCATACGACTACTCCTCCGCCCGCATCTTCGACGCCGCCGAGATCCCCGTCCTGCTCGTCGGCGACTCCGCCGCCAACGTCGTCCTGGGCTACGACACCACCATCCCGGTCACCGTCGACGAGATGGTCCCGCTCATCCGCGCCGTCGTACGCGGCGCACCGCATGCACTCGTCGTAGCCGACATGCCGTTCGGCAGCTACGAGATCGGCCCGCAGCACGCCCTCGAGAACGCATTCCGGATCTTCAAGGAGACCGGTGCGCACGCGGTGAAACTCGAAGGCGGTGAACGCGTCGCCCCGCAGATCGCGGCGCTGACCGCGGCCGGCATCCCGGTCATGGCCCACATCGGGTTCACCCCGCAGAGCGTCAACGGGCTCGGCGGCTTCCGTGTCCAGGGCCGCGGGGACGGCGCCGATCAGCTCGTCGCCGACGCCATCGCCGTCCAGGAGGCGGGCGCCTTCGCCGTGGTGATGGAGATGGTGCCGGCCGATCTCGCCGGTCAGATCGCCCGCAAGCTGACCATCCCGACCGTCGGCATCGGCGCGGGCAACGAGACCGACGCGCAGGTCCTCGTGTGGCAGGACATGGCCGGACTCTCCCACGGCAAGACCGCGAAGTTCGTCAAGCGCTTCGCCGATGTCGGAGGCGAATTACGCTCGGCCGCCGAGCAATACGCCGACGAGGTGCGCCGCGGAGTGTTCCCCGGCCCCGAACACAGCTACTGAGAGCCCGGACGTCAGCACTACGCTGACGTCCATGCGGAACTTCTACCCGGAGATCGAGCCCTACGCCTCCGGCCATCTCGACGGCGGCGACGGCCAGCAGATCTACTGGGAGACCTCCGGCAACCCGGACGGCAAACCCGCCGTGTTCGTGCACGGCGGGCCCGGGGGCGGGACGTCCCCGGCGCAGCGCCGGTTCTTCGACCCGGCGAAGTACCGGATCGTCCTGTTCGACCAGCGCGGCTGCGGACAGTCCCGGCCCCACATCGCCGACGGCGCGAACCTCACCGTCAACACGACACCGCACCTCATCGCCGACATGGAGCGCCTCCGTACTCATCTCGGGATCGACCGCTGGCAGGTCTTCGGCGGTTCCTGGGGTTCGACACTCGGTCTCGCCTACGCGCAAGCCCATCCCGACCGCGTCACCGAACTCGTGCTGCGCGGCATCTTCCTGCTGCGGCGCAGCGAGATCGACTGGTACTACAACGGCGGGGCCGCCCACATCTACCCCGACCTGTGGGAGAGCTACCTCGAGCCCATCCCCGTCGACGAACGCGACGGCGACCTCGTCGCCGCCTATCACCGCCTGCTCACCTCCGGGGACGCCGCGACGGCCCGCGCCGCCGCCCGCGCCTGGACGGGTTGGGAGCAGGCGACCAGCTATCTCCTCCCCCGCCCCGACGAGGAGTCGGACGGTTCCTCGGCGGACGACCCCCAGAAGAAGGACACCGACCGCTTCGACCTCGCCTTCGCATCGATCGAGAACCACTACTTCGTCAATCACGGATTCCTGCGCGACGGTCAGCTCCTCGACGAGATCGACACGATCGCCTCCATCCCCGGCGTGATCGTGCAGGGCCGCTACGACGTCGTGTGCCCGATGCGCAGCGCCTGGGACCTGCACCGCGCCTGGCCGGCTGCCGATCTCCGCATCGTCGCCGACGCCGGGCACGCATCGTACGAGCCGGGTATCAGACACCACCTGATCGAGGCCACGGACCGGTTCGCGCGGTAGCCGACGCCAGTACTCCGCACGCACCACTAAGCTCGACGGACAGCCGTCGAGAAACCAGGAGGAACAGGTGGCCGCATCCGAGCAGGTCGAGGTGGAGCTGAAGTTCGACGTGGACGCCGGACACGTGGCCCCCGACCTGCGGGTGCTGCCCGGTGTCGTGTCGGCGACGACCCCGGAGACGTTCTCACTCGACGCCACCTATTTCGACACCGAGAACCTCGACCTCGCCGGCAACAAGATCACCATGCGTCGGCGTACCGGCGGAAGCGACCAGGGCTGGCACCTCAAGCGCCCCACGGGCATTCCGGGAACCCGGCGAGAGCTGCACGTGGGCTTCGACGAGGCGCCCGCGGACGGCGACGTCCCCGACGCGCTGTCGACACCGGTCCTGGCCCACATCCGCGAACGCACCCTGATGCCGGTCGCCGTCATCTCCACGACGCGCACCGTGACCCGGTTGCTCGGCGCCGACGACGAGCCGCTCGCCGAACTCGCCGAGGACCTCGTCACCGCCCAGTCGCTCCTGCCCGGCGGTCACAGCCAGCAGTGGGCGGAGTGGGAGTTCGAGCTCCTCGCCGGTGGCACGCCGAAGCTCCTGAAGGCCGCCGACAAAGCGCTGCGTGCCGGGGGCGGCCGCGAGGCGTCGAGCGCGTCGAAACTCGCCCGTGCGATCGGCGCCACCCCGACCGTGCACGAACCGCGCCTGTCCAAGCGACCCACCGCACTCGAACTCGTCGTCACCGACATTGCGCTGCACCGCAATTCGCTGGTCGCCTACGATCCCCTGGTGCGCGTCGACGCCCCCGACGCGGTGCACCAGATGCGCGTGGCGTGCCGCCGCCTGCGCAGCGTGTTGTCGGGCTTCCCCACCGTCCTCGACGCCGAGCGCACCGCCCACATCGGCGCCGAGCTGAAGCTGCTCGCCCAGATCCTCGGCGACGCACGCGATTCAGAGGTGCAGCTCGAGTTGAGCGAATCACTGCTGCGTGGCGAGAACGCCTCGCCGGAGCTGCTCGCCGAGCTCGCCGGCACCGAGGTCACCGCCCACGATCGCGCCCTGCGCGCGGCACACGCCGCGATGTCGTCGAAGCGGTACTTCGCCCTGCTCGACAGCATCGACGGCCTGATCGCGTCGCCCCCACCGGGCCCCGACGCCGACATCCCGGCGACCACGGTCGTCGACAAGGCGATCGCCCGCAGCCGCAAGCACATCCACCGCGCACAGGCTCGTCTCGCCGGCTTCGCCGAGGGTTCCGACGAGTGGGAGGAGCAGCTGCACACCATCCGCAAGCGCGCCAAGCGGCTGCGCTACAGCATCGACGCGACCGAACCGCTCGGGAAGAAGAAGTATCGCGAGGTCGGCGTGGCGGCCAAGAAGATCCAGTCCGCGCTGGGCGATTTCAACGACACCCGGATCAACCGGACGCGACTCGCACAGATCGCCTCGGCCGGCACCCTCGGCGGCCCCGACATGTTCGTACTCGGCCGGATCGACGCCCGGCTCGAGGCCGACGGGCACCGCGCGATCGCCGCGTACCGCCGAGTCGCCAAGGAACTCTGACCGAACACCTCACACCTTGCGGAACTCCACCGTCCGGGTCACTTCGTCGGCTTTGGTGAGTTCGACGACCACGCGGTCGCCGGGGCGTAGATCACCCGCGCAGCGCGCGACCACCGGCGGATCGGACAGGAAGATCTGCGCCTGCCTGCGCTCGGTCGCGCCCGACATCACCAGCGCGTCGAACCGCTCACCCACCCGTTCCCGCAGAATCACCGCTTCGGCGAGGTCGATGCTCGCGCGATCCGCGGTGGCGCCGAGCGTGTCGGCCGACCGCAGGATCTTGGGCAGCGTCGGCAACGCGCGGTGCACCCAGTCCGGTACCGGCGTACCGGATGCGATCGCCAGACACACCTCGGTGGCGAACCGGTCCCCGAGCCGCCGCAGCGGTGCGGTGACATGGGCATAGAGCCCACCGATCGCCGAATGCCGCATCAGCGCGTCATCGACGGGCTCGTCGGGTCCGGTGAGGGCGAGGTAGTTGGCACCCCGCATGAGCCCGGCCGCGGCCGATTGCAGGGCGAGCGTGCTCGGTTCGCCACCCGGTAGCCCCGCCAGGAACCGGCCCACCGGCAAGCCGGCCGGCCACTGCACCCCGAGGGCCCGGGCAGCGGCGCGCAGATCCTCGATCGCGTCCTCCTCGGCCGGCGGCAGGGTGCGCAGCAGCCCGACACCGGCCTCGACCATGATCGTGCCCGCGCACATCCCGGCCAGCAGCGACACCTGCGAGTTCCACATGTCGGCGGGTGTGTGTGCCTCGAGATCAAGACGCCACCCGTCGGCCGTGCGGACGACCGTCTGGTCGGGCAGGTCGAGTTCGACCGCGCCCCGCGCCAGCGCGACCTCGCGTCGCAGTTCGCCGAATGCGGGCAGGGCGGCGATGGCGGGATGCAGCCGGCCGGCGGCGGCATCGGCCGAGACCCCGGCGTAGTCGAGGCGCGCAACCGAGGCGATGCGGGACCGCCGCACCCGGACATCGGTCACCGATCCGTCGCCGGCCACCCGGATGGTCCACAGCACACACAGTCTGACCTGCTCCGGCAGAAGGGAACCCGCGCCCTCGGACAGTGCGCGAGGGTGCAACGGGACCGACCCGTCCGGGAAGTACACGGTCGCGCCGCGTCGCCGGCTCTCCTGGTCGAGAGCACCTTCGGGGGTGATGAGTGCCGCGACATCGGCGATCGCGTAGTCGACGACGAACCCGTCGCCGTCGGCGGTGAGGTGCACCGCCTGGTCGAGATCTCGGGAGGTCGGCGGGTCGATCGTGACGAAGGGGACGCCGGTGTGGTCCTCGCGGACGTCGGCGTACCGGTCGGCACCCGGAGCGCCGGAGTCGATCATCTGCGCGGTGGCCCGGGCTTCGGCGAGGGCATCGTCGCCGTACTCCTCGTCGACGCCCAGTTCGGTGCGTATACCGGCGAAGTCGATGTCGGGGGCGGAGAGGATGCGCTTCACTCCCCCAACCCTAGAGAAGAGTGAGGCGAACGAGTCGGCACGTAAGCCGGATCCTGTTCCCGCACGGTCGTGAGACCGCGTGGGCGGCGACCATCCATCTGGGCACACCGTCGCCGGGTACCTCGAGCGGCCCACCCGCGGGCTGGGGCGAGCAGCCCTCGTGACGCCCGCGCACACGCACCGCGAGGTGCGTGCTTCGGCCTTGCTCCGGGTGGGGTTTACCGAGCCGGCACGGTCACCCGTGCCGCTGGTGCGCTCTTACCGCACCGTTTCACCCTTACCGACCTCGCGGCCGGCGGTCTGTTCTCTGTGGCACTGTCCCGCGGGTCACCCCGGGTTGCCGTTGACAACCACCCTGCTCTGCGGAGTCCGGACTTTCCTCGATGCGCGGCGTGACGGGAGACCGCCCGTTCCGCGCACCGCGGCCGCCCGGCCGACTCGTTCGCGCACCCAGGATACGGCAGGCGTCGGGCGGACCCTCGACGGCGGCGTCAGACGCGCCAGTGCGCGGCGTCGTTGACGAGCCGCACGACGGAGCCGCCGTCGTCGAAGTACTCGGCGATCGACACCGACGCGAGGTCGAGGTGCAGCCGGAACAGCAGTTCGGGTCCGACGCCGAGCGCGTCCTGCAGCAGCGTCTTGATGGGCGTGACATGCGAGACCAGCACCACGGTCTGACCCGGATACCTCTCCAGCAGTTCGGCTTTCGTCCGCGAAATGCGTTCGGCGACCTGCGCGAAGCTCTCCCCGCCGGGCGCGGGCACGGTGATGTCGGACAGCCACGCGCGGTGCAGATCCGGGTCACGCTGCGACGCCTCGGTGAACGTCAGACCCTCCCAGTCACCGAAGTCGTTCTCGATCAGCCCGGGATGTTCGACGACGTCGATCCCGGTCAGGGCGGCGACCTCCTCGGCCGTCGACCGTGCACGCCGCAGCGGCGAGGTCACGATCGCGGCGATCCCCTCCTCGCGCACCACGCGCGCGGCGGCGGCGCGGGCCTGGCGTCGGCCCTCGTCGGTGAGGTCCGGGTTGCCCCGCCCGGAGTAGCGCCGCTCCACCGACAGCGGCGTCTGGCCGTGCCGGAGCAGGATCAACCGGGTCGGATCGCTGCGCCGACCCTGCCACGACGGCGCCTTGGTCGCCGAATCATGCTCGGGGACTGACTCTTCGGCGGTCGCGGTCACGAATCTAGATCCCGGACTCGGCGGTGCGCACGAGGATCGCGCCGCACTCTTCGCACCGGATCACCTCGTCGGACTGTGCCGCGGCGATGGTGGCGATGGTCCCGCGGTCGAGTTCCATCCGGCATGCACCGCATCGGCGTGCACGCAGCAGGCCGGCGCCGATGCGGCCGCCGGCGCGTTGCTTGTCGTACATCGCGAGCAGCGGCGCATCGATCTCGGCTTCGAGGGTCTCGCGGCGCTCCCGCGCGCGCGACAGGTCCTCGTCGATGGTCTCGAGGGACTTGTCGCGCCGGACCTGTGCTTCGGCGACCTTCTCCTCGAGGTGGCTGATGGTCGCCGCGGCGCGGGTGCGTTCGGATTCGACGGCCTCCTGCTGCTCCATCAGCGACAGCATCTCGTCTTCGAGCACCGCTCGCCGGCGACCCAGGCCCGCGAGTTCGTGTTGCAACTCCGACAACGCTTTCGGCGCCAGGCCACCGGCGGTCAACAGGGCCGAGTCCTTGGCCTCACGGTTGGCCATACCGGTCACCTCGGAGTCGATCCGGCGGTACTCGCGTCCGAGGTCCTCGGCGGCGATCTCCGCGCGCACCAGATCGTCACGGGCGGCATCGATCGCGGAGTTGTGTTCGGCGATCTCGGCGTCCTCCGGCAGGGTCTTGCGGCGATGGACGAGACGATTGATCTCGGCATCGGAGTCCGCGAGATCGAGCAGCAGTCGCTGCACGGCGGCGTCGACTTTCATTGCGGTCTCCTCTTCGGCGAAAGTCCCCCCACCGTACGCGGGGGGCGCGCGAGTGCCGGCGGCGGCTCGGTTTCTCCCGAGTCAGCCCGCACTGTGCAGCGCGAACGGATCGGTCGGCGCCTCGAAGACACTCACCGGCGTGCCCAATTCGGCCTCGAGCAGCGCATCGACCTGCGCACACCACGGGAACTCGGTCGCCCAGTGTCCGGCGTCGACCAGGGCCGGCCCGCCGTCGCGCAGACTCTCGTCGACCGGATGATGACGGAGATCACCGGTCAGGTAGACGTCGACGCCGAGACCGCGGACACGTCCGAGCAAGGAGTCCCCGGCTCCGCCGCACACCGCGACGGTCCGTACCAGCGCGTCCGGGTCTCCCGCGGCGCGGACACCCGCCGGGGTGCGCAACACCCGGGCGGCCTCGGCGACGAAATCGCGCAACGTCATCGGCTCGGTGAGCGACCCGACGCGGCCCAGCCCGACATCGCTGCCCAGGTCGGCCAGTTCGAACACGTCGAAGGCCGGCTCCTCGTACGGGTGCGCGTCGCGCAGAGCGCGCAGGACGCCGGCCCGCAGTCCGCGCGAGGCGACCATCTCGACCCGGGCCTCGTCGACGTGGGTGCGCATCCCGATCTCGCCGATGGTCGGTGAGGCGTCCTCGCCGGCCTCGAATTGCCCGGTTCCGACGACCGTCCACGAGCAGTCCCGGTAGTCGCCGATCGCCCCCGCACCCGCGGCGAACATCGCCTCGCTGACCTGCTCGACGTTGCCCTCCGGCACCATCACGACCCACTTGTCCATTGCCGCAACCGGTTTCGGGTCGATGGGGACGGTGCCGCGCAGCCCGAGCCGGTCGGCCAGCGCGTCGGAGACGCCGGGCCGCGCACTGTCGGCGTTGGTGTGTGCGCACAACAGCGCGATCCCGTTGCGGATCAGCCGATGGACGATCCGGCCCTTGGGGGTGTCGGCGGCCACGGTGGTGACACCGCGCAGGAGGAGCGGGTGATGGGCGACGATGATCCCTGCGCCGGCCGCGACCGCGGCGTCGACCACCGCATCGGTGACGTCCACGCACACCAGCACGCCGCGCGCCGGGTCGGCCCGGTCGCCACACACCAGACCGACCGCATCCCACGATTCGGCGAGGGCGGGCGGATAAGCCCGCTCCACGACGTCGACCACGTCGCCCACCGTCACAGTCGCGTCAGACGCGTTCGCCGGTTCCACTGTCGATCTCCTCTCGTACCAACTCGATCGCCCGCGTGAGCGCGCGGACCTGCGGAAGTGCCCGGACGGCAAGACGAAGATGCGAGTCGCCGAGGCCGACGAAATTGGCGCAGCTGCGCACCGCGAATCCGTGGCGGATCAGCCGCTGCTTCACCTCGGTGGCGTGGGCCATCTCGACGAGCAGGAAGGGCGCCGCGGGCTCGGCCGCCACTCGGAGCCCGATCCGCGTCAGCTCGGCGACCATCTCGCTGCGCTCGTCGGCGACCCGCCGCGCGACCGCGGCGCAGTATCGCTGCCCCTGTTGCTCGACACAGGCGGTCAGCGCGGCCAGCGCGGGGGTCGACACGGCCCACGGTCGTCGGCCGGCACGGAGTCGATCGAGCAGGTCGACCGGCCCGAGCAGATAACCCGCGCGGAGTCCAGCGAGACCGAAAGTCTTTGTCACACTGCGGATCACGAGAAGGTCGGGCCAGTCGACCGAGGCGAGGGACTGGGGTTCGAGTGACCCGTCGGCGCCCAGGGTGAGGTCGGCGAAGGCCTCGTCGACGACGAGGATCCGTCCCGGCCTGCGCAATGCGGCGATGGCCTCGACCGGGTGCAGCACCGACGTCGGGTTCGTGGGATTGCCCAGGATGACGAGATCGGCGTCGTCCGGCACGGCGGTCCCGCTGTCTCCCGGACCGGGCAGCTCCCAGGGTGCGGCCAGCGCGACCTGCGTGATCGGGATGCCCGCGGCGCGGAGCACGACCTCCGGCTCGGTGAACGACGGTTGGATCAGGGCCGCGTGACGAACCCCCAGCCGCGGGAGCATCTCGAACCCGTCGGCGGCTCCGGAGAGCAGCAGCACTTCCTCGGGGCGACGGCCGTGTGCCGCGGCGATCGCGTCGACGGCTCGTCGCTCCTGCGCTCCGGTCGGATATCGCGCAAGATCGTCGAGTCCCGACCGGATGGCGTCGAGGACGAACGCCGGAGGTGTACCGCGGACGTTCACGGCGAAGTCGACGAGCCCCGGCGTGGCGTCCTGGTCGCCGTGACGTTCCGGGTCGGTCAGATCGGCGCGCGGCGGCGGTGTCCCGGCCGGGCCGGTCTCGACGTCGAGCGCGTCGTACCCAACTGTCATGTGTTCAGACCTTACGTGCACGATGGAGAGGTGACGACGACGCCGGATCCCCGCCATCCCGAGACCGTCCTACTCGTCGACCTCGACGGCACGGTCACCGACAGTTTCGCAGGTATCGAGAACAGCTTTCGGCATGCTCTCGCCGTGGTCGGGGCGCCCGAGCCCGACCCGCGCATCGTGGCCGGCATCGCCGGGCCGCCGATGATCGACACGCTGAATGCCCTGGGCCTCTCCCCCGAGACGGCCGACAAGGCGATGCGCGCGTACCGAGAGCGATACACCGAGGTGGGCTGGCTGGAGAACTCGGTGTTCGACGGGATGGCCGAGCTGCTCGCCGATCTGGCCGCCGGCGGCCGGACCCTGGCGATCGCGACGTCGAAGAACCAGACCACCGCGCGTCGGATCCTCGAGCACTTCGATCTGGCCGGACACTTCCGCTACATCGCCGGGGCCAGCGACGACGGTACCCGCCGCGAGAAAGCCGACGTGATCACCTCCGCCCTCGCCGAACTCGGACTGCCCACCGACCCGCAGACCGGGCACGTGACCACTCCGGTCGTGATGATCGGCGACCGCAGCCATGACGTGCTGGGCGCGGCCGAATTCGGCATCTCAGCGATTCTCGTGCGGTGGGGTTACGCTCTGGGCGGGGAGGACCAGGGTGCGACCTGGGTGGTCGAGTCCGTGGCCGAACTCCGCGACGTCCTGGGTGCGTGACCTCGTACCCGACGACCGGCTGAGGCGCACATCGACTTGTTGAGGTAGCAGTGTCTGACGAACTTCACATCTGCTTCGTGTGTACGGGCAACATCTGCCGGTCACCGATGGCGCAGAACATCTTCCGAACGGCACTCGACGACGCCGGACTCGGCGGCAAGGTGCGTGTGTCCAGTTGCGGGACGAGCGGCTATCACATCGGTGAGCCGGCCGACAATCGCGCGCGAACCGAATTGGTCGCGCACGGCTACTCCGACGCACATGTCGCCGCGTTGATCGGACCTGAACATTTCGAGGCCGACCTTCTGCTCGCGATGGACGAGGGCCACGTGCGCGAACTCGAACGCAAACGTCTCGGCGACCGCACACGACTGCTGCGCTCGTTCGATCCGTCCGCGCCCGCCGACGACCTCGATCTCGCCGACCCGTACTACGGCACCCCCGACGACTTCGTGGTGACACGCGAACAGATCGAGGGTTCGATGCCGGGCCTGATCGACTGGGTGCGGGCCGAAATAGGGGTGTCCTGATCCGAAAGAACCACAAAACCGCCGGTCTGTCCTCTGCTCCCTGAGGAGCGCTCGGAGCTTGCGGAGGGCGCGTCACGAAGGGTCTGCCGACCGAGGTTGCGAAGACCCTCGTGACGCTCGCAAGTGTCTCGCGTACCTGCGCCGATTTGTGACCGACAGACTTCAACTCGACCCCTGGACCTCGATCGAAGTCTAGGAGTCGAGTTGAAGTCTGCCGGTCGCCGGCAACGCCCTCTCCTCAGCGGCCAAGCAGTGCGGGTGCCGGGAGCCCAGATCTCAAGCCGCCGGCGCGATGAGATTGTGCACGAAGCGGATCTTGGTCAGAACCGTCTCGGGCAGCACGAATGGGTAGAGGTCGGGATGGCCCATCGACCGGTTGATCTGGTTGAGCGCCCACGTCAGCGGTAGCCACTCGTCGATGACCCGGTCGAATCCCACGTCCCCGGGCGGCACCCCGTCGAAGGTCGTGCCCGCGGGCGCCATGGCGAACGCCGCTGCGGTGTCGAGCGTGTCGCGGATGTGCAGGTAGTGCGCGAACGTCTCCGCGAAATCCTCCGCCGGGTGCATCGTCGCGTATGAGGACACGAAGTCCTGCCGCCAGCCCTCGGGAGCGCCCTCGCTGTAGTGGCGGTCGAGAGCCGCCTGATAGTCGTCGTCGGGGTTTCCGAACAGCTCCTCGAAGCCCGCTCGTCGCTCGTCGGTGATGAGGACGAGTTGGTAGTAGTGGCCGATCTCATGCCGGAAGTGCCCGAGGACGGTCCGGTACGGTTCGGCGAGTTCGACGCGCATCTGTTCGCGGTGGACGTCGTCCCCCTCGGCGAGGTCGAGGGTGATGACGCCGTTCGCATGACCGGTGATGACCGACTGCTTCGCACTGGAGAGCAGGTCGAAGGCCAGCCCGGACTCCGGGTTCTCCTCCCGGGTCTCGATGGGGAGCCCGAGTTCGTCGAGTTCCAGGATGAGGCGACGCTTGGCGGTCTCGGTCTGGCCGAAGATGACCAGCGCCTCGGGATCGTCGTCGCCGGGACGGGTACGGGTGAGGCGGCACGACTCACACATGGTCGGCTTGCCGCTCCACTTCACCAGCCAATTGCATTGCGCGACCTTGGTATTGGCACAGCGTTCGAGCAGCACGCCGTCCACCTCCACGCGCGCCTGGTCGTCGAGGACGTGGATGGTCCTGGTCTTCAGCCAGAAGCCGAGCGGGCTCCGGCAGTTCAGACACAGACTGTTCTCGAAGGAGAGACGCTGACCGCACTTCAAGCAGAGGAAGTCTCGCATTTCGATCAGGCTACCCCCGCTCGGTAGCCTGGGCGGTGTGCACGTACTGCGAACGATCCTCCGGCCCGGGTGGATTGCCCTCGGTCTCGTGGTCGCGGCGTTCGCGGTGGCCTGCTTCACCCTGCTCGCGCCCTGGCAGCTGGGCAAGAACTCCGACACCGAACGCCGCAACGACCTGATCCGCACTGCCACGTCGATCGAGACGGCACCGTTGGCGGAGGTGGCGCCGTCGTCGACCTTCGTGCCGTCCTCGGAGTGGCGTTCGGTCGCGGTGACCGGGCGGTACCTGACGGACCGGCAGGCTCTCGTCCGGCTCCGCAACGTCGATCAGCGCCCCGCGGTGGAGGTGCTCACCCCGTTCGCGGTCAGCGGGTCCGACCGGGTCATCCTCGTCAACCGCGGTTTCGTCCGCCCGGTCGAGGGAGCGGTCCCCGACATCCCGGCCCCGCCCGTCGGCGAGCAAACCGTCGACGGCCGCATCCGGGCCGCCGAGAGCGTGAGCACCGACCGCGGCACACGCGTCGAGAACGGCGCACTGACCGTCGCGACCATCAACCCGGGGCTGGTGTCCGCGGCGACGTCCACCCCGATGGACGACTTCTACCTGCAGCTCTCCCCCGACCAGCCGGGCTCGCTCGGCGAGATCCCGCTGCCCCAGCTCGACACCGGCCCCTACCTGTCGTACGGCCTGCAGTGGCTCGCCTTCGGCGTGATGGCCCCCCTCGGCGTCGGCTACTTCCTCTACTCCGAGATCCGCGCCCGTCGCCGGGCTGCCGCTGCGGCCACCGAGACATCGGCGACCGCGGCCGCCGGCACCGCCGTCGACCAGCCGTCCGACCCGGTCGCCGCTGCCACCACGACCGTCGAGTCCCGCTCCCAGCGCCGGCAGCACCGTCGAGAGGAATTGCGGGCCGCCGCCGGGACGACGGTGACCCAGCAGGTCGGCGACATCGGCCATGGCCCGCGCGCCGGTGACGAATCCGGCGACGTCCGCGACAAGCTCACCCGGCGATACGGCGGCTGAGCCGCCTCGCCGCGGCTCCGACGCCCGGTCGTACCACGGCGACGACCGCGCAGGTGAGCACCGTCGCGCGTTGCACGCGCCGCGACAAGGCGACCGCGGCTCGGAGATCGGCCGGCCCCGGCGCCGGTCCGGAACCGAGCGTCGGACGCATCTCGACGCCGTACGGGTAGACGGTCCGACCGCCCAGCTGCACCCCCAGCGCCCCGGCGAACCCGGCTTCGACGACCCCCGCGTTCGGACTCGGGTGGGCACTGCTGTCCCGGCGCCACGCCGCGATCGTCCGCCGCGGGGCGCCGCCGATCACCACCAGCAGCGAACCCGCCAGCCGCGCGGGCAGCAGGTTCACGAGATCGTCGAGGCGCGCGGCCGCCCAGCCGAAGTTCCGGTAGCGCTCACTCCGATAGCCGACCATCGCATCGAGCGTGTTGACCGCCCGATACCCCAGCACTCCGGGGACACCCGCCAGTGCACCCCACACCAGCGGACCGACGGTCGCATCGGAGGTGTTCTCGGCGATCGACTCGAGAGCTGCACGGCAGAGCCCCGCCTCGTCGAGTGACTCCGGGTCCCGGCCGCACAGGCTGGGAATGAGCGCTCGCGCACCCTCGAGGTCCTCGGCCTCCAACGCTTGCGCGACCGCATCGCCGACCCGACACAGCGACGTGCCGCCCAGCGCCACCCACGTCGACGCCGCGGTCACCGCGACGTCGACAACGCCTGCAGATCGCCGACCGGGCAACGCCGCGAGCGCCACCGTCGAACCGACCATCACCCCGACCAGCCCGACGCCCGCCGCCCGCGAGTCCCGGTACATACGCCGCTCGACCGCACCCGTCAGCCGTCCGAATCCGGCCACCGGGTGACCGCGCGACGGATCACCGAACAGCTCGTCGAGCACGAACCCGGCCACCAACCCCGCCGCGGTGACGTCACCACGACGGCGATCGGGGTGCGGACTACGGAAACGCGACGGTCTGGGCACCGCGCGATGGTATCCACCCGGGCTCGTGTGCCTCCGGCCCGCTCGCTTCGCTCCCGGCGCCGGCACCCATTCGGCCCGCTCGCTTCGCTCCCGGCGCCGGGCCCGTGCCACACTTGGCCCCCGTGGCCCGGACAACCGCACACCCGACACCCGGTCGGTACGACATCGACACCGGCGTCGCCGAGTTGAGCCCCGACACCATCGCGGGCGGGTGGCTGCTGACCATCAACGGGGCGCACAGCTCGCACATCCACCCCGACGACCCGACCGCGCTCGACTTCGACTACCTGCGGCAGATGGCGGCCGTCATCGACGAACGGCACCCGACGACCGATCGACTCCGGGTCCTGCATCTCGGTGGGGCGGCCTGCGCATTGGCGCGCCACCTCGACCACCGCTACCCGGACGCCCGCCAGGTGGCCGTCGAGATCGACGCCGAACTCGCACGCCTCGTACGGGAGTGGTTCGACCTCCCTCGTGCGCCGAAACTCCGGATCCGGGTCGGCGATGCGCGGCAAGTCGTCGAGTCGCTGCAGCCGGGCACCCGCGAGGTCGTCGTACGGGACGCGTTCGCCGGCGATCGCACCCCACGGCACCTCACGACGCGCGAATTCACCGAACGCGTCCGCGACGTTCTCGTCCCCGGCGGCCTGTATCTCGCCAACTGCGGCGACAGCCGGGACCTCGCCGGCGCCCGCGCCGAAGCCGCGACCGTCGGATCGGTGTTCGACCATCTCGCGCTCATCGCCGACGCCGCGATGTTCAAAGGTCGACGCACCGGCAACATCGTGATCGCGGGTAGCGACACCCCGCTCGATCCGTCGGCCTCCCTCGTCCGCACCCTGCTCAGCGATCCGCTACCGGCGCAAATCCTCTCCGGTGACCGGGCCCGCGAGTTCGCCCGCGGCGAGGCCCTGACCGACGAGCCGTGAAGCACCGGGGTGGTCGCGCGGCCGCCCGCCGGACGCGGTGTCGTGACCCGGCTGCCGGCACACGCTGCACACCCGTTGTCGCCAATGGATAGGGTTGGGTTCGATCCCGACGCCGAGGAACCGAGGATGACGTGAGCGATCCATCGTCGCGTGCGGGTACGACGCTGGGTCCGTACCGCATCGACAGACTCCTGGGTCGTGGCGGGATGGGTGAGGTCTACGAGGCCTACGACGCCGTCCGGGAACGCCGCGTCGCCCTGAAACTCCTGCCCCCACACTTGGTGCACGACAAGGACTTCCGCGAGCGCTTCGAGCGGGAGTCGAAGACCGCGGCGAAGCTCTCCGACCCGCACGTCATCCCGATCCACGACTGGGGCGAGAAGGACGGCGTCCTCTTCATCGACATGCGGCTCGTCGACGGGCAGGACCTGCGCAAGCTGCTCGCCGCCGGTCCGCTGCCCGCCGCCCGGGCGGTTGCGATCCTCGGCCAGGTGGCGTCGGCTCTCGACGCCGCGCACCGCAACGGCCTCGTCCACCGAGACATCAAGCCGGACAACATCCTCGTCGACGCCGACGACTTCGCCTACCTCGTCGACTTCGGCATCGCGCAGGGCGCGAGCGACAGCCGCCTCACCCAGATCGGGACCGCGCTCGGGACACTCGCCTACATGGCGCCGGAGCGGTTCGGCGACGACCCCGCCGGGCCGAGTTCGGACAACTACGCGTTGGCCTGCGTGTTGTACGAAAGTGTCACCGGTCAGACCCCGTATCCGGTGAAAACCGACCAGGGTCTGATGGCCGCGCACATCACCAAGGAACCGCCGACGATGGGCGGTCCGCTCGACCCGGTCATCGCGCGCGGACTCGCCAAGGATCCGGCGCAGCGCTATCCGACGGCGCGCGAACTGATCCGGGCCGCGGCGTCGGCGCTGACCGAACCGCCCGCGTCGTCGGCACCGCCGACGGTGACACCGCGCATCGTGACACCGCCCCCGATGGCCCCGCCCACCTACGCGCCCGGAGGGGCCGGCGCCGACGCGTTTCGCAAGCCCGGGAGTCCGGTCCCCTCGGATCGCACGGTCATCTCGCCCGGCACACCCGCGCCCGGACAGCCCGGCAGCGCCCCCGGGTTCGGGCCACCGCCGGGACAGTCCGGCCCGCAACGACATTCGGGTCCCCAGTCCTATTCGGGCCCCCAGTCGCATTCGGGCGCGCCGTCCTACCCGGGTCCCCAACGCTCGGGTCCCCAGTCCTATTCGGCTCCCCAGCGCTCCGGCCCGCAACAGTTCTCCGGCCCGCAACAGTTCGCGGGCCCGGGCCAGTGGGGCACCCCGACCGCCCCGCCGCGGAAATCGAACACCGGACGGAATGTGGCCATCGCGGTGGGTGCCGGGCTGGTCGTGATCGCGCTGGCGGTCACCGGCATCATCGTGGTCCTGGCCGGTTCGGGCGGCGGCGACCCGGCCCCGCCGAGCACGTCGACCAGCGCGATCCCGGCGGGCACCGTTGCGTGCGACTACCCGACACGAACCGCGGTCGGCGGCATCACCCAGCCCGCTCCCGCCCCGAGCCAGCCGAACACCGGAACGGTCGACGCGCAGATCCCCATTGCCGGCCAGGGCACGATCGACCTGACGCTCGACCGTGCCGAGGCGCCCTGCAACGTGGGGGCGATGGTGTCGTTGATCGAGTCCGGTTTCTACGACAACAGCAAGTGTCACCGCGCGTCGCGGCAGTACCTCATCTGCGGCTCGTCCGGCGGCCGGGAGGGCACCAACCCGGGCTGGACCAGCCCGGACGAGCTGCCCGAGAACCTGCCGTCGGCGGGCACCGACGACGACGGCGTACCGCAGGTCACCTATCCGCGCGGCACCGTCGGCATCCTCGATCTGCCAGACGACGAAGGCGCGACCGGCTCGACGACGTTCTTCCTGCTCGCCGACGACACCGACCTCCCGCTGACCTACTCGACCGTCGGCACCATCGACCCGTCCGGACTCGCCGTCCTCGACAAGGTCCTGGCAGGCGGTTTCACCCCGAATGCCCCGGGTGCGGCGTCGGGCCCGCCGAAGCAGAACCTGCTGATCCAAAAAGCGACCGTCGGCGGGTGACCCGCGGAGTCCATGTGGATCCAGTTGCGGTTTGTCCCGGCAACCGGGACAAACCGCAACCGGAATTCTGGGCCATCACCGATCGGCGCGCGCACAGGCACGGATCGCGGTGCTCTCCGTGAGCTCGACGCCGCGTTGGGTGGGGTTGCCGCCGCTTGGTGGTTGGGCCTCCACCCGAAAGAGCCCCGAAAACACCTCGTGGCCACCGGTTCTCACAGAGCGCATACGCGCTCGTCAGCGACTGCGGTGGTCCGGCACCGCCGCTTGACCGACGCCGACGTCACCACGCACGCCGACCTCAGGGTCACCGCAGCGGCGCTCACCGTCCTCGACGCCTCCGCCGAACTCGGAATCGCTGTCCTCGATTCGGCTCTTCTCTCCGGCGCGGTGAAACTCACCGACCTGCAGGCCGCACACTCGCGCTACCCCGGGCGGCATGGTTCTCCGGCCATCACTCAGTACTTGCGACTCCTCGGCGACGGCGCGCGATCGGAGGCGGAGCGAATCGTGGCCACGTTGTTTCGCGAGTCGGGCATAGTGAGCTGGACACCGAACGTGGGCGCCGAGGGATATGTCGTCGACGTGGCCTTCACCCGGGAGAAGCTGGCTGTCGAAATCGACGGATTCGCCTACCACCGCGATGTCACGACGTTTCAGCGAGATCGGACAAAGCGCAATGCGCTCATCGCCGCGGGCTGGACCGTCCTGAACTTCACCTGGGCCGACATCGTCGAACGCGGCGATCAGGTGGTGACCACGGTGAGAAATGCCTTGAGCCGTTCGGCCGCCTGATCCGGTTGCGACTTGTCCCGCAAAGCGATACAAACCGCAACCAAATCAGGACTAGCCGCCGAGGTCCACCCGACTAGATCACGTAGTTCATCCGGCTCAGGATCGCTTGTCCGAGAACCTGGTCGCCGTGCAACTCCACCGCAGACGAATCGGCATCCCGTCGGCCGCCGGCGTACCGCGCAAGATTCGTCGCATCCAGCCGGATACGCACGTCGGCGGCGTCGTCGCCGCCGTCGAACTCGTCGACGACACCCGCCCGGTCCCCGACGGCGATTCGCACGGTTCGCGGAGACACCCCGGTGATGTCGAAGAGGACGGTGCTGCCCTTCGGTGCATCGGCTCGCTTCCCGACGACGAAGGGCAACGACGCGCCGATCTCGTCGAGTGCGAACGACGCCGGGCCCGGCTCGGCCACGGCGGAACGATCGGTGCCGTCACGCAGGTCGATCTCGTGCACCCAACAGTCGAAGATCCGAATCCGCATGAAGCGCCCGTACGTATCCGGCCCGGCGGGCGTCATCGACTCGGCGTCGAAGTCGTTCTGCGACATGGCTTTCAGCGCCTCGGTCCGGACGCCGATGATCTCGTCGAGGGCGGCGACCACCTCGGCACGCGGCTTCGGGCGGTAATGGTCGACCCACTTCTCGTTGAGTTCGCCGATCGGGTTACGGACGTGGTCGAGGGCGCTGACCGTACGGGTGGCCTCGACGTCGCGGCCGTCGAGCATGCTTTCGGTCCCGACGATGTGGGCGACGATGTCGGCATTGGTCCAGCCGGGCAGAACCGACGGCGCCGACCACGCATCGTCGTCGAGCGCGCGGGCCAGTTCGCCGATCACGCCCCACTGCGCGATCAGAGCCTCGGTCACCTCGTCGATCGGCAGGATCGTCGTCGCCATCGTTTCTCCTCGGGTCTGGATCGGCGATCAGGGTCGCCGGCGGGTCACTCGGTTCAACCGTATCGGGGACCGATCTGCGGATCCCGGGACCCGCCGAACGGAGGACAATGCGTGGTGTCGGCCCCGGCGAACGACCCGGACACCCTACGCTTGTCCGCGTGTCTGCATCCGTGCGCGCCGGCGACCGGCTCGGTCCGTACCTCATCGACGGGTTGATCGGCCGGGGCGGAATGGGCGAGGTGTACCGCGCGACCGACACCCGCAAGGACCGGGTCGTCGCCCTGAAGCTGCTCAGCCCTCAGGTCGCCGACGACCCGGCTTTCCGTGACCGGTTCCACCGCGAGTCGCGCGTTGCCGCCCGCCTCAACGATCCACACGTCATCCCGATCCACGACTGGGGAGAGATCGAGGGGCGCCTGTTCATCGACATGCGCCTGGTCGACGGCCGCGACCTACGCACCCTGCTCCTGCAGGACGGACCCCTGCCGGCTGAACGCGCGCTGCGGATCGTCGGTCAGATCGGTGACGCCCTCGATGCTGCGCATCGATCCGGCCTCGTCCACCGCGACGTCAAACCCGACAACATTCTCGTCGACGATCGCGACTTCGCGTACCTCGTGGATTTCGGTCTCGCACAGGCGGACACCGACACACGGTTCACGAGCACCGGCACCGCAGTCGGTTCCTTCGGCTACATGGCGCCGGAGCGGTTCGGCGACGATGCCGTGGGGCCGCCCGCCGACATCTACGCGCTGGCGTGCGTGCTGTTCGAATGTCTCGCCGGAGTGCACCCGTTCGCCTCGGCGACCACCATCGAGCGGTTGATCGCCGCCCACCTCACCGCCCCGCCGCCGCGCCTCGGTGCCGCGATCGATCACGTCATCGCCCGCGGGATGGCGAAAGATCCGTCGCAGCGCCAGCTCTCGGCGGCGGCGCTGGTCGCCGACGCCGGCGGTGCCCTGCGGTCGGAGCCTCTCTGTGGCGCGCCGACGATCGTCCCGGCCGGAACCCCCACCGTCGTGCCCGCCACCCCGTCGGCATCGACACCCGCCGCTCCAGCCGGGCCGTGGGACGCCACCCGGGCCGCGGTCTGGACCACACCGCCCCGCCGCCGGTCACCTCTCGTTCCCATCGTCGTGGCGACGTCCGTCGTGCTGCTGATCTGCGCCGGCGTCGTCGCCTGGGCGATCGTCACGACCGAGCGGGACAACCCGGCGACCACAGCCGCCGACGCATCCGCAGTGTCCACGACCACCGAGGCGGCGCCCCAGCCAACGACGCCGACGCCGGCCGAACCGACGCCCCTTCCCGGACCGACTTTGCAACCGGGCCCCGCGTCGCAGCCGGGTCCGGCACCCCGGCCGTCGGCGAGTCCTCAACCCGCAATCGTCCCCGGCGATCTCGGTCTCACCGTGCCGATGACCCGGCCGGCGTGCGACGGCACGGGGATCGTCGTGGTCGCCAACGCGACCGCACCCGGGAACTACCCCGGCGAGGTGCAGTCCTATTTGAACCAGTACCCGGGTGCGAGCTACTTGCGCACAGATCAGTCGTGTCCGTCGCTGAAGCAGGTGAGCGATGACGGCACTCCGATCTATGCGGTCTACTACGTCGCGGGCCGCACTCTCGAGGACATCTGCACGATGCGCAACCAGATCGGCGGCCTTGCATACGGCCGCTGGCTCGACTACACCACCGACCCGGAATCGCAGATCACCTGCTGACCGCGCCCCTACAGGGACGACGCGACGAACAAGGACCGGACCTGTCCGCATCGTCGGGCAGGATGGGCACATGTTGGAAACCTCCGCGCGGTTGCTCGCGTTGCTGTCGCTACTGCAGACACGACGCGAGTGGTCGGGCCCCGAACTCGCCGAGCGCCTCGACATCACCACCCGCACCGTGCGGCGCGACATCGACAAACTGCGCGAGCTGGGCTACCCGGTGGACGCCAACGTCGGCTCGCGCGGTGGCTATCGGCTGGGTGCCGGCGCGGAGATGCCGCCGCTGCTGCTCGACGACCAGGAGGTCCTCGCGGTCGCTCTGGGGCTCGACGCGGTGACGACCGGTGCGGTCGCCGACATGGCGGAGGCCTCGGCGGGCGCGCTCGCGAAGCTGCGTCAGGTCATGCCGTCGAGGCTGCGCCACCGACTCGACGCCCTGCGGATCGAGGCCGTGCCCCGTACCGCGCCGGCGAGCGCGGTGTCCGCCGACCGGCTCACCGAGATCGCGACCGCATGCCATCGGAACGAGCGGCTGCGGTTCGACTATCGGCGCAACGACGGGGAGGAGAGCCGACGCGAGATCGAACCCTATCGACTCGTCCGCAACGGGAACCGTTGGTATCTGGTCGGTTTCGACATCCAACGCGGCGCCTGGCGGTCGTACCGGGTCGACCGGATGGAACCGAAGGTGCCGACCGGACCGCGTTTCACCCCGCGCGAACCACCCGAGGGCGGCGCGGCGGCGTTCGTACTGCGCGGTCTCGGGTCCGTCTACCGACGCGTCACGGCGCGGGTGCGTATCCACGCCTCGCTCGACGCGGTGTCGGCGATGGTCCACGAATCGTGGGGTGCACTCGAGTCCGGCGACGAGCACAGTTGCGAGATCACGCTGTACAGCACGTCGCTCGCGGAGATCGCTCGCTGGCTGTACGCCTTCGGCGCGGATTTCACCGTGATCGAACCGGTTGAACTCCGGGCCGAGTTGGTGGCCGCCGCGGAGTACCACGACCGGGTCGCCGAACGGTACCGACGGGCAGTCGTCGCGCAACCGTGACCGTCACCGACGCCGTTACCCGACCGTGACATCGGCACCGTGTCTGTCACATGGACGCTCCCGAGCCGACCGACTCCGCCGATTTTCTCTACCGTCGGTGTCATGCGACTTCTCATCACTGGCGCCACGGGGTACGTCGGTTCCCGCTTGGTGTGCGCACTGCTCAAGCAGGGACACGACGTGGTCGTCACGTCACGGGACACCCGGAAGCTGGCCAAGTTCGGTTGGTCGGACCAAGTCAGCATGGTGACCATGGACGCCGACGACCCGGCGTCGGTCAGGAGCGCGATGTCGGACGCCGGGCAGATCGACGCGATCTACTACCTCGTCCACGCCATCGGCCAGGCCGACTTCGCGAACGGCGACCGCGACGCCGCACGCAACGTCGCCGAAGCCGCGCGTGACGCCGGAGTGGGACGGATCATCTATCTCGGCGGTTTCGTGCCGTCGGACGACAAACTGTCCACCCATCTGCAGAGCCGCGCCGACGTCGCCGACGGACTGGTGGTCGACGGCGGGCCCGAACTGGTGTGGCTGCGCGCCGCAGTGGTCATCGGCGCGGGTTCGACGTCGTTCGAGATCATTCGCTACATGGCCGACCGACTGTCGGTGATCCCCGAACCCGAATGGATCACCAACGAGATGGATCCCATCTCCATCCGCGACGCGGTCCACTATCTGGCCGCGGCGTGCGACTCCTCCGTCTTGCCCGCCGGGAACTACGACATCTCCGGACCCGACAGCGCGCGCTACATCTCGATCCTGCACGAGTACGTGTCGGCGATCCGGATGCCGAGGCTGCGGCTACCGGTCTTCGGGATCTCGACCCGGCTCGCGGGCCGGGTCGGCGGCATGCTCGTGCCGGTCCCGGCGTCGCTCACCGAGGAGCTCGTCACCTCGCTCGACCATCCGATGACGGCGTCCGAGCACCGCATCCGCGATCTCGTCCCGCCGCCGGCGGGCGGACTGACACCGATGCGCGAGGCCGTCCACGCATCCGTGCGGTCGCCGTATCCCCGCTCGGTGTGCGACCTCGACGACCTCCACCACCTCGCCGACACCGACCCGGCCTGGGCCGGCGGCGACTGGTTGCGGGTCAAGCGCAGCGTCGTCGAGACGATCGGCACGTCCCTCGGGGTGGCCACCAAGGTCGTCGGAGTCCTCCGACCCAGTCGCGCCGATGTAGCGTCGTGAGCGGTGACCGTTAGTCGACCGACTCCCTGACCGATCGAACTAGGTGGTGATGTGCTGGTGACCTCACTGGCGCGCGACCTGTACGACTCCGTCGCCGCGGACCGCGACCCCGATCCCGGCGCCCACTACATCCGACGACGCTGGCTGGTCGGCGTCTTTCTCGTCATCGGTGCGGTGGTTCTCGGCATCTCCCTGCGCGTGGAGCCGGGTGACGCCGCGTTCTACCCGCTGACCATCGGCCTGGCGGCGGTGTGGATCGTCGGTGCGTTCGTCTCCGGACCGCTGCGGCTCGGCGCCTTCAGCCCCACCCCCTCCCGCC
>NZ_SCOC01000019.1:0-100179 GCF_005502615.1 Gordonia sp. ALPHA1B1 | reverse complement strand
CACCCGTTCGCCACTCGAGTACCCAGCAAGCTGGGCCTTTCCGTTCGACTTGCATGTGTTAAGCACGCCGCCAGCGTTCGTCCTGAGCCAGGATCAAACTCTCCATGAAAAAACAGTGAAACAAAACCAACCCCAAAAAAGGCCGGCGTTTCAACACAAAATCTTCAACCAGGAAAGCACAACCTGACCAAAATAAACCTAGCAAAATGTGACACCCAGGACGGGGCCCGGACGCCACACAAAAAAACAAACATCTACATCCACAAAGATGCACGATGCCACATTGGCATCAGACAATTCATCATCACACTATCGAGTTCTCAAAGAACACACACCCACCAGCTACCCACCCCAAATCAGGGCTCTCACCAGCAGACTTCGCATTCAACCTTGCCAGCCACCCCGTCTCCGGGGCAACTCTTCCAGCCTACCAGACCCCACCCGCAGCCCGCAACCCCGAAGAATTCCGAACCACTGAGAGACCCAGCAACCCCAAACACTCTACCCGAGCCACAACAACTCAAGCCAAAACATTCAGGGGCGGCCAGCCAAGAAACGCGGTCTCCACTCCCCACCATCAGACCCTCTCAGGCCCTTCCGGGGCGGCGCCGTGGCTCGCTGACTTGAAGAAAGTTACGCAACCGGATCGTCGGGGTCAAATCGCCTGCTCGCCGCCCGCCCCAACAGCCATCGGCGCAGGTCATCGCCTGCCGCGCGGAACCGAATCCCGCTGCTGCGCGCGGATTTCGGTGAATCACATCGATGTGACGTGCGTCGCAGACCGTCCTTTCGGACAGGTCATCACCCCCGGTCGGTCAGTTATGCGCAGGTCAGAGCGCTCATACGGTCGAGACATGACCGCGACCGAACTGGCCACGACCCCGACGAGCGCGCCCATCGGCTCATCGCCGGTACCCGGACTCCCACCGCGGGTTGTCTCGTCCGCGCTTGTCCCCGAGGGGTTCACGCGTTGCGGTCTCCTCTCCTGGCGTCGGGAGGCCGGCGTCCTGCAGATCGCCCATCCCTTCGACGAGCAGAGCATCTCCGACGGCGTGGTCGTCGACGGGCTCGTCGCCCTCGTCGAGGCCGGCGTGCTGGCCGGCCAGTCGCAGTTCGAATGCGCCGCGATGGGGATCATCCGCACCTCGGCGGGCACGGCCGACGACGCCTGGGCGGCTTTCTACGACAACTCGCTTCGCGAACTGCGCACGGGCACATCGGCATTCGCTCCCGTCCACAAACGCGCGCGGAGCCTGGTCTCGGGCGGGGCCGTCCTCGAGGTGGGATCGTGCTTCGGCTTCTTCGCTCTCGCCTGCGCCCTGGACGGTCTCCAGGTCACGGCCTGCGACATCTCGCCCGGAGCGGTGTCGTTGCTCTCCGACGCCGCTCACCGACTCCGACTGCCCGTCGTCGCAACCGTCGGGAACGCGACCGCTCTCCCCTACGCCGACGACTCGGCCGACACCGTCACGCTCATCCACCTCCTCGAGCACCTCGATCCCGCGGGGGCGCACGCCGCGATCGGCGAGGCCCTCCGGGTCGCCCGGCAGCGCGTGGTCATCGGCGTGCCGTTCGAAGACGAGCCGAGCCCGCACTTCGGCCACCTCGTCCGGCTCACCGAGAACGACCTGTGCGGCTGGGCTCGAGCCGTCCCGCATGCCGGCGCCGAGGTCGTCGTCGATCACGGCGGATGGCTCGTCCTCACCCCCCGGTCCTGATTCCTCGAGTCCGGCCGCGGTACCGAGCGACCGCGTCAGATCAGCCCGCGTTTGCTGGCGATGTACACCGCGTCGGTCCGCTTGGACACCCCGAGCTTGCGAATGATGTTGCGAATGTGGAACTTCACGGTTGACTCCGAGATGTAGAGCGTCTCGCCGATCCGCTTGTTCGACAGCCCGTCGGCGAGGAGCCGCAAGACCTCGCGCTCCCGGTCGCTGAGTGCCTCGGACTTCTCGTTCTCGCCGGACACCGCGCGGAGGACGACGGCCGCGCTGCGCGGGTCGAAGGCGCTGCCGCCGCCGGACACCGCCTGGATCGCGCGCACGAGTTCGGTCGTGTCGACATCTTTGACCACGTACCCCCGGGCTCCCGCCCGCACGGCGCGCACGACCAGATCGTCGTCGAGAAACGTGGTCAGCACCAGCGCGGCGACCTCCGGGTGGCGCTGCGCGATCTGCTCGATGAGCCGCAGCCCCTCGTACTCGGTGCCCGCCGACAGCTTGAGGTCGACCACGACGACATCGGGGTGTCGGGCGTTCACCTCGGCCAGCGCGGCGTCGGCCGATCCCGCCTCACCGACCACGTCGACGACGTCCTCGCGCTCCAGCAGCGACCGCATCCCCTGGCGCAGGAGGGCGTGGTCGTCGACGAGAAGGGTCCGGATGGGGCGCCTGATGTCGTTGTCGCTCAACCGAACTCCTTCGTTCTGAGCGGGTCGTCGGGCGTCGCGGTGCCGGCCGTGCCGATCGGCAGCACCACCGCGACGCGGATACCGCCGATGCGCGACCGGCGGATCCGCAGTTCGCCTCCGAGCTCGGCGGCGCGCGAGGACATGTTGGCCAGGCCGCGGTGCCGTCCGGCCGTGAGATCGCCGAGCGACGCAGTGCGCATCACCCGGCGCAGATGTTCGGGATCACCGACGCCGTCGTCGTCGACCGACAGTGCGACGGTGTCCACGGCGTAGGTGAGGGTCACCGTGACCTGGTGGGCACGCGAGTGGACGGCGGTGTTGAAGAGGGCCTCGCCGGCGATCCGCAGCAGGGCGTGCTGGACCTCATCGGCAAGATCGCGCTCCCGGCCGCGCATGTGGACCGCCGTGCGCAGGTCCGGCGGCATGTGCAACGAGCACAGCTCGGTCAGGACGTCGCGCACACTCGGCGACGGCGCGTTCGTAGCGTTGTTGAGCGCGTAGATGAACGACCGCAACTGCTCCACGGCCTCCTTGGTCAGCCGGCCCGCCATCTCCAGGCGATCGAGTGCGGGACCTTCGACGAGGCCGCGACACAGTTCGATCTGCACCCCCGCCGACAGCACCGACTGGGTGACCGAGTCGTGGAGCTCGCGGGCGATCCGTCCGCGCTCCTCGTTGAGCACGGTCGCCCGCATCGCCGCCGACAGTTCGCGCTGGGTACGTTCCAGTTCGGTGTTGCGCTCGGCGAGTTCCATTGCGTGGCGGTCGGTCTCGGAGAACAGCTCGGCGTTGAGCAGTGCGACGATCGCCTGGCTGGCCAGGATGCGCAGCACGACGAGATCGGTGGGATCGACCATGCGACCGACCGGTGTCCAGGCCGACAGTCCCCCGACGACGTTGCCGTCGAGTTCGACGGGGACGTGGACGTGGTCCTCCTGGAGGATCGCGCCGTGCAGGACGGTCTCGTGTCCGCGGAGGATGTCGTTGAGCCGGTTGAGCACCTCGTCGGGCAGGTCGTCGGGTGTGGCGGCCCGCTCGGACCCTTCGAAGGCGTAGAGCCGACCACCGCTCGCGCTGATCAGGTGGCGCGGGGCCGACTGCTCGAGTCGGCCGTCCGCGAGCGCGAAGACGACCCAGTCCGCGCCCAGATGGTCCCGTGCCGCCTCGACGACCGCGATGACCAAAGCCTCGGGCCCTTCGGCGGTACGGACGAGAGCACGCGAGATCCGCTCCAGCGCACCGACCACCCGACTCAGCCGCGCCTCGACCCCGCGCAGCGCCGCGTAGTGGCTGCCCTTGACGCTGCGGAGTCCGACCAGGCTCTCGAGGTCGGCTTGTTCGGGGAGAGCGCTCCGCTCGGGCGACGGACCGGTCATCACAGCGCTTCGGCGTAGAGGTCCCGGATGCCTGCGGCCTGCGGACGCCGCGGGTTGGTGGTCATGCACGAATCGGCCAGCGCGTGGGCGGTGAGGCGGTCGAGGTCGGCGCTGCGCACGCCCAGCGGTTCGAGCGACGCCGGCATGCCGACCCGGGCGCCGAGCGCGGCGATCGCATCGGCCAGTCGGTCGGCGACGGTCCGGGCGTCACCGGATGTCTCGACCCCGATGGCGTCGGCCAGGTCGACGAAGCCGTCGGCACACACATGGGCGTTGTAGCGGATCACGTGCGGCAGCAGGACGGCGTTGATCGCGCCGTGCGGGGCGTCGCAGTGCCCGCCGACCGGGTGACTCATCGCGTGCGTGGCGCCGAGTATCGCGTTGGTGAACGCCATCCCCGCCCGTAGCGCCGCGAGCGACATCTCCTCGGCCGCGACCCGGTCCCGCGGATCGTCGACGAGGCGTTCGAGATGCGTCCACACGCCACGAATGGATTCCAGCGCAAGCGAATCGGTGAGTCGTCCGTGCGCGAGTGAGACGTAGGCCTCGACGCAGTGGGTGAGTACATCCATGCCGACCTGGGCGGTGACCGCGGCGGGCGCGGTCATCAGCAGGGTCGGGTCACTCACCGTCACGTCCGGCACGAGTGAACGCCCGATGATGGTCACCTTGGTACGCCGCTCGGCGTCGTTGATGATGCAGAACTGGGAGACGTCGGCGCCGCTGCCGGCCGTCGTCGGCACCGCCATGAGTGGCGGGAGCGGTCGTCGGGCACGGTCGATTCCCTCGTACTCGAGGATGTGACCGCCGTTGGCCGCCAACACCGCGACACCCTTGGCGGCGTCGATCACCGAACCGCCGCCCAGGGCGACGAGGCCGTCGGCATCGTGTGCCTTGTAGGCGAGGAACGCCGCCGCGACCTCGCCTGACCGCGGGTTGGGCGAGACATCCAGGTACGACGCCGCGTCGAGGCCGCAGGCACGCAGCCCGGCCATCAGCTGTGCGTACCAGGGGGTGCGTTCCAGACAACGATCGCTGACCACGAACGGTCGGCGCATCCCGAGTCCCGCCGTCGCGACCGGCACCTCCCCGAAGGCGCCCGGGCCCAGCACGATCTCCGGGGTGTGGAACTTGGCGACCTGGCCCGATGCGCGCCGACGGACGTCACCCACCATTCGTCCCGCCTCCGTTCCATCCACTCCGACCGCACCGTCCGACCACCTCGCCCCGGCGGTACCCCGACGCTACCCAGGTCACCTCAGCGCCGCACCCAGCTCGTCACAACGCGCGAGCATCTCGGCACCGTCACGCACGCTAACGACGCCGCTGCAGTGGTCGGCGTAGTCGGCCATCGCGCACCCGGACTGCTGCCAGTAGCGTTCGGGTTCCGGTGTGATCCAGGCGATCCGATGCGATCGCCGGCCCACCTCGGCGACGAGGTCGACGCGCGGGTCGAGTCCGTTGCTGCGCGCGTCCCCGACGACCAGTACCGAGGTCCGTCTGCTGATCAGGTCTCCGAACTCGCCCAGCAGTTCGCCGAACATGCGCCCGTAATCGCTCGTCGCGGCGAGATCGAGACCGTCGGCGGCCAGCACCGCTGCGAGGGCCGAGTCGGCGGCCGCGGTCCGCAATGCGGTCGTGACGCGCACCGGCCTATCCACGAACGCGATGACCTCGCAACGGTCACCGAAGCGGTGCAGTGTCTGTGCCAGACGCAGGATGAACCCCGTGACCGGCCGGACCGAGAGCGAGACGTCCACGAGGACGAGCATCCGGACCGGACCGGGGCGCCGGCGGCGTCGCCACAGTTCGGCGGGCACACCGTCGGTCGCGGCCGCCGCCCGCATCGTTGCCCTGATGTCCAGCGCACCACGGTCGACCGGACGGACCACCCGTCGCGGCGCGCCGCGCATGCGCTGGATCAGCCGGTGGCACGCGCGATCGATCTCCGCCTGGTCGACGTACCCCTCGGCCCGCCGGTCCGCGCCGGACACTGCCTCGACGACTCCGTCGGCGTCCAGTCGGGCGACCAGTGCGTCGACGAAAGCACCTAGTGCGCGTTCGAGTTCGGCTCTCCGCGCATCGCCGAGGTCCTCGTTGCCGTCGGCACCGTACGCCTTGCGCGGATCGTAGGCATCGAGGGCGGCCAGGATGGCGGCGGCGCCGGTGAGCCCAAGCGGCCGGCTCGACACGCGAGTCGCCGGTCCGGTGAGTTCGCCGACGGTCGACGAGTCCGCGGTGTCGACCTCGACCGTGTACGTCACTCCCCCACCGGTCGCTCCGCCGTCCGGGTCGACGCCGAGCTGCTCCGCTCCCGCCGACACGCTGAAGTCGTTCTCCTCGCGATGGGCGCTCTCGGCGTCGCGGTGTGCGGCATCGGGGTCCTCGGCCATCAGGTGGCCGATCTCGTCGGTGTGTTCGTCGGCGCCGATCTGCCGGGCCGCGCCCTCGAACTCCTCGTCCCAGACGACGTCATCGGGCAGATCGGCCGCGACGCCACGCACCCGCGGAAGGTCGTCTCCGCCGTCCGGATCGGGTTCGGCACCGAGGAAGAAGAGCTCGAAGGACCGCTCGAAACCAGCTGTCTCATAACCGTATTTGACACAGACGCTCTGCAGGGCCGCACGCAGGATCGCCGGTTCGGCGGTGCCCACCATCGACAGGGTCCGCCGGATCTCGATCACCTCGGCGGGCGAAGCGGCAACCCCTGAGCTCCGCAACACCCTCCCGAACGCGACCGCGGCAAGATCGAGCGGGTCGGCACGCCTCGACGCGGCGACCGGCACAGACATCGGGATCATCGGCCCGGACGGGTACCCGCACTGCGGGCGCGCCCCGCTCCGAAGGCGCGCGCGGTCACCGACCCGCCGGGCGTGGTCCCGTCCACGCCGATCGGCGAGCCTTCCGCCGGCGGTCCTCCGTGTTCGGAAGACAGAGCGCGACGGGCGATCTCGCCGTCCGAACCGAACTTCACCAGCAACGCCAGCAGCGCATTGTGGTCGTCTGCGCCGATCGGCCTTCCCGGCTCTCCGTCCCGGGACCCGAGGTAGGAAGCAGCTCGCGCGGCGTCTATGACCTCCGCGATGGACGGACTCTTGCGCAACGGGAGCTCCCGCAGACGCCGCGCGAGGTCGACCACCTCGCCGATGATCGTCTTCTCGACGTCGGGCGCGCGGACCGCGACGATGTCGCGCTCGGTCTGCGGGTCCGGGTAGTCGACCTGGAAGTGCAGGCAGCGGCGCTTGAGTGCAGGCGAAAGCTCACGAGTGTCGTTGGAGGTCAATATGACCCATGGCGATGAACGTGCCGCGAAGGTCCCGAGTTCGGGCACCGTCACCTGACGCTCGGCGAGGACCTCGAGCATCACCGCCTCCATCGCCTCGTCGGTGCGATCGATCTCGTCGACCAGCAGGACGGTCGGAGACGGTGAGGTGATGGCCGCCAGCAGCGGTCGGGCGACGAGGAAGTCCTCGGTGTAGACGCCCACCTCGGCGCGCGCGAGCGCCGAGCTCGCGGCCGAGAGGGTTGTCTCGGCGGCGAGTTCGGCACTGATCCGGTCGCGCAGCATCTGCACGTGGAGTAGTTGTCGCGCGTAGTCCCATTCGTACAGGGCGCGGGACTCGTCGAGACCCTCGTAGCACTGCAACCGGATGAGTTCACGCCCCGATGCCGCGGCCAGTGCTTTCGCCAGTTCCGTCTTGCCGACCCCGGCCGGCCCCTCCAGGAGAAGGGGCCGGTCGAGGAGCGTCGCGAGGTGGACGACGACCGCCAGTTCCGGTCCGATCAGATACCCCTGCCCACCCAGGGCGTCGGTCAGCGCCTCCACGGAGGAAAACGACCTGCCCTCGGTGGTGTCCCCGGTGACGTCCTGGTTCGATGGCCTGGTTGCGCACATGTGCGTCATGGGTTGTCGGACTCCTTGTCGGCCTGCGGTTTTCGGATCGGGGCTATCGGATCGGGTTCGCGGATCAGGCGGGGTGAGCAGGGCGGATCAGTAGCTGCCCGTGAATGCGTGCGCCACCATCGGAATCAGCGATGCGACGGTGCTCTCACGCGGGTTGCCCGGCGTGCACCAGTCGTCCATCATGTGCTCGGCGATGGCGCGGATCTGCTTGTCGGAGGTGTCCATGGTCTCGCCACGACCCTCGTACTTGCCGGTGTTCATCCGGTTCTTGTCGTAACTGCTCGTCGACAGCTGACCGAAGTTGTCGGGGATGCCGAGGTCTTTGCCCAAGCGGATGGCCTCCTCGACGGCGGCGTCGGCGGCCTGGACCGTCGTCATCTTCGATGTGTCGACACCGAGCAGCGCGGCGATCTCGGCGTAACGCTCGTAGCGAGACGGCAGGTTGTACTCCCAGACGCGGGGAAGGGCGATGGCGTTGTTCAGCCCGTGATGGCTGTCATAGAACGCGCTCACCGCATGCGACAGCGAGTGCACGAGACCGAGGCCGCCGGAGTTGAACGCCTGCGCGGAGATGTACTGCGCGTACATCATCCCGGTGCGGGCCGCCAGGTTTCGCGGGTCGTACACGGCGGTGCGCAGATGGTCGCGGATCAGCTCGATCGAGTACTTGGCATTGCCCAGCGAGGGTGCGAAGTCCAGACGCGACACGTAGGGCTCGCTCGCGTGCGCGAGCACGTCGAAACCGCAGAAGGCGGTGAAGTGCTCGGGGCACGTGTAGTAGAGCAGCGGGTCGTCCATCGCCAGGTCGACGAGGCAGGTGTCGTCGAAGGCCACCCATTTGTGCGGCTTGTTCATGTCCGAGGTATCGGTGATGACGTACGCCCAGGAGGTCTCCGAGCCGGTGCCGGCCGTCGTCGAGACCGCGATGTGCTTCGGATTCTCCTTGTTGGTGGCCTTGGAGAAGCCCTCGAACTCGTTGATGTTGCGGCCGTCGTGGGCGATGACCATACGTGCACCCTTGGCGGCGTCGTGGCTGGAGCCGCCACCGACCGAGATGATGCCGTCGCACTTCTCCGACTGGTAGAGGGCCGCGGCGTCCATGCAGTTGTAGTCCTTGGGGTTGGACTCCACCTGGTCGTAGAGCACCACGTCGACGCCCTGGTACTCGATCTTGCCGATCAGCTCCTCGATGATCCCGGAGCCGCGTAGACCCGTCGTCATCAGGAGCGCACGGGTCATGCCCAGGTCCTTGGCCTCGACACCGAGCATGTCGTGCGCGCCGACACCCAGCTTCGCCTTCGGGAACGGGTGGAACTCCTTGATCGGGAAGTCCCAGATCTGGTTCAGCTCAATGGCCATGGTGGTGAACTCCTTGTGACGGTTGGTCTGTCACAACGAGAATGTCGTCCAGATCACAACCGGGACAAGGGGTCCTGCCCGTCCTCGACCACAGTGCACCCGGCCGGACGGGCCGGTACCTGTCCGATCGGACAGGGTTCAGTCGCGCACGCGCTCGATCTCACCGCCGAGACTGCGCAGGATCTCCACGAAGTGCGGGTACCCGCGGTCGATGTGCTCGACGTCGTGTACTTCGGTCACGCCGTCGGCGACGAGCCCGGCCAGCACGAGGCCGGCGCCCGCCCGGATGTCCGAACACCAGACCGGCGCACTCGACAGGCGGTCGATCCCGCGGATGACGGCGTGGTGGCCGTCGGTCCGCGCATCCGCACCGAGACGGACCATCTCCTCGACGAAGCGGAACCGGGCCTCGAAGACGTTCTCCGTGATCACCGACATGCCGTCGGAGATGGCGGCGAGGCCGATCGCCATCGGCTGCAGATCGGTGGGGAATCCGGGAAACGGCAAAGTCGAAACGTTGACGGCGGTGGGCCGGCGATCGTGCCGGACCCGGAAGCCGTCGTCGAAGGTGTCGACCACCGCGCCGGTGTCGCCCAGTTTGTTCAGAACCAGCTGCAGGTGCTCGGGTTTCACGCCGCGCACGGTGACGTCACCGCGCGTCATGGCGGCCGCAATCCCCCAGGTGGCACCGACGATGCGGTCTCCGACCACCCGGTGTGTCGTCGGATGCAGCCGGTCCACACCGACGACGGTCAGCGTCGAGGTGCCGGCGCCGTCGATCTGTGCGCCCATCTGCTGCAGCATCACGCACAGGTCGACGATCTCCGGCTCGCGGGCGGCGTTGTCGATGGTGGTCTGTCCCTCGGCGAGCACGGCGGCCATGAGGATGTTCTCGGTCGCCCCCACCGACGGGAACTCCAGCGCGATCGGTGCGCCGACCAACGTGTCGGCCTCGGCCACCACGCAGCCGTGCTCGATCGAGCTGGTGGCGCCCAGGGCACGCAGACCCGCCTGGTGCATGTCGAGCGGCCGCGACCCGATCGCGTCTCCGCCGGGCAGCGCCACGACGGCTCGGTGACAACGCGCCATCAGCGGGCCGAGGACACAGACCGAGGCGCGGAACTGCCGGACCGCCGCGAAGTCGGCATGGAACTTCGGCTCCGCCGGCGCCGTGATGGTGACCGTCTCGCCGTCCATGTCGACGACCGCACCCAGACCGCGGAGAACGTCCGCCATCAGCGGGACATCGGCGATCTCGGGTGCGTTGGTCAGCACGGTCGTCCCCTCGGCGAGGAGGGCCGCGGCCATGAGTTTCAGGACGCTGTTCTTCGCGCCCCCCACTGCCACCTCGCCGGACAGACGCGCTCCCCCGGACACCAGAAACCGATCGCTCACGACTGCCACCTTAACCGTCCGGGGTCACCGGCCCACCGGCCAGTACGTCCTCCGACCGTGCTCCCGATCCTGTGCGTCCGGCGCAGTACATTCGACGCATGGCGGTACACCTGACGAGGATCTACACCCGAACGGGCGACGACGGCTCCACCGGGCTGAGCGACTTCTCCCGGGTGCCCAAAACCGATCCGCGTGTCGTCGCCTACGCCGACTGTGACGAGGCGAACGCCGTCATCGGTGTCGCCCTGGCACTCGGTGGTGACGTCCCCGACGACCTCCGGGAAGTGCTCACGACCGTCCAGAACGACCTCTTCGACGCCGGCGCCGACCTCTCCACGCCGGTCGTCGACGACCCCGAGTACCCACCGCTGCGCATCGCACAGGATTACATCGACGCCCTCGAGCGCTGGTGCGACTCCTTCGGTGCCGATCTGCCCGCACTGGACTCGTTCATCCTGCCGGGCGGCACACCGCTGGCTGCCCTGCTGCATCAGGCACGAACGGTGACCAGACGGGCCGAGCGCTCGGCGTGGGCCGCGGTCGCCGCCCACCCCGACGACACCAGCGTGCTGCCCGCGAAATACCTGAACCGGTTGTCGGATCTGCTGTTCATCCTGTCGCGGGTGGCGAACCGCACTCGCCCCGCCGCGGGAGGTGACCAACAGGGCGCGAACTCGCCCGGCGACGTCAAGTGGGTTCCGGGCGGCAACCGGCAACGGCCCCCGGCGAAGCCGGTCCATCAAGACCCGGCGAAGACGGGCGGGAAAGCCCCGGCGCAGCCGGATTCCTAGGCGCTGCGGCGCCGCTGCGATCTCGCGGACTGCCGGGATTCGAGCCAGGACTGGAACGCGGTCACCGCACCCGGGCCCATCGCCAGTTCGTAGTCGTCCTCGGCCCGGCCGGCGGTCTGCACCTGGAGGATGAGCATGCCGTCGAGGATCTCCGTCTCGGTGCCCTCGGGGGCGCGACGACCGGAGATCTCCATGCCCTGTCGTGCGAACGTCACGTTCGGCCCCGGTTTCAGCGACGTGAGCCGGTAGTAGCGCAGAGAGTCGTCGCTGTAGTGCACGGTGCCGTGACGCCATCCCTGGTCTACGCCGGCCGGCACCGTGCGCAGCAGGACCGGAGTGCCCGCGCGACGGAGTTGCGCCAGCCGCAGCGCCAGGAAGCCACACAACAGGAGCGCCACCGCCAGCAGCACACTGAGCATCACGACCGCCAGCGACATCACCTACTCCTTCGTGCAGTCACCGCGGATAGGCGAAGCGTCGAACCCGGTAGGGCTCCAGACGGCTTGGGCTGCATACACGCGGGACAGGGGGGGCTGTGGAACAAGCATGCCAGAACGTGCACATGAGACGCCAAACGACCTCGGCCGGCCAACGGAGAATTCCGATGGCCGGCCGAGGTCGATCGTTGACCCGAACCGCTCGCGCGGCTCGCTCTACCGGGAAAGGTGTTGTGCCGCAGTCAGACGCGCGTGAGCACGGTGGTACTCGGGCGAATCCGGCTCCGCCTCGTCGAGCGCGGTCTTCTCCGCGTTGACGTCGACGTCGTCGGCCCAGTCGGCCGACTCCGCCAGCACCGTGACGGCCTCGCCGGTGACGGAGAGGAACCCGCCCTCGACCGCTGCCGCACGACGGTTGCCGTTCTCCTCGACGATGACCACGAAGCCACCCGGGACCAGCTGGCCCAGGAGCGGCTCGTGGTTGGCCAGGACACCCAGCTCACCGACGGTGGTCTGCGCGATCACGAACGTGGCCTCTCCCGAGTACAGGCTCGAATCCGCGGAGACAACCTCGACGTGGAAGGACTTCTCAGCCATGGCGAACCGCTACTTTCCGCTGATCTTGGCGGCGGCGGCCTCCACGTCGTCGAGTCCACCGCAGCTGTTGAACGCCTGCTCGGGCAGGTGGTCGAACTCGCCCTTGGCGACACGGTCGAAGGCCTCGATGGTGTCGGCGAGCGGGACGACCGAGCCCTTCTGGCCGGTGAACTTCTCGGCGACGAGGAAGTTCTGGCCGAGGAACTTCTGGATACGGCGCGCACGCTGCACCGTGACCTTGTCCTCTTCGGAGAGCTCGTCCATACCGAGGATGGCGATGATGTCCTGCAGTTCCTTGTACTTCTGCAGGATGCGCTTGACCTCGTTGGCGACGCGGAAGTGCTCGTCGCCGACGATCGACGCCTCGAGGATGCGCGAGGTCGAGGTCAGCGGGTCCACGGCGGGGTAGATACCCAGCTGTGAGATCGGACGCGAGAGCTCGGTGGTCGCGTCGAGGTGCGCGAAGGTCGTGGCCGGTGCCGGGTCGGTGTAGTCGTCGGCGGGGACGTAGATCGCCTGCAGCGAGGTGATCGATCGGCCCTTGGTCGAGGTGATGCGCTCCTGGAGCTCACCCATCTCGTCGGCCAGGGTCGGCTGGTAGCCCACCGCGGACGGCATACGGCCGAGGAGGGTCGAGACCTCCGAGCCCGCCTGCGTGAAGCGGAAGATGTTGTCGATGAAGAGCAGCACGTCCTGGTGCTTCACATCGCGGAAGTATTCCGCCATGGTCAGCGCCGACAGCGCCACGCGCATACGCGTGCCCGGCGGCTCGTCCATCTGACCGAACACCAACGCGGTGTCCTGGAGAACGCCCATCTCCTCCATCTCGAGGTGGAGGTCGGTGCCCTCACGGGTGCGCTCACCGACGCCGGCGAACACCGAGGTGCCGGAGAACTCACGCGCGATACGCGTGATCATCTCCTGGATGAGGACGGTCTTGCCGACGCCCGCACCACCGAACAGACCGATCTTGCCGCCCTTGACGTACGGGGTCAGCAGGTCGATGACCTTGATGCCGGTCTCGAGGATCTCGGTCTTGCCCTCGAGCTCGTCGAAGGCCGGCGGCTTGCGGTGGATGCTCCACTGCTCGCCGTCGCGGCCGAGGCCCGGGCTGTCGAGGCAGTCACCGAGGGCGTTGAACACGTGGCCCTTGACGACGTCGCCGACCGGCACGACGATCGACTTGCCGGTGTCGGACACGGCCGCGCCGCGGACCAGGCCGTCGGTCGGCTGCATCGAGATCGTGCGCACCAGGTTGTCACCGAGGTGCTGCGCGACCTCGAGGGTCAGGGTCTTGGCGACCGAGGAGAGAGCGACCTCGGCGTGCAGGGCGTTGAACAGTTCAGGAATCGAGCCCCGCGGGAACTCGACGTCGACCACGGGGCCGATGATGCGGACGACCCGCCCGTCGGCGGAACCCGCCGACTGCGCGGAGGGGGTTTCTACTGCTGCGGTCATGGTGCTTGGGTCACTTCCTCTTTATCGAAGTATGGGTTCTCGTCGATCCGACTCGGCTGGCGCGCACGCTAATTCGCCAGTGCGCTCGAGCCGCCGACGATCTCGCTGATTTCCTGGGTGATCTGGGCCTGGCGGAGCTGGTTGGCCTCGCGCGACAACGACTTGGACAGTTCTTCGGCGTTGTCCGTCGCGGCCTTCATCGCGGTGCGGCGCGCGGCCGACTCCGATGCCGACGAATCCAGCAGCGCCGCGTAGACCCGCGTCGCCACGTACTTCGGCAGCAGCGCGTCGAGCAGGGCGTCGGCCCCGGGTTCGAAGGTGTAGTTGCGCGACGGCGTGTCGTCGGACGAATCCTCGTCGTGCGACACGACCAGCGGGGCGATCCGCCGGACCTCGGGCACCTGCGCCAGCATCGACTGGAACCGCGTGTAGACCAGGTGCAGCTCGTCGACACCCTCGAGGGTGCCGTCTCCTTCTGGGCGCTCGACCTCGGTGCCCGATCCTGCCTGGAAGAGGTCCACCAGGAAGCTGGTCGCCGTCGCCGCGTCCGAGTACTGCGGTGACTCCGAGAAGCCCGTCCACGAGTCCGAGATCTCCAGACCCCGGAAGCTGAAGAACCCGACACCCTTGCGACCCATGACGAACAGGACCGCTTCCTTGCCTTCGTCGCGCAGGAGCGCGATGAGTTCGCGGGTCGCCTTGAGCACGTTCGCGTTGTAACCACCGCACATACCGCGGTCGCTGGTCACGACCAGGATCGCCGCGCGCTTCGGGTTCTCCCGCTCGTTGAGCAGCGGGTTGTCCAGCGATCCCGAGTTGCTCGCCAGCTCCGAGAGCACGGCGGTCATCTCCTGCGAGTACGGCTTGGCCGCCGCCACCCGTCCCTGTGCCTTGGTGATACGCGAGGTCGCGATCAGTTCCTGAGCCTTGGTGATCTTCTTGGTCGACTGGACCGACCGGATGCGTGAGCGCAGCTCACGAATGCTGGCCATGAGCCCTCACCCCTTCCTTTTCGCGATGTCCGTTGACGTCTGAGATCACTTGCGGATCTTGATCTCTTCGTTCTCGACGTTGTCGGCATCCATCGCCTCGGCCTCGGCCTCGTTGACGACGCGACGGCCGTCGTGGGTGAGGTAGCCGTTCTTGAACTTGTTGGTCTCGGCGATCAGGGCCTCGGCCTGGTCGTCGCTGAGCACCTTGCCGCCGGCGATCGAGTCGTAGACACCGGTCGCGTTGTGGTGCAGGTGGCTCAGCAGCTGGGTCTCGAAGTTGCGCACGTCGTCGACCGGGACCGAGTCGTAGTGGCCCTCACCGCAGAGGTAGATCGAGACGATCTGATCCTCGACCGAGAAGGGGCTGTACTGGTCCTGCTTCAGCATCTCGACCCAGCGGGCACCGCGCTCGAGCTGTGCCTTCGAGGCGTCGTCGAGGTCGGAGGCGAAGGCCGAGAAGGCCTCCAGCTCACGGAACTGGGCCAGCTCCAGACGCAGCGATCCCGAGACCTTCTTGAGGCCCTTGGTCTGGGCGGCGCCACCGACGCGCGACACCGAGGTACCGACGTTGATGGCCGGTCGAACACCCTTGTTGAAGAGGTCCGACTCCAGGAAGACCTGGCCGTCGGTGATCGAGATGACGTTGGTCGGGATGAACGCCGAGACGTCGTTGGCCTTGGTCTCGATGATCGGCAGACCGGTCATCGAGCCGCCGCCGAGCTCGTCGGACAGCTTCGCACAACGCTCCAGCAAACGGGAGTGCAAGTAGAAGACGTCACCGGGGTATGCCTCGCGGCCCGGCGGACGACGCAGCAGCAGCGAGATGGCGCGGTAGGCCTCGGCCTGCTTGGTCAGGTCGTCGAACACGATGAGGACGTGCTTGCCCTGGTACATCCAGTGCTGGCCGATGGCCGAGCCGGTGTACGGGGCCAGCCACTTGAAGCCGGCCGAGTCCGAGGCGGGAGCCGCGACGATGGTGGTGTACTCCATCGCGCCCGCCTCTTCGAGGGCGGACTTGACGCCGGCGATGGTCGAACCCTTCTGACCGATCGCGACGTAGATGCAGCGAACCTGCTTGGTGGGGTCGCCGGTCTCCCAGTTGGCCTTCTGGTTCAGGATGGCGTCGATGCAGACCGCGGTCTTGCCGGTCTTGCGGTCGCCGATGACGAGCTGACGCTGTCCGCGGCCGATGGCGGTCATGGCGTCGATGGCCTTGATGCCGGTGGCGAGGGACTCCTCGACCGGCTGGCGCTCGAGCACGGTGGCGGCCTGCAACTCGAGGACGCGCTGCTCGTCGGCTTCGATGTCGCCCTGGCCGTCGATCGGGGCACCCAGCGGGTTGATGACGCGTCCCAGGAACGCATCACCGACGGGGACGGAGAGCACGTCGCCGGTGCGGCTGACCTGCTGGCCTTCTTCCAGGGACTCGTAGTCACCCAGGATCACGGCGCCGATCTCGTCCTCGTCGAGGTTCAGTGCGACGCCGAGGACGCCGCCGGGGAACTCGAGGAGCTCGTTGGCCATTGCGCTCGGAAGGCCGCTGACGTGGGCGATGCCGTCCGAGGTATCGGTGATGATGCCGACCTCGTCACGCGACGCTTCGGCTTCGAACGACGAGACGTACTGCTCGATCGCTCCCTTGATCTCGTCTGGTGAGATCGTCAACTCCGCCATGGGTTCTCGTCTTTCCTTGATGTGGCTCGGAGTCTCGAAGGCTCTGAGCTCTGGGCTTCGTGGGTTCGGGTGTGTCGGGGTGGTCGTCAGCGCGGCAGCGTCTCGGCGGCCTTGGCCAGCCGTGTCGCGACATCGGCGTCGATGACCTCGTCGCCGACACTGATCCGGAGACCGCCGAGCAGTTCCGGGGCGATCTCGGTCTGCACCGAGATGGTCCGACCGTAGATTCCGCCGAGCACGCCCGACAGTCGATCGATCTGGGCATCGGACAGCGGAGAGGCGGACACCACGTGGGCGACCGACTCGCCGCGACGGGCGGCGGCCAGCTCGGCGAGCTGATCGACCGCGACGTCGGCGGCCTGGCCGTGCAGCAGGCGCACGGTCGAGGACAGCAGCGTCCAGGTGTGGGTGCCGACCTTGTCGCCGACCAGCTTCTTCAGCAGGTCGACGCGCTTGTCGGCGTCCTTGCCGTGGTCGGACAGCAGCGAGGACAGCTGCGGGTTGGCCTCGAGGACTCGGCTCACCCGGAAGAGCTCGTCCTCGACCTGCTCGATGACCCCGTCGCGTTCGGCGGCGGTGAGGACGATCAGGGAGTTCTGACGACGCAGACCGACGACGAAGTCGCTCGACGACGACCACCGCTGACTCGACGCGGTCGCGAGCACCTCGACGACGACCGGGGCGAGCTTGCCGTCGAACAGACGGTGCACCATGGCCTTCTTGCCCTCGGGGTTCTCGTCGTCCTCGACCAGGCGCTTGCGCAGGACCGGGTTCTCGCCGAGGAAGTTGATCGCCGCGGTGAGGTCACCCGAGGCGTCGGCAAGTGCCGAACCGTCGAGATCGATTGCCGCCGAATCGAAGTGCTCCGACACGGCGAGAGCGGCGTCGCGGCTGGCGGCACGCATCGCGTGCAGACCGACGAGCGAGGCGCTCGAGGGAACCGCGTTCGTCGAACCCGACGACATCTCCTCGAGTTCGTCGATGACCCGGTCGACGCTCGCCGCCTGGGCCGAGTCGTCGGCGAGATGGTTGCGCACCAGTTCGCCGGCCTTGTCGACCGCGGTGAGTCCGAGATCGGTGCGCAGCTGACGAACGAGGTTGGCGCGCACCAGGGCGACCTGGTTGCGGCCGTGCTCGGAGATGCGCTTGACCTCGTGGTCGGCCTGTGCGCGGATGTCGGAGGTGATCGCCTCGGCGTCAGCCGCGGCGTCCTTCTGCATCTGTTCCGCCTCAGCCTTGGCCTCGGCGACCGCCTTCTCGCGGGCCTGCTTGCCGTCGGCGACGCGCTTGGCAGCGGCCTCGCTCTCGGCGAGCTGCTGACGCACGGTCTCCTGTCGATCCCGCATCATCTTCGCCACCGGCGGCCGGACGTACTTCCACAGGAGGAAGAGGATGACCGCGAAGCCGAAGAGCTGAGCGATGAAGATCGCGGGGTCGAACGCAGCACCGATGTCGTGCAGCCAGGTGCCGATGGGGCCCTGGTCGGATTCGGTCTCAGTGTTGGCAGCCATGATCAGTTCACCGCTCCGCTCGTCGATCGGGTATCGGAAAGAGTTGCCGAGTCGACACCGAGCACACGCGCCGCAAGCGTCTTGGCGAGTGCGTCCACATCAGCTGCAGCCGTCGAGGCGGCCTGCTCACCCTGCGTCGCCAGCTCGGAGCTGGTCGACTGCAGGGCGGCGTCGGCCTCGGCGGTCGCTCGCTGCTTCATCTCGTTCAGCTGTTCCCGCCCCTGGGCGCGAGCATCGTCGCGCTTGGCGGTGGCCTCACCGCGCGCTTCCTTGAGGAGCGAACGGAACTGGACGTCCGCATCCTCGAATTCGGCGGCGGCGGTCCGGTTGTCCTCCACGGTGCGGTGGATCATCGCGTCCCGCTCCTCGAGGACCTGCTGGATCGGCGGAACCACGAACTTGCGGATGACCAGCAGCAAAATCACGAAGATGAGCAGGACAACGAAGAACGTTCCATTCGGGAGCAGGAAGTTCTCTGCAGCAAGCGTCATTGTGGTGAGGTGTCGTTTCTACTCGGCGACAAAAGGGAGAGCGACGATCAGCCGGCGCTGATCGGGGTGGCGAACACGAAGAGCGCCATGAAGGCCAGGTTGATGAAGTAGGCCGCCTCGACCAGACCGACGGTGATGAAGAACGGGGTGAACAGGCGACCCTGTGCCTCGGGCTGGCGAGCGATACCGGCGATCAGCTGGCTACCGGCCAGACCGTTACCGATACCGGCACCGACGGCGCCACCGGCCATGATCAGGCCGCCACCGATGAGTGCGCCGAGGCCAATCATTGGATCCATTGTGATATTTCCCTTTCGTTGCTGACATCTGGTGTGTCAGGTCTGGAGTTGCGCCGACAGGTGCCGGAGCAGGTCGTCATGTTCGGTTGTGGGCGCGGCCGTGTCCGTCTCCGCGCGGTGCCCGGGTTCGGGCGGGTCAGTGATCCTCGGTCTCCATCGACTGCGAGAAGTAGAGGATCGTCAGCAGCGCGAAGATGAACGCCTGGATCAGACCGACGAAGAGCTCGAAGGACTTCCAGATCGCGTTGGGCGCCCACATGATGTACGGCGGGAAGAGTGCGATCAGGGCGACCATCATGCTGCCGGCGAAGACGTTGCCGAAGAGTCGCAGCGAGAGCGAGATCGGCTTGGTGAACTCCTCGATGACGTTGATCGGCGCGAGGAATGCGACGTGGCCCTTGATGATCCGCTTCGGGTGACCCAGCAGGCCGCGCTTCCGGAAGCCGGCGATCTGGTACCAGACGAAGACGAAGAGCGCAAGGGCGTAGGCGAAGTTCACGTCCGCGGCCGGCGGCTTGAGGATCTCGTGGTGACCGACCTGGACCGGCAGGATGGACAGCCAGTTGGAGATCAGGATGAAGGTGAAGAGCGAGACCGCGAGCGGGAGAACGTAGGGGGCGATCTTCATGCCGATGGCACTCTCGACCTGCCCACGCATCTGGATGGTGATGGCCTCCCAGAACAGCTGCACACCCGACGGCACGCCGGTCGAGGTGACCTTCGACTTCAGGTAGAACGCCAGCGCGAGCATGATCGCCGCGGCCAGCGCCGTCGCGATGATGGTCTCCAGGTTGAAGGTCAGTCCGAACAGCTCGAACTTGGTGTAGTGACCCACCTGGATGGCCGGTTCGCCATCCTCTGCGGCAAGGTTGAAGGCGGTCGTCATGGTTGGCTACGAAGTCCTTTCATCACCGGAATGACCGTGTTCAGCACCAAGACCACTTGGCCGATGGCGAGTCCGAACATCGCGCCCAACCCGTCGGGTTGGACCAGAAAAGCCGCCAGCAGCGCGAGCGCCGTGATGGCACCGAGTCGCATGGCGGAGTTGAGAGCAAGGGCGGTCTTGCGCGGGTTCTCGTCGGCGACCACGACGTCGACGGCACGTCGGACGAGGATCGCGTTGACGAAGATCCCGGCGACACCGAGAAGGAAGAACACCGCGAAGAGCGGATGTCCGACGGCGAGCGAGACGGCAGCCACGACCACGATGAACCCGCCCGCGATGAGCGCGGGGCGGCGGAGTCCGGTCGGCGCCTGGGGATAGACGGGGGCCGAATCAGGGGCAGATGCGGTCATGTCCCTCCTCAGCTCTCCTACTCCATACCGATGGCACGGATCACCCGCGTACGTGCAGCAACACATGGCCGCTGGGCGTCAGCTCGCGTTTCGTTGTGACCCTACCAACACCATTCTTGGTGTCTCACCGGGGGGTATTGCGTCGTGTGAGACAGAACCGGGGCTTTGTGTCCGGGTCTGCGCACATGTTGACTACTACGGGCGATAGTACACGATAATTTACGGTTTCCTTACCTTAGGCCCAGGTATCGCCCTCACGGAAATGACAGGGTCGCAGACGCCGGTCAGCGGTACGCCTTCGTCGACGTTCGCAGTTCGGCGAGGCGTCGATGCAGGCGCGGCGCCATCGTCACCAGCATCGCGACGACGAGGCCCGCACCGAAGGCCGGGGCGACCACCGACAGCGGGAACAGCGTGCTGGCCGCCGCCGAGAACGCGAGCACCCCGACCCACAGATAGATGATCAGCGCGACCCGGCGCTGCGAGTGCCCGAGTTCGAGCAGGCGGTGGTGCAGGTGCATCTTGTCCGGGGTGTAGAAACCGACGCCGGCCCGGGTCCGCCGGATCACCGCCAGCAGCATGTCGAGCATCGGGATGAAGACGACGGCGGCGACCAGGATCAGCGGGGACAGCAGCGTGAAGATGTCGGCCGGTCCGTAGGCGTTCACGGCGATACGGCCCGAGGCACTCGTGGAGGCCGCGGCGAGCAGCAGACCGATCAGCATCGCACCCGAGTCACCCATGAAGATCCGTGCCGGCGAGAAGTTGTGCGGGAGGAATCCGAGGCACGCGCCGGCCAGTGCCACCGAGATGAGGGCCGGGGGGTAGTAGCTGACGTCGCCGCCCTGGTCGCGCAGCAGACCGAGCGAGAACATACAGATCGCCGCCGCGGCGATGAGTCCCAATCCCGCGGCCAGACCGTCGAGGCCGTCGACGAAGTTGATCGCGTTGATCGTCGCGACCGTGATCGCGACCGTGAGGAGACCGGCCTGCAGCGGGTCGAGCACCAGCGTGCCGATGTCGGCGAACGGGATGTAGAGCTGCAGCCAGCTGATGCCGAGCAGCACCAGAACGCCGGCGGCGGTGAGCTGACCGACGAATTTGGTCAGCGCGTCCAGGCCCCACCGGTCGTCGACGACGCCGACGAGGACGATCACCGTGCCGGCGGCGATCACCGCCGTCATGTCCGTGGTGTAGGCGAATCCGCGATTGAGCGCGGGGAGGTTCGCGGCGAGCGCGATCCCGGCCACCACCCCACCGAACATCCCGAGCCCGCCGAGGCGAGGTGTCGGGATCACGTGCACGTCGCGGACCCGCGGCACGGCGACCGCGCCGGCGCGGATCGCGAACACGCGGACCGCCGAGGTCAGGAGGTAGGTCATGGCCGCGGCAGTGAGCCCCACGAGCAGGAGCTCGCGCAGAGGAACCCCCGTCCCTCCCCCGTCCGCGGCGGCGGCGAGCAAGGCCGGTGCGCCACCGGTCATCGCGCCACCACCGGTGTCAGACGGGCAAGGGTCTCTGACATTGCGACCACGCTACCCGTAGGCCAGTGCGGCGATCTCGCGACGGATCCGCTCGTGTGTCTCACGGTCGCGCGTCGACATCGCCGCGGCCATCGCGTCGGCGACGACCGGATGCATCGCGGCGGTCATGCCGCGCTCGGTGGCCACCGGCGTACCGATCCGGATCGCCGATCCCTCGGAGACGGGGCGGGTGTCGAACGGGAGGACCGCCTTGTCGACGACGATCCCGGCCGCGCCGAGCCGGTGCTGCGCCTCCATCCCGGAGATGCCGAAGCCGCTGACGTCGACGACCGCGAGGTGGATGTCGGTGCCGCCGGACACCACCCGGGCGCCCCGAGACGCCAGTTCCGCGGCGAGACCGCGGGCGTTGTCAACCGCACGACGGACGTAGCCGGCGAACTCGTCGGTACCGGATTCCGCGCAGGCGACCGCCTTCGCGGCGACGGCGTGCATCGCGGGACCGCCCTGCACGAACGGGAAGACCGCCTTGCGCAGGGCCTCGCCGTGTTCGGCCCGCGCGAGGATGACCCCGCCGCGCGGACCACGGATCACCTTGTTGGTGGACAGGGTGACGATGTCGGCGTGCAGCACCGGCGAGGGCAGCAGGCCGGCCGCGATGTGCCCGGCGAGATGTGCGGCGTCGACCCAGAGGATGCATTCGGCCTCGTCGGCGATCCGGCGCAGGGACGCAAAGTCGAACGTCCGCGAGTAGGACGCGGCGCCGGCGACGAGGATGCGGGGGCGGTGCACCAGCGCGAGATCCCGGGCCTGGTCGTAGTCGACGAGTTCGTCGTCGCGGCGGACCTCGTAGTGCAACGGCGAGAACCATCGCCCGGAGAAGTTCGCCCGAGAACCATGCGTCTGGTGGCCGCCGTGTTCGAGGCGCAGCGCGAGCACCGGGTCTCCGGGCTGGGCGAAGGCGGCATAGACGGCGAGGTTGGCCGCACTCCCCGACAGCGGCTGGACATTGGCGTACTCGGCGCCGAACAGCGCGCGGGCCCGTCCGACGGCGAGCTCCTCGAGCTCGTCGGCCACTTCACAACCGCCGTGGTAGCGCGCGCCGGGATACCCCTCCGCATACTTCGCGTCGAAGACCGACGCCATCGCGGCCCGCACCCCGGGCGTCGGCTCGGTCTCGCTGGCGAGCAGCTGCAAGGTGTCGCGGCGCCGGCCGACCTCGCGGCTCACCAGGGCGTCGACCGCGGCGTCGCCGGTCGGGGCGCCGCCCGCCTCGACGCCGGGTGGTCCGAACCTCGGCGCGTCGGGGCTCATCGCTCCGCGAGCAGCGCGGCCGGGTCCGTGTCGAGTACGTCGGCGACGGCGTCCGTCGAGACCGCACCCTCGCGCAGGATGCGCGGACTCGGCCCGGAGACATCGACGATCGTCGACGCCTGCGCGGCCGGCGCCGGGCCACCGTCGAGATACACCGCGATCTCGTCACCGAGTTGGTCGCGCGCCTCGTCGGCGGTGGTCGCCGGCGGACGCCCCGAGACGTTCGCGCTCGAGACCGCCATCGGCCCCACCTCGCGCAGCACGTCGATCGCGACCGGGTGCAGCGGCATCCGCAGCATGACGGTGCCGTCGGTGTCGCCGAGGTCCCATGCCAGCGAGGGTGCTTGTCGGACAACCAGACTCAGACCGCCCGGCCAAAAAGCCTCGATCAGGTCGCGTGCGGGCTGCGGGACGGACAGGACCAGGCCGTCGATCGAGTGCCACGAACCGACCAGGACCGGCACGGGCATGTCGCGTCCCCGGTGCTTGGCCGCGAGGAGTGCACCGACGGCGTCGGAATCGAAGGCGTCGCAACCGACTCCGTAGAGCGTGTCGGTGGGCATCACGATCAGCCGTCCGGCCTTCGCCGCCCCGACCGCCGCCCGAATCCCCGACGAGCGGTTCTGTGGATCGTTGCAGTCGAAAACAGTGCTCACGCGATCATCCTGCCATGCCGCGTCCGACGGACCCGGCCTGCCGTCGGCGCGCCGTCACGAACCTCGGCCGGCCCGTCAGATCGGTGTGACGGGTGACTTCCTCGAAGTCGCCGTGCGCGTGCAGGCACGACACGACGGCGTCGGCGGTCGTGTCGTCGTGTTCGATCCCGACGACGCCACCCGGCGTCAGCGTGCGGGCGATGACCGGCACCATCGGCACGATGACCGACATCCCGTCCGCGCCGCCGAAGACCGCGCGAGCCGGGTCGTGGGCGACCTCCGGTCCGACCACGGCGTCGAGCGGCACGTAGGGCGGGTTCGTGACCAGGACCGACACGCTGCCGGCCGGCACGGCTCCCCCGACCTGATCCGGGTCGGTGACGTCCGCGGCGACGACGTCGACCCGTGACCCGACGGCCGGTGTCGCGGCGGCGACGTTGCGACGCAACCACACCAGCGCGTCCTCGTCGGCCTCGATCGCCACGACCCGCGTCGCCGGACTCATCGCGGCGATGCCGATCGCCAGTGCCCCACTGCCGCTGCAGAAATCGGCCGCGGAATGCGGTCCGGGGGTGGCCCGGAGTCGGTCGACCGCCCATTCGAGGAGGTACTCGGTCTCCGGCCGGGGGATGAACACTCCGGGGCCGACGGCCAGCTCGACCGGGCCGAAGGCGGCGGTCCCGATGATGTGCTGCAACGGAATCCGCTGCGACCGCAGGTCGATCGCCGACCGGAACGCGCGCGCCGGCGCGTCGTCGATCGCGTCCACCAGCACGAGACGGCCCGCATCGATCCCGAGCACGTGCGCCATCAGCCATTCGGCGTCACGGCGTGCGGAGTCGATCCCGGACGCGGCGAGACGGGCGGTTGCGGCACGCAGTTCGTCCGGCACCGGGGTCGGCCTGCCGGTCACGACACCTATTCCGCTTCCATGCGGGCCTGCCGGTCCGCGGCGACGAGCGCGTCGAGCAGGTTGTCCATGTCACCGGCGAGGACCGCGTCGAGATTGCTGGCCTTGTAACCGATCCGGTGATCGGTGATGCGGTTCTCGGGGAAGTTGTAGGTCCGGATCCGCTCGGACCGGTCCACGGTGCGGATCTGGGCCGCACGACCCTGCGCGGCGGCGGCCTCCGCCTCTTCCTCGGCTGCGGACTGCAGCCGGGCGGCGAGGACCTGCATCGCGCGCGCCTTGTTCTGCAACTGCGAACGTTCGTTCTGGCATGTGACGACGATTCCGGTGGGCAGGTGGGTGATCCGGACCGCCGAATCGGTGGTGTTCACGCCCTGGCCGCCCTTGCCGGACGAGCGGTAGACGTCGATGCGCAGTTCCGATTCGTCGATCGTCACCTCGGCCACCTCTTCGGGCTCGGGGTAGATCAGCACCCCGGCCGCCGACGTGTGGATGCGGCCCTGCGACTCGGTGACCGGCACCCGCTGGACGCGGTGCACACCGCCCTCGAACTTCAGTCGCGACCAGACCCCGTCGCGCACGGCCTCTTTCGACTTGATCGAAAAGGTGGCCTCTTTGTAGCCGCCGAGATCGGACTCGGTCACGCCGAGCACCTGCGCCTTCCAGCCGTGACGCTCGCAGTACTTGAGGTACATCCGGGCCAGGTCCGCCGCGAACAGTGCCGATTCCTCGCCGCCCGCACCGGATTTGATCTCCAGGACCACGTCGTCGGCGTCGTGGGGGTCGCGCGGGGCGAGCAGGTCGGTCAACGTCGCGTCGAGTTCCTCGACGGCCTCTTCGAGAGAGGGGATCTCGGCGGCGAACGACGCGTCATCGGCGGCCAGTTCCCGTGCGGCCTCGAGATCCTCGCGTGCCGCCTTCAACCGGGTGTAGGTCGCCATGACGGGCGCGAGCTCGGCGAATCGCTTACCGACGCGACGGGCCGCGGCGGGATCGTCGTGCAGGGCGGGATCGGCCAGCTGGCGTTCGAGACCCGAGTGCTCGGCCAGGATGTCGTCGATGGCCGAGGGACTCTGCGTACTCATGAAGGCGACCTCACTTGTCGACCGGCGCACGCCGGATGATCGGCGACACCGGGAAGAACTCTGACCGGAAAACACAGCGACGCCCGTCCCGACATCGTCGGGCGGGCGTCGCAGCGTGGTCTACTTGGCGCGCTTGCCGTAGCGCTTCTCGAACCGGGCAACGCGGCCGCCGGTGTCGAGGATCTTCTGCTTGCCCGTGTAGAACGGGTGGCACTGCGAGCAGACCTCGACGTTGATCCGACCGTTGGCAGCGGTGCTGCGGGTCTCGAAGGTGTTGCCGCAGCCGCAGACGACGGTGGTCGTCGCGTACTCGGGGTGGATTCCCTGCTTCATGTCTGACTGTCCCTTTCTGAGGTCGCCGGGTCACCGTCGCTTGTCGACGGTGTGAACCGGAACCGGACTCGACCGATCAGTATGCCACGGGGGCATCACCCGGGAAAAATCCCGGTCACCGCGGTCGCAGGTGCCTCAACGGCGGGCTGCTCGGATCCATTCCCGACACGGCCACCGCCACTTCGCTACACGTGACGCAGATCGCGATCCTCGTAAGGGTTGCCTAAGTGTAGTACCGTGGCGTCGCCCGCCCTGTCGGCGGCACACGCTCCCCCGCACCCCGTCCCCGAAGGAATCCTCGATGTACGACGCCGCCTCCACCGGCAGCAGCCTCGCAGTCGACACCGCACGGACCTCCCCCGCCCGTCGTACCGGCAAGACGGCCCGATCGCCGTGGAACCGGCGCAATCCCTACCCGGCGACGGTCGTGCGGAACGAACTCCTCTCCGGTCCCGGATCGGCCAAGGAGGTCCGGCATCTCGAACTCGATCTCGGCGACAGCGGCATCACCTACGAGCCCGGCGACGGCATCGGGATCGCTCCGACGAACGATCCCGCGCTGGTCGATCTCCTGCTCGCCCGGCTGCGCGCGGTGGGCGACGAGATCATCGCCGACCGCAAGGCGACCTACACCCTGCGCGAGGCACTGACCAGCAGGTACGAGATCGGCGCGCCGTCGAAGTACCTCGTCCGGGTCGTCGCCGAACGCACCGGACACCCCGAACTCGCCCGACTTCTCGACGCCGGTGACCCGCAGGCACTCGACGCGTGGCTCCACGGACTCGACGTCCTCGATCTGCTGGATCTGGACCCGATCTTCACCCCGACTCCCGAGGAACTGCTCGAGGAGTTGAGTCCCCTCGCGCACCGCGAGTACTCGATCTCGTCGAGCCCGCGGGTCCACGGCGACACCGTGCACATCACGATGGCCACGGTGCGCTACCGCGTCGCCGACCGGGATCGCGGAGGTGTGTGCTCCACCCACCTGGCCGACCGCTGCGCGCCCGGCGACACCGTGCCCGTCTTCATCTCCCCCAACAAGAAGTTCCGGCTGCCCGCCGACGACGTCTCGGCCATCATGATCGGCCCGGGCACCGGCATCGCCCCGTTCCGCGGTTTCCTGCATGAGCGGGCCGCGGCCGGCGCACCCGGCGGCAACTGGCTGTTCTTCGGTGACCAGCATCGCGGCCACGACTACCTCTATGCCGAGGAGCTCGACCGGTTCGTCACCGACGGGCTTCTCGACCGGCTCGACCTCGCCTTCTCCCGCGATCAGGAACACAAGGTCTACGTCCAGGACCGGATGCGCGAACACAGCGGTGAGCTGTTCGCGTGGCTCGAGGCCGGCGCGCATCTGTATGTGTGCGGCGACGCCACGACGATGGCCGACGACGTCGATGCGGCGCTGCACGAGATCGTCGCCGAACACGGTGGTCTCGAGCCCGACCAGGCCGCGGCGTACGTCGATCGCCTGCGCGCGGAGAATCGCTACTCACGCGACGTCTACTGAGATGACCCACTCCGCCGGGGACCATCCGCACGCCCGCAGCGATCTCGAGATCCTGCTGCGGACAGCCGGATTCGCGGACTCCTCGGTGAATCACGACGTCCCCGCGGTCGCCGCGCGCCTGCCCGGCCTGGCCCAGGTCGTCGGCGTCACCGTTGCCGGTCCGGTGATCATGAACGCGGTCGGAGTCCATGACCTCCCGACGACCGTGGGCGGTCCGCTTCGTGTCGACTCGCAGCAGATCGCACTGCGGCTCAACCCCTCTCGCTTGTCGTCGGCGTTGCTCAGCGATCCCGCCGCCCACGTTCCGCCGACCCTGCGACTGTTCGACCACCGCGGCAACACCGCTCACGCCACCTACCTGACGGAGAACTCCGACCGGCTGGCGTTCGAGGCGATGACCTGCACCGGCGCGGCCGCGGTCCTTGATGGGCCCTTCGTGGATTCGCCTGCGCCACAGTGCGTGGACCCGTCCGCCTCGATCGACGACGATCAGGTCGCACAATTCGACGCGGTACTCACCGACGGAGGTGTCGCCCGCCTGGCGGCCCTCCCCCATCTCGACTGCGCGCGTACCGTCCGCGTCGAGACACGTACGGTGATCGCCGCACTCGAGCACGCAGCGGGACTGGGGATGACCGTGACCTTCGCGACGGCGGCGCCGGGATGCATCCAGATGCGCCAGGACCGTCTCGACGGAGCCCGCGAGCATCGGGGCCAGATGGTGCTGGCATCCGGCAGCGCCCGCGTGATGATCAACTTCGACCTCGTCGGCGAATGCTGGGTGACGTGGCCCCGCGGGGTGTGGGACCGCACGGGATCACTCGAGATCTACAGCCGCGGAGGCGAGTGCGCGCTGATCGTCACCCAGACCGGGGCCGTCGCACCGCCGAGTGCGCAGGCGTGGCAACACCTGGCGGCCGACCTCGCCGGCTGAGAGGACACCGCGCGAGTCGCGCAACCCCGTCCGTCTCCCACCGCTCCCCAATCCGAGAGAAGCGAACCCCCATCGCTCGCTGATCCGAAGAGACTACAAAACCCCTGCTCCCTGAGGTGCGAGGAGCGCAAGCCGCCGGGCCGAGCAAGCGACGAAGGAGCGCGTCGAGGTCGACGAGTCACGAAGGGCTGGCGAGACACGTTGCTACACCCTTCGTGGCTCGCTTCGCTCGCACCTCAGGGAGGATGAGGTTCAGATGCTCGAGTGTTGTGTCGTAGTCCACGACGGCCGCCAGGCCGCAGTTCCCGAGGAGCGAAAACGACGAGCCACGAAGGTCCGGTGACCTTCGTGGCTCGTCGCAGTCGCAGAACTCAGTCGTCGTTGTTCCCGCCCGGTGCGGTCTTCTGCACCGTCATCAGGAACTCGATGTTCGTCTTGGTCTTCTTCAGCTGACTGATCAGCAGGTCGATGGCCTGCTGCGAGTCGAGACCCGAGAGCACGCGACGCAGCTTGTGCACGATGGAGAATTCCTCCGGCGACAGCAGCAGCTCGTCCTTACGAGTACTCGACAGGTTGACGTCCACCGCCGGGAACACCCGGCGCTCGGAGATCTTGCGGTCGAGCTTGAGCTCGGCGTTGCCGGTGCCCTTGAACTCCTCGAAGATCACCGTGTCGCCGGTGGAGCCGGTCTCGACGAGCGCCGAGGCGATGATCGTCAGCGACCCGCCGTTCTCGATGTTGCGCGCCGCGCCGAGGAACCGCTTCGGCGGGTACAGCGCGGTCGAATCGACACCACCGGACAGGATCCGACCCGACGCGGGCGACGCGTTGTTGTACGCACGACCCAGACGGGTGATCGAGTCCAGCAGCACCACAACGTCTTTCCCGCTCTCGACGAGTCGCTTGGCGCGCTCGATCGCGAGCTCCGACACCGAGGTGTGGTCTGACGGCGGCCGATCGAAGGTCGAGGCGATGACCTCACCCCGCACCGAACGCTGCATGTCCGTGACCTCCTCGGGACGCTCGTCGACGAGGACGACCATGAGGTGGCATTCGGGATTGTTGGTCGCGATCGCGTTGGCGATGTCCTGCAGGATCGTCGTCTTACCGGCCTTCGGCGGCGACACGATCAGGGCCCGCTGCCCCTTGCCGATCGGCATGATCAGATCGATCACACGGGTGTCGAGTCGTTCGGGGGTGGTCTCCAGCCGCAGGCGCTGGTTCGGGTACAGCGGCGTGAGCTTGTTGAACTCGGGGCGACGCTTGGCCGTCTCGACGTCTCCGCCGTTGACGGTGTCCAGCCGCACCAGCGGGTTGAACTTCTGGCGCTGGTTCTGTTGGTCGCCCTCACGCGGCACCTTGACCGCACCGGTGATCGCGTCGCCGCGTCGAAGTCCGTTCTTGCGGACCAGGTTCATCGAGACGTAGACGTCGTTCGGACCGGCGAGGTACCCCGAGGTGCGCACGAAGGCGTAGTTGTCGAGCACGTCGAGGATGCCGGCGACGGGCTGCAACACGTCATCGTCGGACACCTGCGGCTCGTTCGGGGTGTCGCGATTCTGGCCGCGACGACGCTCACGGAACCGGCGACCCCGACGGCGACCGCCGCCCTCGCCGTCGTCGTCCTGACCCCCGTCACGATTCTGATTTCCGTCGCGGTTCTGGTTGCCGTCGCGGTTCTGGTTGCCGTCGCGGTTCTGCTTGTCGCGATTCTGGCCCCCGTCGCGGTTCTGGCCCCCGTCGCGATTCTGGTTGTCGCGGTTCTGGTTGCGGTTGCGCCGAGTGCGCTGGTCGTTGCCGTCGGAGTCACCCGCGGCCTCGCCCGAGCCGTCACGGCCGCGGCGTCGCTCGCGTCCCGCACCGGTCTCCGACGAGTCGGTCTCGGAAGCGCTGCCGCCCTTGGGTGCATCCCCGGCCTGGGCCTCGGACTTCGCCGCGTCGGCGCCGTTCCGCGAGCCGTCGGCCTGGGTGGCAGCCGGGTTGTTCGTTGTTCCCGAAGCGTCGGCGTTCGCGGTCTCGGTGGACGACGCCTCGGCCGGTGCGTCCGCGGCAGCGGCCTTGCGGCCGGCGCCGCGCTGGGTGCGCGCGCCGCTCCGGGGGGCGTCGTTCTTCTCGGTCGTGTCCGCCCCGGTCGCGGCCGGGGAGTCGCCGATGGTCAGCTGGTCGTCGTTCGTCGCCGGCTTCGACGTGCCGGCCTTCGACCGGGCGGGAGCGCTCTTCGCGGCCGGGGCGTCGCCACCCGCTTGGCGCTCCTTGATCGCGGCGATCAGATCGCCCTTGCGCATCCCGGAGGTGCCCTTGATGCCGAGTTCACCGGCGACCGTCCGCAGTTCGCTGAGCACCATGCCGGACAGGCCGGTTCGTGCACGTGTCTTGGTGGCCGGTCGTCCCGAGTCGGGGCCGGCCGAACCCGCGGATTCCTGCTCGGCAGGTGCGGTGATCAGGTCCGTATCGGTCACGGAAGTCCTTTCGTTCCTCCCGCAGACGAGAACTGCGTGAGGTCTACGTTTCCCTGCTTCTGTGCGCTAGGGAGTCCGTCCGCGGTGGACGGTGAGAATGTGTGGTCCGCTGCGAGCGTGCCCGGAAACACCTGCGCTTCGGCACCGTCGACAGAGATCCATGACCCCGGCCCGGATACACAGCCGGTCATCTCCGATCGGTGAAGGATGAGAAGCGGCAGGACAAGCCTGCGCGGCTAGACCAGAATATGGTAACCCCGTTCGCATGATAGGGGCAACACGCCGGAAGCGCCAAATGAATGCGCTTTCACTCCGGCGGTCGTGCGGACGACGCCGATCAGCCGACGGTGATCTCGACGCCGCCGGCGACGGCGACCGACCGGGCGTCGAACCCGAGGCCCTGCGCCAGCTGACGGATCTCGGCGGGCACCGGCGCCGTACCGAGCACCAGGACGGTCGGTCCCGCTCCGGACACCGTCGCAGCATGTCCCCGAGCACGCAGCGCGCTGACCAGATCGTGCGTCGGCGCCATCGCCGACGCCCGGTACGGCTGGTGCAACCGATCCTGGGACGCGGCCATGAGGTTGCGCGGATCGGTGGTCAGCGCGACGACGGCGAGGGCCGACCGGCTCAGGTTGAACACGGCGTCGGCGCGCGGGACCGAATCCGGGAGCAGCCCGCGGGTGAACGACGTCGACGACTCGGTGTCGGGCACGAAGACCGTTGCGTAGATGTCGGGGTGCACCGGGAGACGGTGCGCGTGATACGAGGCGACGCCGTCAGCTGATTCGGTCCACGTGACGACCGCCGAGCCGAGCACGCTCGCGGCCGCGTTGTCGGGGTGACCCTCGAATTCGCTGGACAGTTGTACCAGTTCGTCGGCCGAGAGCCCCGGACCGAGGCCGGCGGCCGAGATCAGGCCCGACGCGGCGGCGAGACCCGACACCGCGGCGGCGGCGGACGAACCCAGACCCCGGGAATGCGGGATCCGGTTGACGCAGCGCAATGTCAGACCGGGGGCCCGCAGCCCGGCGTGTGCCAGTCCGTGCGTGAGCGCCCGCACCACGAGGTGCGAGTCGTCGCGGGGCACGGCGTCGGCGCCCTCACCCTCGACCTCGAGGGTGACGCCATCCGGGACCGTCTCGACGATCACCTCGTCGTAGATTCCGAGAGCTATTCCGAGACAGTCGAATCCGGGCCCCAGGTTGGCACTGGAGGCGGGCACGCGGACCCTCGTCGAGAGCCCTACCGGCACCGTTCCCGCAGCAGCCGCCGCGGACCCGGCCCCGTCAGCCGACACCGAGAGCATTCGCGACCGCCACCGGGTCCACCGGAATGGCCTCGACCGCCGGGATGCCCGCCAGCGCGGTGTCGGGGTCCTTCAGACCGTTGCCGGTGACCGTGCACACCACGGTCGAGCCCCGCTCGATCCAGCCGTCGGCACTCGCGGCGAGCAGGCCCGCGACGCTGGCCGCCGACGCCGGCTCGACGAACACGCCCTCCTTGCCGGCGACGAGTCGGTAGGCCTCGAGCAGCTTCTCGTCGGTGGCCGCCAGGAACTGCCCGGTCGACTCGTCCTTCGCGGCGACGGCCTGGTTCCAGCTGGCCGGGGAACCGATGCGGATGGCGGTGGCGACGGTCTCCGGGTCCTTCACCGGCGCGCCGTTCACCAGCGGCGCGGCGCCCGCGGCCTGGACACCGAGCATGCGCGGCACCGACGACGAGACGCCGTCGGCGTGATACTCCTTGTAGCCCTTCCAGTACGCGGTGATGTTGCCCGCGTTGCCGACCGGCAGAGCGTGGACGTCGGGGGCACGGCCCAGCACGTCGACGATCTCGAAGGCGGCGGTCTTCTGACCCTCGATCCGCGCCGGGTTGACCGAGTTCACGAGTTCGATCTCGGTGAACTCGGCGGTCGCCTTGCGCGCGAGTTCGAGACAGTCGTCGAAGTTGCCCTCGACCTGGATGATCTTGGCGCCGTGCATGACCGCCTGCGCGAGCTTGCCCATCGCGATCTTGCCCTGCGGGATCAGGACCGCGCAGGTGATCCCGGCCCGGGTGGCGTATGCGGCGGCTGATGCCGAGGTGTTGCCCGTGGATGCGCACAGGACCGCGGTCTTGCCGTTGTTGACCGCGTTGCTGACGGCCATCGTCATGCCGCGGTCCTTGAACGAACCGGTGGGGTTGAGGCCCTCCACCTTGAGGTAGACCTCGCAGCCGGTCAGCGACGACAGATGCGGCGCACTGATCAGCGGGGTGCCACCCTCGAGCAGCGTGACGACCTTCCAGTCGTCGGCGACGGGCAACCGCGACCGGTAGGCCTCGATGAGGCCCGGCCACGCGCGGTGCACAGGCGTAGAAGTCGCTTCAGTCATCGGTACCTTCCAATCGCAAAACACTCGACACCTTGATGACGGCGTCCATGTCTTCGAGCGCCGCAACACAATCCGATTGAGCTCGGTCGGGGGCGCGGTGGGTGACCAGGATCAGGCGGGCGTCGTCGCCCGCGCCCTCCTGGCGCACCGCGGCGATGCTGACCGACCGCTTCGAGAACTCCCCCGCGACCTGCGCCAGCACGCCGGGCTTGTCGGCCACCCGCATCGAGACGTAATACCGCGTGAACACGTCGTCGATCGGGGCGACGGGCAGGGAGGCGTAGGTCGACTCGAGCGGTCCGCGCCCGCCGTGCACGCGGTTGCGGGCGGCCATGACCATGTCGCCGAGAACCGCGGATGCCGTCGGTGATCCCCCGGCACCCTGCCCGTAGAACATCAGCCGCCCGGCGTTCTCGGCTTCCACGACGACGGCGTTGAACGCGCCGTTCACGGTCGCCAGCGGGTGGGTCAGCGGAATCAGCGCGGGGTACACGCGCGCCGAGATCCGTTGCGCGCCATTGGCGTCGCGGACGCGCTCGCAGATCGAGAGCAGTTTGATCGTGCAGTCGAACTTCTTGGCCGCGACCAGGTCCGCGGACGTGACCGAGGAGATGCCCTCGCGGTGCACATCGGCCGCCGTGACCCGCGTGTGGAAGGCGATCGAGGCGAGGATCGCCGCCTTGGCCGCGGCGTCGTAGCCCTCGACGTCGGCCGTCGGATCGGCTTCGGCATATCCGAGGCGGCCGGCCTCGGCGAGGGTGTCGGCGTAGTCGGCGCCCGTCTCGTCCATCGCGGAGAGGATGAAGTTGGTGGTGCCGTTGACGATGCCGTTGACCCGCTCGACGGTGTCGCCGGCCAGCGACTGCATCAGCGGACGGATGACCGGGATGGCGCCGGCGACCGCGGCCTCGAAGTAGAGGTCCACCTTGGCATCTGCCGCGGCGGTCGCGAGTTCGCCGGTGTATTCGGCGAGGAGCGCCTTGTTCGCCGTCACCACCGACTTGCCGCTCTCGAGCGCCGACCGGATCAGACCGCGGGCCGGGTCGATGCCGCCCATCAACTCGACGACGATGTCGACGTCGTCGCGCGCGACGAGTGCCGCCGGGTCGTCGGTCAGGAGATCCTGCGCGATCTTGCGGGGACGGCCGAGATCCCGCACCGCGACGCCGCGGATCTCCACGGGAGCCCCGACGCGCGCCCGGAGGTCGTCGGCGTTGTCGGTGATGATGCGCACCACCTCGGCACCGACATTGCCCATGCCGAGCACCGCGACACCGATGGTGCGCGAGTCCGCATCGGTTGCGCCACTTGTGTTCTGCACGGATTCGGTCACAGGCCCACCTCCAGGCTGAGGAAGTCGTCGATGGTCTCCCGGCGCAGCAGTAGCCGGGCGTTCCCGTCGGCCACCGCCACCACGGGCGGTCTCATGGTCATGTTGTATCGGCTCGACATCGAGTAGCAGTAGGCACCGGTCGCCGCCACCGCGATCAGGTCGCCGGGGCCGAGATCCTCCGGCAGCCAACAGTCCTTGATCACGATGTCGCCGCTCTCGCAATGCTTTCCCACGACCCGGCACACCACCGCACGGGCCTCCGACACCCGGGACACGAGCCGCACGTCGTATTCGGCGTCGTAGAGAACGGTGCGGATGTTGTCGCTCATGCCGCCGTCGACGGAGACGTAGCGTCGTACGGCGCCGCCGCCCAGTGCGACGTCCTTCACGGTGCCGACGCGATACAGCGTGATCGTGCCGGGACCGGCGATGGCGCGGCCCGGTTCGACGGCGATGGTCGGCATGGGCAGCCCGAGTGCTGCCGACTCCCGCTCGACGATCGCCGCGAGCGTCTCCGCCACCTTCTGCACCGGCAGCGGACGCTCGTCGGGGAGGTACGAGATCCCCAGTCCGCCACCGAGATCGACGACCGACATCTGCGCGGTCTTCTCGACACCGAACTCGCCGACGACGTCGCGGAGCAGTCCGAGCACCCGGTGGGCGGCCAGCTCGAATCCGTCCATGTCGAAGATCTGCGACCCGATGTGGCTGTGCAGACCCACGAGCCTGAGGTTGTCGGTCGCGAAGACCCGCCGGATGGCTTCCATCGCGATCCCACCGGCGAGCGAGAATCCGAACTTCTGGTCCTCGTGTGCGGTCGAGATGAACTCGTGGGTGTGCGCTTCGACACCGACGGTCACGCGCACCAGCACGTCGGCGACGACACCGCGTTCGCCGGCGATCACGTCGAGCCGATCGATCTCGATCATCGAGTCGAGGACGACGTGCCCGATCCCGGCGTCGACCGCAGCGCGCAGCTCGTCGACGCTCTTGTTGTTGCCGTGCAATGCGATTCGCTCCGGCGGGAAACCGGCGCGCAGTGCGATGGCGAGTTCACCACCGCTGCAGACGTCCAGGGACAGCCCCTCGTCGTCGACCCAGCGCGCGATCTCGGTACTCAGGAACGCCTTCGACGCGTAGTGCACTCGCCCGTACGGGCCGAACGCCGCCATCATGTCCCGGCAGCGCGACCGGAAGTCGGCCTCGTCCACGACGAACGCCGGCGTCCCGAACTCTTCGGCGAGCTGACTCACCGGCACGCCGGCCAACCGTAGCTCGCCCGATTCGTCGCGGGATGCGTTGCGCGGCCACACCTGTGCGGGGATGGCGGCGAGCACCGCCGGGTCGTTCGGACGCTCGGCGAGATGGGGTGCGGCCAGCAGTTCGGCGTGCCGGGGGCCGGCGGGGTGTGCGTTCACATCTGCTCCGGCGCGGTGACGCCGACGAGCCCCAGGCCGTTGGCCAAGACCTGACGGGTGGCCTCGCACAGGGCGAGCCGGGCCCGGTGGATGTCCGCCGGTTTCTCGTCACCCTGCGGCAGGACACGGCACTTGGCATAGAACCGGTGGTAGGTGCCGGCGAGGACCTCGAGGTAGCGACAGACCCGGTGCGGTTCGCGCAACGTGGCGGCGGTCGCGACGACATCGTCGAAATCGCCGATGGTGCGGATCAATTCGCCCTCGGCGGGATCGTCGAGCAGGTCGAGATGGTCCAGCGACGACACGACCCCGAGGTCAGCGGCGTTGCGGGCCAGTGCGGACATCCGCGCGTGGGCGTACTGCACGTAGTACACCGGGTTGTCGTTGGACTGTTTGGTGAGCAGGTCGAGATCGATGTCGATGTTGACGTCGACCGACGAGCGGATCAGCGAATAGCGCGCGCCGTCGACGCCGACCGCGTCGACGAGGTCGTCGAGCGTGATGACCGTGCCGGCACGCTTGCTCATACGGACCGGCGTGCCGTCGCGCACGAGGTTGACCATCTGGCCGATCAGCACCTCGACGGTGGCCGGGTCGTCGCCGAGCGCCGCCGCCGCGGCCTTGAGCCGGCTGATGTACCCGTGGTGATCGGCGCCGAGCATGTAGATGCAGAGGTTGAAGCCGCGGTTGCGCTTGTCACGGTAGTAGGCGATGTCGCCCGCGATGTAGGCGGCGTTGCCGTCGCTCTTGAGGACCACACGGTCCTTGTCGTCACCGAACTCGGTGGACCGCAGCCACCACGCGCCGTCCTTCTCGTACAGGTTGCCATTGGCCTTGAGCTCGCCGATGCACTCGTCGACGAGGCCGGTGGCGAACATCTTGTCCTCATGGGTGAAGACGTCGAAGTCGGTGCCGAAGTCGTGGAGGCTCTGCTTGATGTGGGTGAACATCAGGTCCACCCCGACCGAACGGAACGTCTCGAGGCGGTCGGCGTCGGGCTGCGACAGCACCTCGGGGACCGTCTCGACGACCTTCGCGGCGATGTCGGCGATGTAATCGCCCGCGTAGCCGTCCTCCGGGGTCGGGTTGCCCAGTGCCGCGGCCTCCAGCGACCGGGCGAACCGGTCGATCTGGGCACCGTGGTCGTTGAAGTAGTACTCACGCGTGACCGCACCACCGCGAGCGGCCAGCACGCGGCCTAAAGCATCGCCGACGGCCGCCCAGCGGGTACCGCCCAGGTGGATCGGCCCGGTCGGATTGGCCGACACGAATTCGAGGTTGATGACCGAACCGGCGAGTTCGTTTCCGCGGCCGTAGTCCGCACCCCGGGCCAGCACCGCCGCGACGACGGTGTTCTGCGCGGCGGCCCCGAGCCAGAGGTTCACGAACCCGGGACCGGCGATCTCGGCCTTCGCGACACCCTCGGCCGCGGCGAACGCCTCCGCGAGCCAGCCGGCGAGTTCCCGCGGGTTCACGCCGAGCCGCTTGCCCATCTGCAGGGCGACGTTGGTGGAATAGTCGCCGTGGTCAGCGTGACGGGGGCGCTCGACGACGATGGAGTCGGGCACCAGGTTCTCGTCCAGTCCGCGGTCGCGGACCACGGTCAGGGTCACGTCGCGCAGCAGCGCGGCCAGGTCGGCGGGAGTCACAGGACACCATCCTATTGGCCGCGGCCACTACACCGACAATCGCACCCTGCTCCACCCATCGGGCCCACCAGTACACTCGTGTGCGCCGAGCGCGGGCCGGGTCTCCCGCAGGTCCGCTCGGCCCCCGCAGTCGGATGAGGAAAGAAGTCAATGGCGCGCAAACCAGGGGCCAACGTCCCCAAGTCCCGCAAGCGAGCAGGATCCGTTCCCTCGGCGACGGGACGTCAGGTCGACTGGATGCTGATCGGCGCCGTCGTGGTGGTCATCGGCCTCATCGCCGGACTCGCGATCTACCTCGTCCCCAAGTTCAACGAGCGGCGCGCCGAACAGAAGGACGACTTCGCCGTGGAAACGGTGTCCGAGTTCGTGCCCTCACCGCAGAATCCCGATCCGTCGGCGAACATCCCGGGTGTGACGAAGCGCTACTACGAGGCCGCGCGGCACGTCACCGCGACCCAGCGTGTCGCCTACGACCAGTCGCCTCCGTTCGGCGGGCCGCACGACGAGATCTGGGCGACCTGTACCGGCGTCGTGTACCCGAACCCGCTGCGGTCGGAGAACGCCGTCCACGCCCTCGAACACGGCGCGGTCTGGATCACCTACAACCCGGACACCGTCTCACCGGAGGACCTCGACTACCTCAAGCAGCTTGTCCGCGGTGAGCAGTACCTGTTCCTCTCGCCCTACCCCGGACTAGACCAGCCGGTGTCGCTGCAGAGCTGGGGACACCAGCTCAAGCTCGAATCCGCCCGCGATCCGCGCGTCAACCAGTTCATCACCGCGCTGCGCCGCAACATGATGCCCGGGGTCTACCCGGAGAACCCGCAGACCGCCGCCTACCCCGAGACCCAGGCCACCTGTACCGCCATCCCCGGGTTCGATCCGTCGAACCCCCCGCCGGCCGACGAGGGTGAGCCCGGCCCCGACGCCGTCCCGATGGATGGCGGCAACCAGCAGCCCGCGGGCTGACGCGGGTTCCCAGCGAGCAGCAGACCAGGTAACGGACCGGGCCGCACGCCCCGACGAGATCGGCGAGGACCAGCGATGACCGACAACAGCGACCAGCCCGAATCGCGGGACGGGACAACGACTCCCGAGGGTCCGGACGACACCGCCGAGCCGTCGTCGCGCCCACGGATCCTGCTCGCCCTGGGCGGCGCCGCCCTCCTACTGTTCGGTCTCGGCCTGGGACTGCTGATCCAGGCGAGCCTCGCCGACGACTCCACCGGCGACGATTCCCCGGCTGCGAACTCGGCGGCCGTCGGCTTCGCGCAGGACATGACCCGCCACCATGAGCAGGGTGTGGAACTGGCCGCCATCGAACTCGAACACGGCACCGACCCCGAGGTGCGGAGCATGGCGTTCGACATCCTCACCGCCCAGAGCAATGAGATCGGCCAGATGCAGTCGTGGCTGACGCGATGGGGTCAGCCCGTCACCAACCCCGGCGCGACCATGGCGTGGATGGGCCACGGCGGTTCCGAGACCGACGGACACGACCACTCCGATCCCGCGGATCACTCCGCCGGCGGTCACGATCACGGCCACGGTGGCGACGGCAGTTCGGACCACGGGTACATGGACCACGGGGACATGGATCACGGGGACATGTCCGCACCCGCCTCAGGTGCCGCGGACTCCGACGCAGAACAGCCGCCGATGCCCGGGATGGCGACGTCGGCGGAGATGCAACAGTTCCGCGCGATGCGGGGTCCCGAGGTCGACATCCGGTTCCTCCAGCTGATGCTGCGTCACCACGAGGGCGGTCTGCACATGATGGAATACGCCGCCGACCCCGCCAACGTCGAGCAGGCCTACGTCCGCGACCTGGCGTCGAGCATGAAACGGACCCAGGACAAGGAGATCGCCATCATCACCCAGATGCTGGCCCTGCGTGGCGCACAACCACTTCCGCTGAACTGAGCGCCCCGCACGGCGGGCACGCCGGTGAGGTGAGCAAGTTCGGTCGGGCCACGCGGCTCTCCGAACGGCGATGATGGCGGCATGCTCTCACCACGCCTCGCGGCCGCGGTCGACGCGTTGCCACTGGCCCCTGGTCTGCGAGTCCTCGAGATCGGCTGCGGGCCCGGGCCGGCAGCACGCGAGGTGGCGCGCCGGGTGGGACCCGACGGCTTCGTACTCGGCATCGATCGGTCGCCTCAAGCCGTGAACGCCGCCCGCCGGGCCGCGATCGCCGGCGGCTTCGGTCCGGACCGACTCGACTTCGACTGCAGCGCCATCGAGGACTTCGACCTCGGCGCGCGCATCCCGTTCGACGTGGCGTTCGCACTGCGCGTCGGCGCACTAGACGGGCGACACCCCGATCTCTACGACGCGGCCGTGGGGGCCGTGGCCCGGGCGCTGCGTCCGGGCGGAGTGCTGCTTGTCGACGGCGGTGATCCGTTGCGGCGCATCGAGTTGCCGGCGAGTTGAGGCAGATCAGCACCGCGTGCGCGTGGAACTGTGGCGATCACGCCGGGGCTGTGGCACGCTGCTGCCCAGCGCCGCGTGCCGGTGGCGGACCGCATCAGGCATGGAGGCGCCGGGAGAGCCGTACGTGTGAGGGAACATCCTCCGGGCTGCTCGGTTCAGCAATAGGTATCGGTATCCGATACCTATTGCTGAACGCGGCAGAAGCCGCCTGACAATGGCACATACCCCGCCAAGCCCACCTGTTCAGCGCGGAGGCCAGGGATTATGGGATCGGGCCCGGAGACTCCCGGGAAGAACGGCTACGCCGGTCAGTGCTACTGGTGCCCCCGATAGGATTCGAACCTATGGCCTTCTGCTCCGGAGGCAGACGCTCTATCCCCTGAGCTACGGGGGCTCATCGGGCGGGACTCAGCCTAGCGCACCGATCCGTCGACATCCCAATCGGCAGCTCAGGACACGCCGAGCGGGCTCTGCACTCGGACCGACGACCCGTGCTCGCCGCGGAGGACGTGCAGCTGGGCCGGAATTCGTGCGCGGAGTTCGTCGACGTGACTCACCACGCCGACGACACGCCCGCCGGCCCGCAAGTCATCCAGGACCCCCATGACGAGGTCGAGCGCCTCGGGATCGAGGGTGCCGAAACCCTCATCGATGAAGATGGTGTCGAGCACCCGCCCGCCCGACTCCGCGGAGACGACGTCGGCGAGTCCGAGTGCGAGGGCCAGCGATGCGAAGAAGGTCTCGCCGCCGGACAGCGTCGTCGTCGGGCGGAGCGCGCCGGTGTACTCGTCGCGGACCTCGATACCGAGGCCGCCACGCCGGCCCCGGACACCCGCGGCGTCGGTGTGCACGAATTCGTAACGCCCGGAGGACATCTCGCGGAGACGACCCGACGCGGCGACGAGGACCTCGTCGAGACGCGCGGCCAGCACGTAGGACCGCAGCGACATCCGGCGTGCGTTCTGTCCGCGCCCGCTGACCAATTCGGCGAGTCCCTGGAGTTCGGCGTGACGTTCCTGCAGAGGCGCCAGGGAGTCGAGGGCCTCCCAGAAGTGGGTGACGTACTCCTGGAGGTCGGCCGCCTGCCGGCCGGCCACGGCGTGTTCCTTCGCGGCGGTGTCGAGGCGGCGGCGGGCGGCGTCACGGTCTGCGGTGAGCTGTTCGACATCCGGCTCCGGAGTCGACATCGCGGCGCGCACATCCTCGTCGGCGAGGGTCTCCTCGGCAGCGGCGCGCAGACTGGCGGCCTCCTGCAGCAACGTGTCCCACGCCGCGATCTGCTTGTCCGGGGCGAATGCCGCTCGGACGGCGGCGACATCGTCGAACCCGGCGTCGGCACACGCCGCGGACAATCGATCGGTCGCCTCGGCGACCCGGTCCCGCGCTCGCGCGGCTTCTTGCCGGGCGTTCCGGTGACGACGGGTGCGACGGACCAGCTCGGCGAGTTCACGGCGCCGCTCGGCGACCCCGCCGCGGCCGCCGGTTGCCTCCCGGACGGCCTCATCGAGCTCGGTGAGGTTCTGCCGCAACGCGGTCACCCGCTCGCGACGGGCGGACTGGGCCGACTCGTCGTCGGCGAGGGTGGTGCGCCACCCATCGACCTCGGCGTCGATCCGATCGACCGCCGTCTGCAGCGCTGGGAGTCGCGACGCGGCACGTTCCGCGGCAGCCAGTTCGGCGCCCACCCGGGCGAGGTCGGCGTCGACGGCGTCGGAACGAGCACCACCGATCACGGCGTCGAGATGCGTACGGCGTTCGACGAGAGCCGCCACCGCGGATTGCGCGATGGCCTTGATCGCGCTCGCCCGCTCCTCGGCGGCCGCTGCCGCGTCTTCGTTGGCTGTGACCTCGGACGCCGGGGCGTCGCCGTCGTCGGTGGCCGGTCGAGGGTGCGTCACTGAACCACACACGACGCAGGGTTCACCCTCGACGAGCCCGCCCGCCAGTTCCACTGCCATCCCGGCGAGGCGACGCTCGCGGGCGTCGAGCACGCGCTCCCGCGCAGCGGCATGGGCGTCGCGGGCGTCGAGCAACTCCTTCTCGGCGGTCGCGAGCCGGACCAGCACCGCGTCCCGGTCGGTGAGTGCGTCGCGTACGCGGCGGAGTGCGTCGCGCTCGGCCCGGAGTTTCGGAGCCTGCATCCGCAACTCCCCCGCTTCCGCCAGTGCGGCGACGGCCTCGGCGCGACGGCCCGGCGCGGCGTCGAGCAGGGTCCGGGTCTGGGCAGTGCGGCGGTCCGCCTCGACGATCGCCGAGTTCAGGGTCTGGATCTCGGCGACCAGAGCCGGCCGCTGCGCGACGCGTTCGGCGAGGGGCTCCCACCGCCCCGACTCCTCGGTCCAGCGGTCGATCGCCGCATCCAGGCGTGCGTCGAGATCCTCGTCTGACCCGCCGGCGCACAGAGACTCACCCTCCGGCAGCGCGCACAGCTCTGCGTGCGCACGCGTGACGGCCTGCTCGGCGACCGTGAGTTCGCGAGTGACACGGTCGGCGTCGTCGGCGAGCGGCACGATGGGCGCCGCCTGCAGGGCCTGCCGACGAGCCTGTGCCGCCGCGCTCAGAGCGGCTTCGCCGTCCGCGAGCCGTGCGAGTCGCTCGGTGGCCGCACGCCCCCGGCGACGCAGCTCGGCGAGCCGGCTCCCGCTCTCGTACGCGGCCTGCGTCTGGTCGGCCGCGGCCTGCGCCGCACCTGACTCGAGGCGCATGCGCTCCGCGGCGGTGCGCGCACGCTCGAGACATTCCTGCGCCCAGTCGAAGTCGGGTTCGGCGGTCGGTTCGACCCCGCCCACCGCCACGATCTGACCGGCGACCCGGTCGAGCACGGCGGTCTGTTCGGTCAGCTTCGCCGCGCTCTCCCGCGCGCGGTCACGCAACCACTCCTCGAGGTCACCGAACCGCTCGGTGTCGAACAACCGCTCCAGCAGCGCTTCCCGCTCATCGGAGTGCGCGCGCAGGAATCGGGCGAAGTCGCCCTGCGGCAGCAGGACCACCTGGAAGAACTGATCGGCACTCATCCCCAGCAGCCGGACCACGGCGTCGCCGATCTCGGGGATGCGGGTCAGGTCGGGTCCGGATCCGTCGACCCACACGAGAGTCGCCCGGGCATTCACCTTGCGGGTGCCGTCGCCGCGCTTCTTGGGTCGTTCGTGCTCGGGCGACCGCGTGATCCGGAGTCGGCGGGACGCGATCGTCGCCTCGAGTTCGACCTCCGGGACATCCTCGGCCGCAGCGTGATCCGAGTGCAGGCGCCGGTTGGTGTCGCGCACGCCCGGTACCCGGCCGAACAGCGCGAAGGCGACCGCGTCGAGGACCGTGGTCTTGCCGGCGCCGGTCTGGCCGTGCAGCAGGAACAGTCCGTCACCGCCGAGGTCGTCGAAGTCGACCGTGATCTCGTCGGCGAACGGACCGAAGGCCCGGACGCGCAGACGGTGCAGCCTCATGCGGACTCCGCGACGATCGCCTCGATGTCGAACAGGGTCAGTTCGGCCGCGTCGGACTCGGGTTCACCGACCACGGCGCGGAGTGCGCGTTCGAGGAGCACCCGCTCCCCCTTGGTCGGCTCGTCGCGCACGTCGGAGATGAACGACGCGATGATCTCGGCGTCGGTCCGGCCGCGCACGCGGGAACGGTAGTCGACGCCGGAGCCGGAATGCGGCCGCTCCCACTGCACATGGACCGCGAACGGGAACCGCTCGCGCAGCCGACGCATCGCGTCAGTCGGGCGGACCGGGTCGGTCAGCGTCACCTCGACGTAGTGGTCCTGCGCCGCGGCGTACCGTTCGTCGGTCAGCAGGTCGCCGAGAACGCCGGTGAGAGAGCTCAGTTCGCGGACGACGGGCAGCTCGTGTGCGCGGACCTCGGCGACGCCGTCGGCGTCGAGCTCCACCACCAGCGCCGCCTTCCGGTGGGTTCGCTCACCGAAGGAGTACGGCAGCAGCGAACCGCTGTACCGGACCGTGTCGGTGACACGTTGCGGCGAGTGCAGATGCCCGAGGGCGACGTAGTCGGCGCCCGAGAACGTCTCGGCGGGAACCGTTTCCACCCCGCCGACACTGATCGAGCGCTCCGAACCGGAGGCCGCGGCCCCGCTGACGAAGGCGTGGGCGACGACCACGGACCGAACCCGGCGCGCAGCCAGATCGGTGCGGACGCGAGTCATGGCGGCGTCGAGGACAGCGGTGTGCCCGCCGATCGACTCGACGCCGAGGTGGCGTCGCGCGGTGTCGGGTTCGAGATAGGGAATGCCGTAGAACGCGACGTCTCCGTGGGCGTCCGACAGGATGACCGGACGGTCGATGTCGGCGATCGAGGTCCGCAGATGCAGGCCACCGGCGGCGGCGAATCCCGACCCCGCACCGAGGCGAGTGGGCGAGTCGTGATTGCCCGAGGTGACGACGATCTGCGCTCCCGCAGCGGCGATCTCGGCCAGGCCCTCGTCGTACACGCGGACCGCGTCGGCGGACGGGACGGACCGGTCGTACACGTCACCGGCGACGATGACGGCGTCGGCCGACTCCGCGTCGACCAGTGCGGCCAGATGCGACAGTGCGCGACGCTGGTCGGCGAGCAGCTCGACCCCGTGGAACGTCCGGCCCAGGTGCCAGTCGGAGGTGTGCACGATCCGCATGGGCGCAACCTTACGGTCGGGTGCCGACAGATCGTGGGACGCGCGCTCGCCTACGCCGTCGACCCCGGCACCGAGTCGGACCGACCGGCGTCGGCGCCCACCGCGTGCGGGTCGACGACCTGCGGTGGGACCGTCTGATGCGCGGGCCGGACGAAGAAGAAGGTCGCCACGACGCCGATCAGCAGCGCGGCCGCGGGCAGGTAGAGAGACTGCCCCATGGCGGTCGCGAACCCCTCGCGCAGGAACTCCGGCAGTTGCCCGGCCGCACCGTCCTGGGCGTTCTCGGCGTCGACGCCGGGCAGCTCGGCCGCCAGCCGGGTCTGCAGGAGCGCTCCGATCATGGCGGAGCCGAGGACCGAACCGATGACCCGCAGTGTGTTGTAGACACCGGCACCGGCCCCGGCCTGATGCCACGGCAGATTGCGGGTGGCGGTCGCGGCCAGCGGCGCCCAGATACCGGCCGAGGCCACACCCATCAGGCACAGCGGGACGACGATCAGCCAGACCGGGGTCTCCGGGCGGGCGACGAAGCCCAGCCACGCGATGGCGATCGCGTTCAGCAGCAGTGCCGAGGACACGATCGTGCGTGGGTGGACGCGATCGACCACCCGGCCCACGATCGGAGCCAGGACACCGGTCAGCACCGCCATCGGCACCAGGACGACCGCCGACTCCGTCGGCGACATCCCGCCGACGAGCTGGAGGAAGAACGTCAAGGGGATCATCATCGCCGACACGGCGAAGCCCATCGACGCGATGCCGATGGTCGACAGCGAGAAGTTGCGGTCGCGGAACAGCGACAACGGGACCAGGGGCTCGGTGCGGATGCGGGACTGCCAGTAGACGAAGACCCCCAGGACCACGACTCCGCCGACGATGAGCAGCCAGATCCAGGTGTCCCAGTCGAAGGTCTCCCCCTCCTGGATGCCGAACACCAGCGCGGAGAGACCGACCGCAGACAGACCGACACCGATCCAGTCGAACTGATGGTCGTTCGTGCTGACCCGGGGGACGAGAACGGCCGCGAGGACGAGACCGGCGAGGCCGACGGGCAGATTGATGAAGAAGATCCACTCCCAGCCGAACGCGTCGGTCAACACGCCGCCGAGCAACGGACCGACGAGGGTCGCCACGCCGGCGACCGTGCCCCACACCCCCATTGCGGCGCCGCGCTTCTCGGCCGGGAAGATACGGGTGATCAGCGCCATCGTCTGCGGGGTGATGAGGGCGGCGCCGACACCCTGCAGACCGCGTGCCGCGATCAGCTCACCGATCGACGACGACAGGCCGCACCAGAGACTGGCCGCGGTGAAGACCGCCAGACCGAGCTGGTACATCGTCTTGGGGCCGAACTTGTCGCCCAGGCGACCGGTGATCAGCAGCGGCACCGCGTAGGTGAGCAGGTACGCACTGGTGACCCAGACGACGCCGTTGACGTTCGTGTCGAGATCGGCCTGGATACGCGGCTGGGCCACGGCCACGATCGTCATGTCGACGAGGATCATGAAGAAGCCCACGCAGAGCGCCAGCATCGCGGCCCACGGGCGGGCGGTGACCATCTCGTCGGTGCCCGCGTTCTGGCCGCGGGCGGCGTCGCTCGACTGCATTTCCCCGATGCTAGACCTGTCCGATTCATGAATGGCCCGCGCGATCACGGGATTCGCGGCAGCTCGGGGCGGGATGTCGCTCCGGATCATTACTGTGGAGCCCATGAGCACAGAGTCCGAGCAGAGCACCGCGTCCGAGGGCGAACAGGGTTCGTACGTGATGACCGGCGAGGAGTTCGTCCGGGACACGAAGTACATCGAGACCCGCATCACCGCCGACGGCCGGGACGGCTATCCGGTGGAGGCCGGCCGGTACCGGCTCGTCGCAGCCAGGGCCTGCCCGTGGGCCAACCGGACCCTCATCGTGCGGCGGCTACTCGGCCTCGAGGACGCCATCTCGCTCGGGCTGTGCGGTCCCACGCACGACAAGAACTCGTGGACTTTCGACCTCGACCCCGGCGGAGTGGACCCGGTCCTGCAGATCCCGCGACTCAAGGACGCCTACGAGAAGCGGATCCCCGGCTACCCGAAGGGGATCACCGTGCCGGCGATGGTCGACGTGCCGACCGGCGAGGTCGTCACCAACGACTTCCCGCAGATCACCATCGACTTCTCGCTGGAATGGACCGCCTTCCATCGCGACGGCGCGCCGGAGCTCTACCCGGAGCGTCTGCGCGACGAGATCGACGAGGTCAGCCACGGCATCTACACGGAGGTCAACAACGGCGTCTACCGCTGCGGATTCGCCGGCAGCCAGGAAGCCTACGACGCGGCGTACGACCGGTTGTTCACCAAACTCGACGAGTTGTCCGAGCGGTTGTCGACGCAGCGTTACCTGGTCGGCGACACCATCACCGAGGCCGACGTCCGGCTCTTCACCACCCTGGCGCGATTCGACGCGGTGTATCACGGCCACTTCAAGTGCAATCGGAGCAAGCTGAGCGAGATGCCGGTGCTGTGGGCCTACGCCCGGGACCTGTTCCAGACGCCCGGCTTCGGCGACACCACCGACTTCACCCAGATCAAACAGCACTACTACATCGTCCACACCGACGTGAATCCCACGCAGATCGTGCCGAAGGGCCCGGACCTCCGCGGCTGGCTCACCGCACACCATCGCGACGACCTGGGCGGTCGCCCGTTCGGTGACGGCACACCCCCCGGTCCCCCACCACCGGCCGAGGTCGTGCCCGCAGCGGACTGGGTACCGACGGAACGAGCGGCGGCGGAATGAAAGACAAGGCGTCACAAGGAGTTTCGGCAGACCACGGCCGTACGCCCCCCGGCAAGGCCGTCGAGGTGACCGGCGGCATCCTGGACCGGGCACAGCGACTGCAGGCACCCGCGGTGAAGAAGTACGTCGATTCACTGCGGCGGAAGTACCCCAACGACTCACCCGCGCAGATCATCGAGCGGCTCGAGAAGCGTTATCTGAACGCGGTCACCGGTTCCGGCGGCGCCGTCGGCGCGGCGGCCGCGGTGCCCGGTGTCGGCACGATGACCGCGTTCGGGGCGATGACCGGGGACACGGCGTTCTTCCTCGAGGCGTCGGCCCTGCTCGCGCTGTCGATCGCCGAGGTGCACGGCATCCCGGTGCACGAGTCCGAGCGTCGCAAGGCCCTGGTCATGACCGTCGCGCTGGGCGAAGAGGGTGTGCTGGCCCTCGGTCGCGTGGTCGGCACCGGAGGCGGTGCGCTGCGCCGGCTCGGTGGAGCCGCCCTGCCATCCGGTGCGATCACCAAACTGAACAAGACCCTGGTGAACAAACTCGTCAAGAAGTACGCGATCCGCCGGGCGCCGCTTATCTTCGGCAAGCTCATGCCCGCCGGTATCGGTGCGGTCATCGGTGGTGTGGGGAGTCGCGCCCTCGGCCGCAAGGTCGTCCACAACGCGCGCGAGGCGTTCGGGCCGGCACCCCGGACGTGGGTCATCGACGTCGACTTCAGTGAAGCACCCACCCCGGATCCGCTCCCACCCGGTTCGTGGTGACCGCGGCGGCCGCGCCGCACCCGCAGTCGTCGGCAGCCGCGCCCGGCTGGATCCGCCGACTCCTCGGTGAGTCATGGCGATACCGACGCGTCGTCGTCGTCACGATGATCTTCACCCTGGTCGCCGTTGGGGTGGACGTCCTGATGCCGCTGCTGACCAAGGCCGCGATCGACCACGCCACCGGCGTCGTCGACGACGGCCTCTCGCTACGCACCGTGATCATCGCGCTGGTCGTCTTCGCCGTCGTCCGTTACGCCTGCCATCTCGGCCGGCGGGTGTTCGCGGGACGGCTCGCGGTGAACGTGCAGAACACGCTGCGACTCCGACTCCTCGACACCCTGTTGCACCTCGACGGCCGCAGCCAGCACCAGATCCGCACCGGACAGATCGTGTCTCGCTCGATCTCCGACATCCAGGTCGTCCAGAGTCTGCTGGCCATGGCGCCACTGTCGTTGGGCGCCGCGGTGCAGATGGTCGTGGCCCTGGCCATCATGGCGTACCTGTCGCCGCTCCTGACCGGGGTGGCGTTGCTGATCGCCCCGCTCATCGCCCTCGAGGTGTGGCGTACCCGGCGTCGGCTGTTCGCGGCGACGTGGTCGGCGCAGCAGGCCGCCGCCGACGTCGCCCAGCACGTGGAGGAGACCGTCACCGGCGTGCGGGTCGTGAAGGGTTTCGGCCAGGAGGAACGCGCGGTCGACGACCTCATCACCCGGTGCCGGACGGTGTTCGCTCGCCGACTCCGCGCCGCCCGGATCAATGCTCGATTCGCCCCGACCCTGGCCGCCATCCCGCAGCTGGGCATGGTCGGGGTGATCGTCGTGGGCGGCTACCTCACGATGACCGGCGCGATCACGGCCGGCACCTTCGTCGCGTTCAGCACGTACGTCGCCACCATGACCGGCATCGCCCGACTGCTGACGAACCTGATCGTCAACGCCCAGCTGGCGCGGGCGGCCGTCGAACGCGTCTACGACGTCATCGACCATCCCCACGATCCGGGCGACACCGCGACCGGCACGCTGCCCGACGGCCCCCTGGGCGTCGAACTGGACGGTGTGGGGTTCGCCCACCACACCCACGACGCCGACGACCCGCCCGCCGTGCTGTCCGGTATCGACCTGCGGATCGAGCCGGGCGAATGTGTGGCGATCGTGGGTCCGCCCGGTTCCGGCAAGTCGACCATCGCCGACCTGGTCAGCCGGTTCGAACGACCCGACTCCGGGACGATCTCGCTGCTCGGCGAGAGCGCCGGTGACGAGCCGTCCCGGTACCGGATCGACGACCTCGCGCCCGAGGCACTCCACCGTGCCGTCGCCGTCGTGTTCGACGAGCCGTTCCTGTTCTCCGACACCATCACCGCGAACATCGCGATGGGCTCGGCAGCCGCCGGGGCCGACACCGCCGACCGGGTTCGGGCAGCAGCCGCCGCGGCAGACGCCGCCGAATTCGTCGAGGCGCTCCCCGACCGATACGACACCATCATCGGCGAACGCGGACTCACCCTGTCGGGCGGGCAACGTCAGCGCATCGCCCTGGCACGCGCCCTGTTCGCCGACCCCCGCATCCTCGTGCTCGACGACGCGACGTCCGCGGTGGACGCGACCACCGAGGCGCGCATCCTGGGCGGGCTCCGCGACCGCCGCGCCACGATGCTGGTCCTCGCCCATCGACGTTCGACGCTCGTCCTCGCCGATCGCGTCGCGGTGCTCGACAACGGCCGGATCACCGCGCTGGGGACGCTCGCCGAACTCGAGGCGACCTCACCGCGCTTCCGCGAGCTGATGTCGAGCACCACGCAACCGGCGCCCGACGGCGTCCACGACGACATCACCGGCGCGGCCCCGGTCGCCGACACCGCGCCACCGCTGCGCGGACCGGGCCCGACCGAGATCGAGAGCCTGTGGCCCGAAGTCGCTTCCGACTCGATCGACGTCGCGGCCCGGACCTCTCCGGCGATGGGGGCGGGCTCACGGACCGGTCGCGGCGGCGGCGTGGCCAGCGCGCTCGGTTCGATGCCGGCCACCCCCCAGCTCCAGGCCTCGGTGGACGCGCTCCCCCCTGCGGTCGAGCGGCCGGAGGTCGACGTCGCCGCCGCCCGACGCGAGAACCCGGTCTTCACCCTGCGCGGACTCCTCGCGCCGGTCCGGTGGCTGCTCGCCGCCGCACTGCTCGCCATCGCCGTCGACACGCTCGTCGGCCTGGCCTTCCCGAGCATCGCCCGGGCGGTCATCGACTCGACCGGACACACCGAGGGGTCGACCCTTCTATGGGCCGCGGTCGGCGGTGTCGTACTGGTCGGGGTCGGCTGGGTCGCCGCGTCGTCGATGGCGATCACCTCGACCAGGGCCGGCGAACGGGTGCTGTTCGGACTGCGGATCCGCAGTTATGCCCACATCCAGCGCCTCGGACTCGACTACTACGAGCGCGAGCTGTCGGGCCGGATCATGACCCGGATGACGACCGACATCGATGCCTTGTCGACGTTCCTGCAGACCGGACTGACCTCGGCGATCGTGGCGGTGCTGACGCTCGTCGGCGTCGGTGTCGCGCTCCTGATCACCGGCCCCCTGCTCGGACTCCTGGTGCTGCCCGTCTTCCCCCTCCTGATCGCCGCGACGATCGTCTTCCGCCGCGTCGCGAGCCGCGCCTACACGCGCTCGCGCGAGCTGATCAGCGTCGTCAATGCGGACTTCCAGGAGAACATCGCCGGCATCAAGACCACGCAGACCTACCTGCGCACCGACGACGCCCAGGCCCGGTTCGCGCGTCGTTCCGGAGAATGGGTCGAGGCCCGGATGGTCTCGCAGCGGGCGATCGCCTCGTACTTCCCGCTCATCCAGCTCATGTCCGACATCGCGACCGCGATCGCGCTCGGCGTCGGCGCCGGGCAGGTGGCGTCGGGTTCGCTCTCGGCGGGCACACTCGTCGCCTTCGTCCTCTACCTGACGATGCTGTTCGGTCCGGTGCAACAGCTCTCGCAGGTCTTCGACGGCTACCAGCAGGCGGCCGTGGGGCTCCGCCGGATCGGCGACCTGCTGCGCACGCCGAGTTCGCTGCGCACCTCGACGAGAGCCGAGTCCCCGCCACACGGGGGCTTTGACGGCGTCGTCGACTTCGACCGGGTCGGATTCCGCTACCAAGGTTCGACGACGGATGCGCTGTCCGCCGTCGACCTGCACATCCCGGCCGGGTCGTCGCTCGCCCTGGTCGGCCGGACGGGCGCCGGCAAGTCGACGATCGTCAAGCTGCTGGCGCGCTTCTACGATCCGACCACCGGACGGGTCCTGGTCGACGGCACCGACATCGGCGACTACGAACTCGCTGGATACCGGCGGCGGCTCGGCCTCGTCCCGCAGGAGCCGCACCTGTTCACCGGCACCGTCGCCGAGAACATCGCCTACGGCCGGCCCGACGCCGATCGGGCCGCGATCGTCGACGCCGCCGCCGCGGTCGGCGCACTGCGCATGATCACCGCCCTGCCCGGCCGGATGAACCATCCCATCGGGGAACGCGGCCAGGGGCTGAGCTCGGGCCAGCGCCAACTCATCGCACTGGCCCGGGCCGAACTCGTCGAGCCCGATCTGCTGCTGCTCGACGAGGCGACCGCGACCCTCGACCAGGCCACCGAGGCGCAGGTCCTCGCCGCCGGTCGGGCGGTGACCCGGCACCGCACGTCGGTGATCGTCGCCCACCGACTGGCCACGGCCGCCCGCGCCGACACCATCGCGGTGGTGGACGGCGGACGGATCGTCGAACTCGGAACACACGAGGAGCTGCTCGCGTTGGGACAGAGGTACCGCGGCTTCTGGGATGCCGGTGTCGATCCCGACGAGCCGGCGGTGCCCCGCCCCGACTCACCCGCTCCGACCAGCGCACGGAGGGCCGCCACGACGGTCACGCGGGCCACCTCGGAACTGACTCCGTAGTAACAGGTCGGTAGGTGTGAGCGAGTCGACGACGCGTAGCATCGTCAGGTGGTTCACCGATAGTCTCCACAAGAGACGACGCGTGGCAGAGAACCCGGCACCTTCAGGGAATTGAGGCGAGATACCGCTGTGAGCAGCAGTTCGATTTCAGACTTCGGACAGAACACGTGGCTGGTCGAGGAAATGTACCAGCAATACCAAGAAGACCCGAACTCGGTCGACCCGAGTTGGCACGAACTACTGAAGAACTACGAACCCGGCGACAACGGTGGCTCCGCCCCGGCCGCCGCTCCGCCCTCGAATTCCGCAAAGCCCACTGCCGCAAAGACTTCGGCCACCACAGCGGCCACCTCGTCCTCCTCCTCGACCACGAGTGCGTCGACCAACGGGTCGGCACGCAACACCTCCGCGCCGGCCACCGAGACCACGCCGCGCAAGCAGGTCACCCTGGATCAGACCCCGGCGCGCACGGCACCGCGCAAGCCCACCCCCGCCAAGGAGTCGACCGCCACGAAGGCGGCGTCGGGGCACAGCGTCGCCAGCCGTGACGGTTCCGCCCGCTCGCAGCCCAAGCCCGAGGCGGGCAAGGCCGCCGCGCCCGAGGCACAGAAGTCCGGGTCCGCGAAGTCGGACGCCCAGAAGTCCGAGAGCGCCGACGGCAACAAGGTCCTGCGCGGTCCGGCCGCGGCCATCGCGAAGAACATGGCGCTGTCGTTGGAGATCCCGACGGCCACCAGCGTCCGTGCGGTGCCCGCCAAGGCGATGATCGACAACCGGATCGTCGTCAACAATCACCTAGCGCGCACCCGAGGCGGCAAGATCAGCTTCACCCACATCCTGGGTTACGCGATCGTGCAGGCCATCAAGGCGTTCCCGAACATGAACCGGCACTTCGCCGAGATCGACGGCAAGCCGAACGTCGTCACACCCGCGCACACCAACCTCGGCCTGGCCATCGACCTGGTCGGCAAGGATGGCAACCGCACCTTGGTCGTCGCCGCGATCAAGGAATGCGAGACGATGGGCTTCGCCGAGTTCTACACGGCGTACCAGGACATCGTCCGTCGCGCGCGCGACGGCAAGCTCGGCGCGGCCGACTTCTCCGGTGTGACCATCTCGCTCACCAACCCGGGCACCATCGGCACCGTGCACTCGGTGCCGCGCCTGATGAAGGGCCAGGGCGCCATCATCGGCGCCGGCGCGATGGAGTACCCGGCGGAGTTCCAGGGCGCGAGCGACGAGCAGATCGCCGAACTCGGCGTCGGCAAGCTCATGACGCTGACGTCGACCTACGATCACCGGATCATCCAGGGCGCGGAGTCGGGCGATTTCCTCCGCACGATCCACGAGCTGCTGATCGACGACGCCTTCTACGACGAGATCTTCACCGCGTTCCACGTCCCCTACGAGCCGATCCGCTGGCGTCGCGACCTGCCCGCCGGCCTCGTCGACAAGAGCACCCGCGTCCTCGAGCTGATCGCGGCCTACCGCAGCCGCGGCCACCTGATGGCCGACATCGATCCCCTCATGATGGACAGCGATGCGCGCAGCAGCCATCCGGATCTGGACATCCAGAACTACGGGCTGACGCTGTGGGATCTCGACCGCAGCTTCAAGGTCGGCGGGTTCCACGGCCAGGAGAAGATGAAGCTGCGGGACGTTCTGTCGATCCTGCGCGACGCGTACTGCCGGCACGTCGGTGTCGAGTACACCCACATACTCGAGCCCGAGCAGCAGAAGTGGCTGCAGGAGCGCGTCGAGATCAAGCACGTCAAGCCGCCGGTCGGTGAGCAGAAGTACATCCTGAGCAAGCTCAACGCCGCCGAGGCGTTCGAGACGTTCCTGCAGACCAAGTACGTCGGGCAGAAGCGCTTCTCGCTCGAGGGCGCCGAGTCGGTCATCCCGATGATGGACGCGGTCATCGACCAGAGCGCCGAGCACAGCCTCTCCGAGGTGGTCATCGGCATGCCGCACCGCGGCCGTCTGAACGTGCTCGCCAACATCGTCGGCAAGCCGTACTCGAAGATCTTCACCGAGTTCGAGGGCAACCTGAACCCGTCGCAGGCGCACGGATCGGGCGACGTGAAGTACCACCTCGGCGCCGAGGGCAAGTACTACCAGATGTTCGGCGACAACGAGATCAACGTGTCGCTGACCGCCAACCCCAGCCACCTCGAGGCAGTCGACCCGGTGCTGGAGGGTCTGGTCCGCGCCAAGCAGGACCTCATGGACGAGGACGATCGCTTCCCGATCCTCCCGCTCATGCTGCACGGCGACGCGGCGTTCGCCGGTCAGGGTGTGGTCGCCGAGACGCTCAACATGGCGATGCTGCCCGGTTACCGCACCGGCGGCACCGTACACATCGTGGTGAACAACCAGGTCGGCTTCACCACCGCACCGGAACACTCGCGCTCGACCGAGTACTGCACCGACGTGGCGAAGATGATCGGCGCACCGATCTTCCACGTCAACAGCGACGACCCCGAGGCCTGCGTCTGGGCCGCGAAGCTCGCCGTCGACTACCGCCAGGCGTTCCACAAGGACGTCGTCATCGACCTCGTGTGCTTCCGCCGCCGCGGACACAACGAGGGCGATGACCCGTCGATGACGCAGCCGGCGATGTACGAGGTGATCGACACCAAGCGCGGCGTCCGCAAGAGCTACACCGAAGCCCTCATCGGCCGCGGTGACATCTCGACCAAGGAGGCCGAGGACGCTCTGCGCGACTACCAGGGACAGCTCGAGCGCGTCTTCAACGAGGTCAAGGAACTCGAGAAGTTCAGTGTCGAGCCGTCGCCCTCGGTCGAGGCCGACCAGACGCTGCCGACGAAGCTGGTGACCGCGGTCGACAGCAAGACGCTCGAGCTCATCGGCGACGCGTTCGTCAACGTGCCCGACGGTTTCACCCCGCACCCGCGTGTGAAGCCGGTCCTGGAGCGTCGCGCCGAGGCCGCCCGCAAGGGCAACATCGACTGGGCGTTCGCCGAGCTGCTGGCGTTCGGGTCGCTGGTCATGGAGGGGCGCACCGTGCGTCTGTCCGGCCAGGATTCGCGCCGTGGCACCTTCACCCAGCGCCACTCGGTGCTCATCGACCGCAGCACCGGCTCGGAGTACACCCCCCTCAACCACCTGCAGCCCGCAGACGAGGAGAGCAACGGCGGCCGGTTCATGGTCTTCGACTCCCCGCTCTCGGAGTTCGCGGTCGTCGGCTTCGAGTACGGCTACTCCGTCGGCAACCCGGACGCCCTCGTGGTCTGGGAAGCGCAGTTCGGTGACTTCGTCAACGGCGCGCAGTCGATCATCGACGAGTTCATCTCCTCGGGCGAAGCCAAGTGGGGCCAGCTCTCCGACGTCGTGCTGCTGTTGCCGCACGGCCACGAGGGACAGGGACCCGACCACACCTCGGGCCGCATCGAGCGGTTCCTGCAGTTGTGCGCCGAGGGTTCGATGACGGTGGCGCTACCGTCGACGCCGGCGAGCTACTTCCACCTGCTGCGCCGCCACGTGCTCGACGGCATCAGCCGTCCGCTCATCGTCTTCACCCCGAAGTCGATGCTGCGCAACAAGGCCGCGGTGAGCCCGGTCGAGGACTTCACCGAGGACAAGTTCCGTTCGGTGATCGACGACCCGCACTTCCTCAAGGACGGCGCGGACCGCAGCAAGGTGAAGCGCGTCCTGTTGGTGAGCGGCAAGCTCTACTACGAACTCGCCGCGCGACGCGACAAGGAGAGGCGCGACGACATCGCGGTCGTGCGCATCGAGCAGCTCTACCCGGTGCCGCACCGCCGCCTGCGCAAGACGCTCGAGCAGTACGGCAACGCGAGTGAGTTCCGGTGGGTCCAGGAAGAGCCCGCGAATCAGGGTCCGTGGCCGTTCCTCGGCCTCTGGCTGCCCGAGGTGCTGCCGGATGTGCTCGGCGGACTGCGCCGGGTCTCGCGCCGCGCGATGTCCGCGCCGTCGTCGGGATCGAGTAAGGTCCACGCGGTGGAGCAGCAGGAGATCCTCGACGAGGCCTTCGGCGAGTAACCTGCCAGACGACGACTGCGGCCACCGACCCGAGAGGGTCGGTGGCCGCAGTCGTCTGAGCGGTCGTGGGTGCCGGTTCTAGGTCAGCCGGGCTTCGCAGATGTCGGCGGCCGCCGCGACGGCCTTGTCGGCGGGCGTCATCCGGCGGGCGAGAGCAGCAGCGGCCGAACGGGTTCCGTCGTCGAACAGGACCGCGAGACCCGCGCGCGCGTCGTCGTCGGTGAAACTCGACAGCCGGACGGCCGCCCCGACGCCCAGGGCACGGACCCGTTCACCCCAGAACGGCTGATCGGCGGTGACCGCGCAAACCAGGGTGGGGAGGCCGGCCCGCAGACTCGCCGCGGTGGTGCCGGCGCCGCCGTGATGGACTGCGGCCGCGCATCGCGGCAGGACCGACGCGTGGTCGACACCCGCGACGTAGAACACGTCCGGGTCGTCGGGATCGACTCCGGTCGGATCTCCCATGGCGATGAGGCAGCGCACCCCCTGGGCACGGGCGGCTGTCCGCCAGCGGGCGATCAGAGCCTCCGGGTCGAGGATCGGCATGCTGCCGAACGTCACGAACAGCGGAGCTTCGCCGGCGGCCAGCCATCGGCCGAGATCGGTTGCCCCGGCGTCGATCTCGGAGATACCCGCCCGGCTTCCCGCGGGCAGGTCGAAGAATCCGACGACGGGTTTGCGATCGTCCCACTCCGCGGCGAGACCCGGCACCATCTCAGCGTCGTAGGCCTGGATCTGGGGGATCCGCTCGGCGCTCAACCGTCGCGTGAGCGGTCGTCGGCTCGGGGCCAGGCCGATCCGGCGACGGAAGCGGTTCTCGTTCCACCCCGTCGCGGCCCAGGTCAGCCGGTCGGCGAGGCGCCAGGAGCGCCGCTTCCAGTCCGGCGACCAACTGTCGGTGAGTCCCGGTACGGCGCCGAGGAGTCCGTTCTCCGACATCGGGCCGTATCTCAGCACGGTCAGCGGGATGCCCAGATGTTCGGCGACCGCCAGCCCGCGGTCCTGGCACAGCGGCGCGACGACGAGGAGGTCGGTGTCTCGCAGCGGCGCCGTACCCGCGATGAAGAGCCGCTCGAGGGCGGCGTCCAGGGCGTCGAATCCGCCGCGGACCGTCCGCAACGCAAACGCCGTCCGCGCCAATGGGTTACGACTGTTGCGCGCCGACCGCGCGTCGTCCGACGACCACGCGGTGTCGGAGTCCAGGCCGATCTCGTGGACGTCGCGGACGCCGGCGGCCCGCGCGAGACCGGCCAGGTTCGGTGGGACGAGGGCGCTCACCCGGTGGCCGCGCACCTGGAGTTCGAGGGCGAGGCAGATACCGGGCTGGATGTCGCCCCGGCTGCCGTACAGAACGATCGCGATGTGAGCCGGCGTCACCAGAATCGATGCCCGATCCGCCACGCGGTCAACTCGTCGGCGATCAGTGTGCGCAGCCGGCCGGGATCGCCGAAATCGTCGGGGTCGATGCCGAAGAAGGTGAGCGTGACGGTGTCGCCGTAGGTGACCGCCCAGGCGGCGACCGCCGGGCCGCGTTCGCGCCGCTCCTGGGCGGGCATCCCCTGCATCACCGCGCGGATGGCGAACCGGGACGCCGTGTGACCGCCGATCCGCATCGCCGAGTCGGGCGTGGCCCCGAGATTCGACACGGTGGTATCGGGTCCGGGGATTCCGCGCATCAACCGACCGATGAGTCGTCTCGGCAGGATGCGCACGATCGGCTGCAGGTTGTCGGCGGCCTGATCGGCCCCGGACTCGGCGTAATTGACGAAGGCCCGTTTGCTCGATGACCGGATGACGGTGAGGTCGGTGTCCGGCTCGACGGGGTCGGCAAGGCGGATCCACACCCCGCCCGACGCATTGGCGCGGTGGTCGTCGTCGCCGTCCCGCTTGCTGACCGCGATGCACACCTTCATCGGACCGTCGAGCGGGCGACCCGAACGGTGCACGATACCGGCGAGCAAGGCGGTGAACAGGGAGTTGCCGGTGCCGCCGTGCTCGGCGGCGCGCGCGGCCCATTCGGTTGCCGAGACGTCGACCGTCGCCAGCGTCGTGTCCGGCTCGGGCGCGGACCGTGGTCTCGCCGGACGCGTGGTACGCGACGATCCCGGCGCGGATCGGGTGTCGGCGGACCCGGTGTCGGTGCCTCGCGCCGCCCGGGCCTCGCGGATCAGGATTCGCGCTGATCGGGCGGCTGCGCGCACCGACTCGGCGGCGTCGGCGGCGTCGGCGCGGACCGCCTCCCAGGAGTGTCCGCTGACGGGAGCGGGCAGACCGGCGGTGCGGCCCGCCGCGGCGTCGGCCACCAGCCGGTAGAGGCCGTGACCGTCGGTGATCATGTGGGAGGCGAGCAGGGACACCGCCCGCCCGCCGCCGCGGATCCGGGCCGAGTCGAGCTGCCAGCCCGTTCCCCGCACGGGATCGAGACGGCTCGCGCGGAGGACGGCGTCGGCCCACTCCCCGACGGCGTCGGCCTCGACGACCGGCACCGGCCCGGGGTGGACCGGCAGCGGCGATCGCACCCAGCGGTGCCTGGCGAACGGGACCCGACGGCGCGACACCGCACGGTGTAGCGGCCCGGCCGCGAGTCCGGCGCGCAACGACTCGATCGCCGCGTCCCCCGGGTCGTCGTCGAAGACCCAGGTGATCTGGATGGGCGCACCCATCCCGAACAGTTCCGCGACGAGCAGGTACGCCTCGTCGGGGCCGGTCACGCGGAGTACCTCGGCGCGACGGGTGTCGGTTGCCGTTGCCGTCACGTGTGCTCCTCAGCTTCACGAGGTGACATGATCACCAGATCTCATGGGGCAGACCCCAGGCCGTCAGTTCCCGGTCGAGCAGGTCCGCGACCACCGCGTCGGAGGGAAAACTCGTCTCGTCGCAACCGAGCACGGTGAACGTCACCTGATCACGGGTGCGGACCAGCCACGACTGGACGCCGTCACCGAAGCGCTGGCCGACCGAGGCGTCGACGCCCTGAGCCATGCCGCGGAATGCGACCTTGCGCGCCGACCGCCCGCCGAGCACCGTCGCCTCCGGGGGGATGTCGCCGAGGTTGGAGATCACCGCGTCGGGAATCCCGTTGCCCGCGCTGACCAGCTTCACGATGACCGCGGGCGGCAGGAACCAGGCCAACGGCCGCAGGTGGATGTGCGGTGCCCGGCGGCCCTCCGACAGTCGGACGAAAGCCGCCTTGCACGTCGCCCGGATCCCGCCGAGATCGCCACCGGCGACCGGCTCGTCGGTGAGGTACACCGACACACCGGCGATCGGGTTGGACCGGGTGTCCGCCTCGCTCTCACGACGGTCGACCGGCACCCCGACCTTGATCGGATTCGGCAGCGGCGCATGGCCACTGGAGCGCAGCAAGCCGCTGACCACCGCGATGAACAGCGTGTTCGCGGTGCCGTCGTGCTCGGCGGCGACCCGGTCGAAGTCCGTCGCGGGGACCGTCGCGGTCGCCCAGGTGAAGTCGGCGGCCGGCGACCGTTCGGCTATCGGCGCGCGGACCGGACGCGGGTCGGGTTCGGGGCCACCGGCCTTGCGCTGCTCGAGTGCCGCCCGCACGAGCCCGGCGAGGACCGCGCCGGCCTGCGACCCGGCGTCGGCGAGGTCGCCGATCCGCTGCCGCCGCCACGAGACCGGCGGACGCGTCGTCGCCGCAAGATCGGCCCCGGACGCCCGGTCCGCGTCGCGAGCCAGTGGCACCTCCGACGCCGAGGCGGCCTCGGCGGCCGCCGCGAGCATGCCGCGACCGTCGGTGACGACGTGCAGGGCACAGAGGGACACCACCGTTCCACCCGACGCGGTGGGCGCCGACCGCAGGCGCCAGCACCGCCCGCCCTCGGCGTCGAGGGGAACCGAGGACATCTCGGCGGTCGCCCAGTCGTCGATCTTCGCCTCCGGCACCGGTCGGCTGTCGGCGGCCAGCCCGGGTGCGTCGGGCGCGGCAATCCACCGCGGGCGGGCTCCGACGACATCCGGTACGACGAGCATGCGGTTGAGGCGCCCTCGCGCGAACGCGGCGTTCATCGCGGTCAGCGTCTCGATCGAGACCTCCTCGTCGAACACCCACACGAGCTGGAGCACCACCGACCAGCCGAGTGCCGGCGTGACGAACCAGAACGGGGCGTCCTCGGAGGTCAGGCGCTCGCCTCGGATCGCCGCCCGCTCGTCGCGGAGCCGGGCTGCGAGGCCACGCAGACCCGGTGCCCGCCCGGCGTCGGGTTGTTCGGCCATGGGCGACTTCGTCGTCGTCATACGTCCACCTTCGTTGCGCTGTGACTGTGTGGTCCCTGTGGGAGCCGTGGCCCCGTGCTCGAGCTTGTCACCGAACGCTCGATCTCGCGCACGGCGTCCCCGAGCGCCACATCCTCGGCCACCAGGGCGTCGCGGAGCCGTCCGGACCGCTCGGCGGCTGCGGGATCGAGCATCGACGCGACGGCGTCGGTCAACCGGTCCACGTCCAGGTCCCGTCCCGCGCGGGCCATCGGCATCGCCACGCCGACCCCCAGGCGTTCGAGTTCGGCGCCCCAGAACGGCTGATCCGCGCCGTACCAGCAGACGACCGACGGCCGGCCCGCGCGCAGAACGGCCGCCGTGGTTCCGGCGCCGCCGTGGTGGACCACCACCGCGCATCGGCCGAAGACCGTGCGGTGATCGACCTGGGACTCGATCCGCACCGCCTCGGATGCGATCTCGGCCCGGACCTCGGCGTCCAGTTCGGTCCAGCCGGCGCACACCAGGACTCGTCGACCGAGCCGCCGACCGAGTTCGGTGACGACGCGTAAGGTGGCCGCCTCTCCCCGCAGCGGCATGCTCCCGAATCCGACATAGATCGGGGCGTCCCCGGCGTCGAGCCAGGACGTGAGCGCGTCGGACCCGGCGACGGGCTGGTCTGCCGGCGATCCGAGGAAACCGACCGTCGGACGACGACGAACCGCGGAGTCGGCGGTCCATCTGCGTTCGTGCTCTACGCCGAACATCGGGTCGTAGGCCTGCAATTCGAGGCCGGGCGCTGCCCGCAGTCGGGCGGCGTAGGAAGCCGACGACCCGGGCGACCCGAGGTGCATGCGCAGCCGGCGCTCACGCCGTCGGGTGAGGACGGCGAACGCGGCGTCGTAGGCGGCCCATTGCGTCCGGACGGCACGCGGTCCGCCCGGGAGGTGACCGGGCACCGGTGCGACCCGACTGTTACGCCGCACCGGCGCGTGATGAAGGGAGATCAGGGGGACGCCGGCGGACTCGGCGAAGGCGAGAGCGGGCTGTTCGGTGATCAATCCCGTGACGATGACATCGGCACCGTCGACGACCTCGGCCATGTCGGAGACGAGCTGGTCCCACCCGGCGTTCCGGAGCGACAGCAGCACGCGCAGCCGTCGCAGCGGATGACGGCCGGCCTGCTTCCGGGCTCGCGCCACCGACTCGAGGTGGGCCCGGGTGTCCACGCCGAGACGCACGACCTCGAGCCCGGTGATGCCGTCTGCCCACTCCAGAGCCGGCCCGATCATGTTGGGCGGCACCCCGAGACGGACGTCGTGTCCGCGCCGCGCGAGCGCGCAGGCCAGCACCGTCGCCGGTTGGACGTCCCCGCGGGTTCCGTTGATCACGAACGAGATCCTCATGCCGACCGCCCGGTGATCCTGGTTCCCGGCCGTGTGGTGATCCCGGTCTCCGGCCGCGCGCCGCGGTGGCCGACCGTGTTTAGAATCGGTCCCGATCCGCCACCGCCGGGCACGGGTCGCCCATCCGACCGCACCCAGACGTGAGGGGTTCGACGTTGAGGTTCGTGATCGCAGTCAACGGCAGTCGCGGCGATGCCCAGCCGGCCGTCGCCCTGGCCGCCGAGCTCGTGGGCCGGGGCCATACGGCGACTCTCGCGCTGCCACCCGACCTGGTCGACTTCGGCAGCGGCGCAGGGGTTCCCACCGAGTCGTACGGGTCGAGCACCCGTGCCCTGCTCGACTCGGAGATGGTCCGGGAGGACATGCGGTCGAAGAACCCCCGGACCCGGTTGCGTGCGGTGTCGGCGATGTCGGTGCGGGACGGCCGGGCGATGCAGCAGCGGTTGCTCGAACTCGCCGACGGCGCGGATGCGATCATCGCGAGCAGCGCCGGTCAGGAACGCGCCCACAATGTCTCGGCGGTCCTCGGCATCCCCCACATCCCGTTGCACTACTGCCCCATCCGGCGCAACAGCTCGGTGTCGTTGCTCGCGCACCTGGGCATCGACGCCCCGGCGATCGTCAACGACCTGAGCTGGCGCGTCGCCGAACGCGCCCTGTGGCTCGCCACCCGCTCGGCGGAGACCACGCTGCGGGCCGATCTCGGACTGTCGCCGCTGAACCACCCGTATTCCGAACTCATCGGCCGTACCGGCGTTCCCGAGATCCAGGCCTACGATCCGGCTCTCTTCGACGGACTCGCGACCCAGTGGGGCCGGCGCCGGCCGCTGGTCGGGTTCTTCACCCTTGCGGCCGCGCAACGCGCCGGGGTGGGCGACGCCGGACTCGACGGGGCCTCGGGAGCGGGGACGCTGGCCGACTGGCTCGACGCCGGCGACGCCCCGGTGTACGTCGGCTTCGGCAGCATGCTGCCCGCCGACCCCGACGGTCTGGCCGATGCATTCCGGACCGCAGCGCGGCGACTCGGGATCCGCCTGCTGGTGTCGGGCGGCTGGAGCGGTTTCATGTCGACCGAATCCGGCTCTGCCACATCCGAATCCGAAGCATCGGGACTCACGGATGCGATCCGCGTCGTCGGACACGTCGATCACGACACCGTGCTGCCGCGGTGTCGGGCCGCGGTCCACCACGGCGGCGCGGGTTCGGTGGCCGCCGGGTTGCGTGCCGGCCTGCCGACGCTGATCACGTGGGTCGGCGCCGATCAGCCGATCTGGGGCCGGGCGGTGAGCAAGGCCGCTGTCGGGGCCACGCTGCCGATGGCGCGGGTGACAGCGGAGTCGCTGATCGGCGCCCTCGACACGATCCTGGACACCGAGGTCCGGGGACGGTCCGCCGAGCTCCGCAGTCGGCTCATCGCCCCCGACGAGGCCGTACACGCGGCGGCCGACATCGTCGAGGACACGATGCTTGTCACGACGGTGCGCGGCGCCGGCTGATCCCGGAACGCCGACCGACCGCCCGACCCTATGGGAGGACTCGATCGGAACCACCGCCCCGCAACAGGTTTCGCGGGTCGACACGCCCGGTCCGGGAGTCGTAGGACCGCAACACGACGAGTCGTAGCGCATGCGCGACCGTGATTGCGGGCACGTACACCGCCGCCGAACCCGCTGCCAACCCGAAGCGACGGTGCAGCAGGAACGTGCGCGGCAGGAAACTCATGTAGCGGACGAACGGCACCATGCCGGTCTCCATCCGGCGCGGTGACACCCCGACGGTCAGCGAGCGGAGAAACGCGTTCCGACCCCCGGCGTCACCGACACACAGTCCCATATCGACGTCTTCGAAGATGTTGCGGCGCATGCTGACACGGTCCCGGATCCGCACCCAGGTCGCACGGCGCAGCACCATGTTCGAGCCGTACAGGACAGGCACCTCGGACACGGACTGCTCGCCCCGCAACCTGTTCAGCGGGTGCAGCCGGGTCTTCCACCGGTCCAACCTGCCGGCGAGCGGCACGTCGTAGGCCTCCCCTCGCCCGCACAGGGCCGCCCAGTCACCGCGGACATCCGCGGTGAAGAACTCCACGATCGTCCGCGCCCAGTCCGGCGGCACCCGGGTGTCGGCGTCGATGCGGGCGATGAGATCACCGGTCGCGGCGTCGAGTCCGGTGTTGCGCGCGTAGACCAACCCCTGTCGTACTTCGTCGATCACCCGGACACGGGGATCAGCCGAACACCAGGCATCGATCACCGCCCGGCCGCCGTCGGTCGAGTTGTTGTCCACCACCACGATCTCGGTGATCTGGTCGAACTGTGCGGCCAGGCGGGTCAGGCAGTCGCCGATCGTGTCCTCCTCGTCGAAGACCGGGACGACCACCGAGAAGGTGAGCGGCGTGCCCATGATGGCTACTCCTTGCGCTGATCGGTTCGGTGCGGACACTCAGGTCCGCCGCATGTAGGTCCGCAGGGTCACCGGCACCACGACGGCGAGGACCGCCGCCGCGCCCACGAGCGTGTAGGCGATGTCGGTTCCCACGTCCTCGCCCGCGGCCAGTCCGCGCGCCGCCGTGACGAGATGGGAGACCGGATTCGCCGACGCACAGGCCTGCATCCACCCGGGCATGGTGTCGATCGGGACGAGGGCGTTCGACACGAAGGTGATCGGCATCAGCACGAGCATCGAGACGCCCTGGACGGTCGACGCCTTGTCGAGCAGGACGCCGAGCAGCGCGAAGATCCAGCTCAGCGAGAATGCCACCACCACGATCAGGACGCAGGCGACCGCGACCCCCACGGGGCTCGCCGGCCGGTACCCCATGATCACCCCGACGCAGACCGTGATGGCCGAGGCCACCACATACCGCAACGTGTTGGCCACCAGTGCGCCGGCCAGCGGCGCGATGCGCGCGATCGGCAGCGACTTGAACCGGTCGAACACCCCGCGATCGAGGTCCTCGCGCAGCTGGACGCCGGTGACCACCGACGCCGCGACACACACCTGGACCAGTACGCCGGGAATGAGCAGCGGCAGGTAGCCCACCACGTTCCCGGCGATCGCGCCGCCGAAGATCGAGGAGAACATGACCGTGAACACGATGGGAAGCACGATGACGTCGAACAGCTGCTGCGGGTTGTGTTTGATCTTCAGCAGGCCACGATGGGTCATGGTGAGTGACTGCATCACCGCGGCGGTCGGCCGAACCCGGTCGTGGGATTCGGCCGGGGCGTCGCCGGCGGCGAGTGCGCTCGGCTGCAGGGAACCGGTGGTCATGCGCGGGCTCCCGCCGAATCCGCCTGTGCCGCCATCGGTGCCGATCGCGTGGGGTCGCCCCCGTCGGTCAGCGCGAAGAACACCTCGTCGAGGGTCGGGCGCACGACGTTGACCGAGGTCAGCCCGAGCCCGCGCGCGCGGAGCGCACCGAGGATGTCGGCGAGGGGGTCGATGTCGGACATGGGCAGTACGAGGATGCCCTCGCCGCGCGCGATCGTTGCCTCGCCGTTCGCGGTGAACGGCGCGCACACCTCTGCCGCGGCGATCAGATCGTCCGCATCGGCCAATTCGAGTTTCACACTCATGTCGCCGACTCCGGCTTTCAATTCGTCGGCGGTCCCGTCGGCGACCACTCGGCCGCGATCCATGACCGCGATGTGATCGGCGAGTTCATCGGCCTCGTCGAGATATTGGGTGGTCAGCAATACGGTCGAACCGCGCGACACCATCTCACGAACCGTCTGCCACATCTGCGCCCGCGTCCGCGGGTCGAGTCCGGTGGTCGGCTCGTCGAGGAACAGCAAGCGAGGCCGGGTGATCAGCGAAGCCGCGAGATCGAGGCGCCGGCGCATCCCGCCGGAGAAGTGCCCCACCCGGCGGGTGGCGACCGCACCCAGCCCGAATTCCTCGAGCAGTTCGTCGGCACGGACCCGGGCGCGGCGGCGCGACGAACCGATCAGACGACCGAAGATCATCAGGTTCTCGCGGGCGGTGAGATCCTCGTCGACCGAGGCATACTGCCCCGTGACCCCGATCAGCGATCGAACCGCCGTCGCCTCCGCGACGACGTCGTGCCCGAAGATCCGGGCGCCCCCGGCATCCGGGCGCAGCAAGGTCGCGAGCATGCGCACGGTGGTGGTCTTGCCCGCACCGTTGGTTCCGAGCAGGGCGAACACCCCGCCCGCGGGTACGTGGAGGTCGACGGCGTCGACAGCACACGTCCCGCCGTACTGCTTGGTCAGACCGTGGGCCTCGATGGCCGGGACGGTCGTGGACATGGCACCCCCGATGCGTGTATTCGACTTCGAGTGGGCCGCTCGCTCCGCTGCCGGCACCCTTCTCGGCCCACGGTAGGTGAGCTCTCCGGACGCCGCAACGTGACCTGTCCCGGCATACCGTGCTGCCCGCCAATGCATTTCGGCGCAACGCGGCCTGACCGCGCATTCCCTCCGATGCCACCCCTGTGCGGCAGCCGCTCGTCATGAGTTCTTTACATGAACGCTACGAAACGCCCTTGACCGCAAGGCCGAACACCCAATTCGGATCAAAAACCTCTGTCTCGCAGCGCGATTCCGACACCGACGGTGCGTCCGTGCACACCTGGACACCGTCCCCGTGATCAAGCTCACGGACTCCTGCCGCAGCACATGTCCGATGTGACCGCTTAGGCTCGGTTCAGACACAGGCGGCCGTGATGCGGTCCGTTCGACCGGAGAGACCTCCGGGACGTCGTCGGACAAGGTCGTGCGCGTGCATCGGGGTACGGGCGATTCCTGTTGTCTCAGATCAGAACTCATGGGCCGGGGGGCCATGCCGGCGAAGGCATGGCATGGCGTCGCGGCCCGAGAACGGATGACCGACGCATGGACGACCGCGAATGAAGTTCACCGAACTGTCCGACTATCCCGTCCCGCCCGGGACGGTGACGATCTGGACACCGACCACACGCGCGGATTCCGCGGGCTGGCACACCGATCCGCGACCGTTCACCTACGACCAGTCCGCCTCGATACGACGGTCGACCGCCTGCGACTCCGACGAGGCCTCCTGGCTCGGGGCGGTTTTCGAGATCGACGACGATCTCGACGACGAGCACTTCGATGCCTGCCTGCGCGGGTGGATCACCCGGCACGAAGCCCTCCGCTCGACCTCGGACCCGACGGCCGACGACCCGCACCGCGGCCGGCGTACCTACCGCGGAGCGCATCTCGGAGTCGACGCCGAGGCCGTCGGCGGATTCGACTCGGGGGACGACGTCCGCGAGCTGCTCACCGCGATCTTCGACACCAGGCTCGCGCCGACGCGGTGGCCGCACTGCATCGTGGCCACGATCGAGTCCGAGCGCGGCTTCACCGTCGCCTTCGCCGCCGACCACGTGGTGATGGATGCGTACTCGATCCTGTTGAGCATGAGCGAGATCCGCCGGCTCTACCTCTCCCCACGGCGCGGCTCGTCCACCGAGATGGCGGAGGTCGGCAGCCACCTCGACTTCAGCGTCCACGATCGGGCGGTGGGACTCGGACTCACCGTCGATCACCCCGTCGTCGCACAATGGCGCGCCTTCCTGGACAGCTCCGCCGAGACCCCGGGCTTCGACCTCCCGCTGGTCCGTCCGCACCTGCAGACCCGGGACCGTGCGCGCACCCCGCGCCAGCGCGGCATCTCCGAGTATGTCGCCACCGACAACCAGGCGACCTTCATGACCTCGGCGGCGCGTGCGCGCGGACACGGTACCCAGACCGCGGTGTTCGCCGCCCTCGCGGTCACCCTCCGCGCACTCACCGGCCGGGACACGCTGCGGCTCACCATGCCGATGCACACCCGATCCGAGGCACGGTATGCCGGGTCGGTCGGCTGGTATGTCGGTCTGGCGCCGCTCGAGGTCGACCTCACCGCCGCCCACACGTTCGACGACGCCCTCGACGCGACCGCGGCCGCCATCGACGCCGTGCGCCATCTGCCGTCCTTCCCCTACCAGCGCATCGTCGAACTGCTCGGTACCGGCGGCGAACCCGAGTTCGTGGTGTCGTATCTCGACATCCGCCACGTCCCCGGGGCGGCCGAATGGGAGGCGGCCCGCGCGCAGATCCTGCGGGGCGGCTCACGGTCGGACCGCGAGGTCTACCTCTGGATCGCGCGTGTACCCGGCGGGATCACCCTGTCCGCCCGGCATCCCGGCCATGACCCCGCCGACGCGAGCATCCGCGACCTCCTCACGACCTACGCGACAGTGCTGCGAGCACTCGCCACCACCGGCACCGGACTGCCCCTGTCCTCCTACACCCACGCGAACTTCGCCGGCGCCACCGCGATCGACGGCGCCCGCCCCGCATGACCGACGAGAGGACCCGATGAGAATCACGGCCATGGGCAACTGGCGCCCACAACCGGGAACCGCCGTGCGATTCGATCCGACCGAGGCGTGCCGCGCGGCCGCGGCGGCCACTCCCGTCCACACCGCACCGGTGACCTTCCTGGCCCAGAACCACGTCCGCGGTGCTGCGGTGGCCCGGGCCGCGGGCCGTACCCATCGCGGATACCTGGGATCGGGCACGGAGATCGACGGCGACCCCGACACCGCGGCACTCGGGACCGCCCTGACGCTCTTCGTCCGGCGACACGAGGTGCTGCGCACCTGGTTCGAATGCCGCGACGGAGAGGTCACCGCCCATGTCGTCGACCCGTCCGACATCGAGTTCGAGGCACACATCGACGGCGAACTGGCGAGCACCGAGGACATCCACCCCTATCTCGTCGACCGATTCGACCGCGAGACCCCGAGCGACTCCTTCCCCGGCTTCGCCTTCGGAGCCGTCCGCCGCCCGGGCGGCTTCGCCATCTTCCTGGCGTGCGATCACGCGCTCTCCGACGGCGCCTCACAGGCCCTCGCCCTCGACGAGATCGCGCAGATCTACGCCGAACTGATCCGGCCGGACGGGCACGGCCACCCCGAGCCGGACCCCGCGACGCCGGCCGCCGGGAGTTACTTCGCCTACGCGGCCGCGGAAGCGGAGGTGACCGCCGAGCATCTGGCCGGGTCGCCCGAGACCAGGGCGTGGCAGGACATCTTCCGACGCCACGACCTGCAGATGCCGCGCTTCCCACTGGACCTCGGCCTGAGGCCGGGAGAGACGGCGCAGGTGGCCGGGGTCGAGGTCTCACTGCTCGATCGTGGCGGCATCGTCGCCTTCGACGCCGTCTGCCGGGCGGCGGGGGGTCGGTTCGTCGACGGCATCTACGCCGCCATCGCCGTCGCCGACCGCGAACTGGCCGGCGCCGACGACTACTACGGCATGACGGTGTTCAACACGCGTGCCGCGCTCGACGGGTACGCGACGTCGCAGGGATGGTTCTGCAACTTCGCCCCGGTCGAGTTCTCCCTCGCCGGCGCGTCGACGTTCTCCGAACTGATCCCGGCGGCCCATGCGGCCCGTCGCCGCGCTCGTGACCTGGCCGCCGTCCCGGTCGCCGCCGCACTGGCCGCCATCGCCGCCGCCGGGGCCACCCCGGACGCGATCATCACCGCACCGAACCTGTTGTCGTACATCGACTTTCGCTGGTTTCCCGGCTCCTCGCGCGAGGCCTTCCGGCGCGGTGCGCTGTTCACCGGGGAGGGGCGCACGGCCAACGCGTCGGCGTGGATCAATCGCGATCACGACGAGCTCTACCTGGGTAGTCAGATCCCGGGCACGCCCTTCGCCGAGTCGGTGGCCCGCCCCTACTACGAGCGGCTACGCGACATCATGACCGACATCGCCGCCACCGGCGACCGGCGGATCCAGGCGCCGGCGGCCGGTTCCGGGCGATCTGCCCCGCCCACCGACTCGGCGCTACGCAGAGGAGCGTGAGCGGGCGTGCACGTCACCACCATCGATCGCTACCACCCACCCGCCGGCGAGCTGCTGACCTGGACCGTGGACGTCTCGGCCGCCCGGCCCGAGATGTCCGACGTACCACCGTCGTTCAACCAGACCGTGCACCTGGCCACGGCCGGTGACTCGAGTACGTGGCTGGCCGCCGCGTTCACCGTCCGCGGGCGCGTGGACCGTGCGGCGCTCGGGTCCGCCTACCGGGCGCTCATCGCCCGGCACGGCACCCTGCGGTCGTCGTTCTCGGCGGGTCCCACGGGAATCCGGCGACACGCTTACGATCCGGACGACCTCGTCCTGCACCTCGGCAGCGTGGTCGACACGACCGCCGACACCGTCCTACGCGACCGGCTTCGCGACACCCTCGATCACGCGTGTCATCCCTTCGGTTACCCCGCGTTCCTGTTCGCGGCGATCGACCGCGACGACGCGTCGACGATCATCTGCGGATTCGACCACTGCCATGTGGATGCCTACTCGATCTCCATCGTCATCGACGACCTGCACCGGTTGTACGACGGATACCGTTGCCACGGAGAGCTTTTCGATCCCTCCACCCTGGCGATGAGCGGGAGTTTCGTCGACTTCTGCGCCGCGGAGTCAACAGCGCCCCCGGTCGCACTGTCCGACCCGCGGATGCGCCGGTGGCTCCGGTTCTTCGACGACCGGGACGGCACACTGCCCACCTTCCCGCTGGATCTCGGGGTCGAACCCGGCGCCACCGCGCCACAGGCCACCGAGGTGCGCGCACTCCTCGGCCGGCGGGAGACGGAGCAGTTCGCCGAGTTGTGCCGGCGCAGCGGCGCGAGCGTGTTCGGCGGGACGCTGGCCGCGATGGCCGACGCCGTGCGCCGCTGCGGCGGCGGACCCGAACTGCCCCTTCTGTTCCCGATGCACACGCGACGGGAAGAGAGGTGGCGCAACGCAGTCGGATGGTTCACCACCAATGCCCCGCTGCGGGTCGTGGGCACCGGCGATCTGCTGGGGACGATCCGGCGTACCGGGCCCGAACTCCGTCGCGCGGTCACGCTCGGCGAGGTTCCCGTCCCACAGGTGATCGAGGCGATGGGCGGACTCCGTCGCACACGCTCGGACATCTTCATGGTGTCCTATGTCGACTACCGGCTGCTGCCCGGCGCCGACCGACACCGGACCATCGACGCCCATCACATCTCGAACGCGACCACCGCCGACGACGCGCAGTTCTGGATCTCGCGCACGGACGACGGACTCGCGCTGCGGGCCCGGCACCCCGACACGCTGACCGCGCACCGCACCATCCGCCGGTTCACCGACGAGCTGATCCGTACTCTGCGAGCGGGCGTCGAACTGGCGGCGGCCGGCGACACCGACATCGAGGAGCTGGACGGAGGCGCGGACACCGCGCACGTGGTCGGTCTCTGACCACCAGGTTTGCGAGGTCGCGAGGGGATGGTCGCTCTCGGCCTGCTCCTGCGCGGCCGATCGGTGCCGGCCGGTACCCGCGACACGGGACCGGTCGGCGGTCAGCGGATCTGAACCCGGTCCCCGGCCTCTACTGGATCGTCGCCGCCGCGAGGGCGGGAAGCGCGGCGGTGATCAGGGCGAGCAGTTCGTCCCGGGTGAGCGCTTCGGCGTCGACCGGCTCGGCGGTGAGCCAGCGGATCGTCGTCTCCTCGACGAACGCGATCCAGCCGTGCACGCTCATCACGACGACCGGGGTCACCTCGACCCCGAACACGGGTGCGTGGTCGAGCACGCGGGCGACCATCACCTCCCGGGTGCGGTCGAAGACCTCGCGCATCGCGGCGTCCGAACTCGAGGCCCCGCGGATCAGCGCGGTGTAGGCGGTGCGGTTCTCGCTCACGTAGTCGACGAACGCGGCCATCGATGCCGAGAGGATGGCGATCGGGTCGCCGAGGGACTCGTCCGGCTCGGTGCGGGCGAGCATCCGGTCGGCCTGGGCCTGTGCGATCGCGACGTGGAACTCCTGCTTCGACGCGAAGTAGTGGAACAGCAGGGCGCGCGACACCCCGGCGGCATCGGCGATTGCGTCGATCGTGATCTCCTCCAACGGCCGGTCCCTGACCATCGCGAGCCCGTAGTCGATGAGCTGGTCACGACGTGCCTCGGGACTCATGCGCGTGCGCTTGTGCGGCGCGCGCCGGTGGTCACCTCCGTCGTCGCCGGTCGTCTCGCCGCTGATCGTCTTGCCGTTGATCACCGACACCGCGCACATCCTCGTCTACTGGCCACGCGGCCAGCCTACCCTCTATTGAGGGTTGTTCAATAGCTATTGACACGTGTTCAGTACCACCTTATGGTGACACCATGACAACGAACGATGTAGAGATCGCCATCATCGGTGCCGGCTTCTCGGGTCTGGGCGCCGCGGTCCGTCTTAAGCAGAACGGTTTCGACGACTTCGTCCTCCTCGATCGCGGCAGCGACTTCGGCGGGACCTGGCGCGACAACACCTACCCGGGCGCGGCCTGCGACGTCCCCTCGCAGCTCTACTCATTCTCGTTCGCGAAGAACCCCACCTGGTCGCGGTCCTACTCTCACCAGCCCGAGATCCACGACTACATCAACGGGGTCGCCGACCGGTTCGGAATCGGCGCGAAGGCGCGCTTCGGCACCGAGGTGACGCGGACCGCATGGAACGAGGACGAGGGCCGTTGGATCATCGACACCCTGCAGGACGGCAAGACCGATCAAGTGCGGGCACGAGTCCTGGTCGGCGGTGTCGGCCCGCTCTGCGAGCCCAACCTCCCCGACATCGAGGGCATCGAGTCCTTCGAGGGCAAGATCGTGCACTCCGCGCGCTGGGACAACGACCACGACTTCGGCGGGCAGCGCGTCGCGGTGATCGGGACCGGTGCGTCGGCGATCCAGCTCGTTCCCGAGGTCGCGAAGGTCGCCGGGCGCCTCGACGTGTACCAGCGGACCGCACCGTGGATCGTCCCCCGCACCGAGCGCGCCTACAGCTCCGTCGAGCACTGGGCCTACAAGAACGTCCCCGGGTACCAGTCCGCGGTCCGCGGTGGCATCTACGCCGCCAACGAGGTCGTCGCGTTCGGTCTGACCTACTCCCCCAAGGCCCTCAAGCCGGTCGAGTTGCTCTGCCGCGCCAACATCCTGCGCGGCATCGGCCGCGACGCCGAGCTGCGGCGCAAGGCCACCCCGACCTTCCAGGTGGGCTGCAAGCGCATCCTGCGGTCCAACGACTGGTACCCGGCCCTCGCCCGCCCGAACGTCGATCTCGTGACCGACGGCATCGACCGCATCACCCCGACCGGGATCGTGTCGAAGGACGGCACCGTCCGCGAGGTGGACGTGATCGTCGTCGCCACCGGATTCCACGTCACCGACTCCCCCGTGTTCGAGAAGATCATCGGCAAGGACGGCCGCAGCCTCGCGCAGGTGTGGAACGAGATCGGTATGCAGGGCTACAAGGGCTCGTTCGTCCACGGCTTCCCGAACATGATGCTGATGGTGGGCCCGTCGACCGGGCTGGGCCACACCTCGATGGTGTACATGATCGAGTCGCAGCTGAACTACCTCGTCGATTATCTGAAAACCTCTCGCGCGCTGGGGATCACCCGGACCGAGGTGAAGCTGTCCGCCCAGCAGGAGTTCAACGCCGGAATCCAGCACAAGCTGCGCAACAGCGTGTGGGTGAACGGCGGGTGTGCCTCCTGGTACAAGGACGCCAACGGCAACATCACCACGCTGTGGCCGGGCTTCACCTTCGCGTTCCGGCAGACGACCCGTTCCTTCGACGTCGCCGCCTACGATGTGACCCGCGGTGCCCGGCGATCCGCCGCACCCGCGGTGCCGGCCGCTTCCGCCACCGGCGACGACATCGCGTCGCCCGCCACCGCCAACGCCTGACCGAACCCACCCACAGGAGACAAGACATGAAGGACTTTCGCGGCAAGGTCGTCGTGATCACCGGCGCCGGTTCGGGAATGGGCCGTGACATCGCCGTCAAGCTCGCGCGTCGCGGTGCGCGGCTGGCCATCTCCGACGTCACCCCCGACGGCCTGGCCGTCACCGAGAAGCTGGTGACAGAGGCCGGCGCCGAGGTGCATTCGCAGCTGCTGAACGTCGCCGAGCGCGAAGCGGTACTCACCTACGCCGACACCGTCGCCGAGCACTTCGGCGTGGTCAATGTCGTGTTCAACAACGCCGGCATCGCCCACCACGGTGAGATCGAGCGCACCGAGTTCAAGGACATCGAACGGGTGATGGACGTCGACTACTGGGGAGTCGTCAACGGCACCAAGGCGTTTCTGCCGCACGTGATCGCGTCCGGGGACGGGCACATCGTGAACACCTCGTCGTTGTTCGGCTTGCTGGCCGAACCGGGCCAGGCCGCCTACAACTCCGCCAAGTTCGCGGTGCGCGGATTCACCGAGGCGCTGCGGCAGGAGATGATCATCGCCAAGCACCCGGTGGAGGTGTCGTGTGTGCATCCCGGCGGGATCAAGACCGCGATCGCCCGCAACGCCACCGTGTCCGGGGACCATGACCAGAAGGCCACGGCCGCGTTCTTCGACCGCTACCTCGCCCGGATGACGAGTGAGGATGCGGCCGAGGTGATCATCGAGGGCGTCCGGAAGAACAAGGCACGCATCCTGGTCGGCACCGACGCCAAGATCCTCGACCTCGCAGTGCGCCTCGTCGCCTCGAAGTACCAGTGGGTGTCGGCGAAGCTCACCGGCTGGGCGCTGTCGAAGGCGTAATAGGTCCGTGTTCGCGCACGGGTCGTGACACCGACACGCGGTCGGGGCGTGTCGGTGTCACGGCGCCGGGAGCGAAGCGAGCGGGCCGAATGAGCACGGCGCCGGGAGCGAAGCGAGCGGGCCGAATGAGCACGGCGCCGGGAGCGAAGCGAGCGGGCCGAATGAGCACGGCGCCGGGAGCGAAGCGAGCGAGGCCGAATGAGCACCGCGTTGTCGTGTCTTCCCTACAGCCCGTGTTCGCCCAGCCAGGCCAGCGCGACGTCGCGCGGGTCCGCACCGCCGTCGACCTCGGCCGCCATGGTGGCGAGATCGGCGGTGGTGATCTCGCCCGCCACCTTGTTCATGGCCTTCACCTGATCGCGGTTCAGCGCCGCGGAACGGAACACCGGGACCAGCACCTCCGCCCGCGGACCCGACTCGTCCGCGGGTTCGGCAGCCGCGGCACCGTCCGCGGTGTCGCCGCCACCCGGTGATGTGCGGAGCGCCTGGACCTCCGACGACGCCCCGTCGGCGTCCTCGCCGGCGATCTCGAGGGGGGTCAGCAGTCCGACCGCGCCGCCGTCGGCGGCACGTCGGAGCACCTCCTCTCCGGTGGCGGTGACCTCGACCGGACCGAAGGCACAACCGGCGTCGGCGAAGGCACGCATCGTCGAGTCATCGGGTTCGGCGACGGCCACGACCGGCAGGCCCGCCGGCAGTCGGCCGCAGTCCTCGAGTCCGGTGGCGCCGACGTCCCCGGCGAGGGCCGTCGACACGAAGATCTGCGGCGCCGCCGATACCGGCGTCTCATCGCCGACCGAAACCCCTTGCGGGAGTGCGCGGTTCAGGTCGTTGTAGACGTCCTCGGCGCCGATCGCGGTAGACGACGGAGACAACAACGTCAGCAGTTCCCCGGTGAAGGCGGGGAAGAGATCGAGCGCAGCGCGGTCCATCTCGTCCAGCAGCGCCGGCGCGTCGCCACGGAGCTGGTCACCGGACACCACCGATCCGGAATTGCGCAACGCTCCCGCGTACACCTCGGCCATCACGCGCATCGCCGGGTCCTCCGACGAGCCGATCACCACCCCGCGCGGTGGAGACGACGAGTCGTCGGCGCACCCGGCGATGACCACCGCCAGGACGACGATCAGACCGGCCACCGTGATGAGACGTTTGCGGACACGACGTTCAGTCACCCCGCCACCGTATCCGCAGCACGTCCCACGTCCGAACGAGGCGGGTCCCCGGGTCGGCTCACGCTCCCTCGGCAATGAATCCCATGACGGAGTCGGCGATGAGCTGCACGGCGATCGCGGCGAGGAGCAGGCCCGCGATCTTGGCGAGTAGCGTGATGCCGCCGATGCCCAGGATGCGGATGAGCGCCGTCGAATAGCGCAGGACCAACATCACCACCAGGTGAACGCTGACGATGGCTGCCGCGATGGCCAGATAACCACCCGATCCGGCGTCGACGCCGCTCACACCGACGATGACCGCGGCGATGGCACCCGGTCCGGCGAGCAGCGGGGTGCCGAGCGGCACGAGCGCGACGTTGACGTCGTCGGCGGCCGTTGGCTTGCCGGCGTTGCCGAGGCCGGTGAGCAATTGCAGCGCCACGAGCAGCAACAACAAACCGCCGGCGCCCTGCAGCGCCGGGATCCCGATGTGGAGATAGTTCAGGATGGCTTTGCCGGCGACGGCGAACACACTGATCACCAGGAGGCTGACGAGCGGCGCCTGCCAGGCCGCGCGCCGCCGGTACTCCGGCGAGCGTTGACCGACCAGGCTGAGGAACAGCGGGATCTGGCCAGGCGGGTCCATGATGACGAGCAGCGTGATCAACGTCGTCGTGTACACCGTGACGTCGAAGGACACGTTCGGAGAGTGTACGGGGCCCGCCGGGTAGCATCGGCACTCGTGCCCTCGATCCCCCGGCCTGGTCCGCGCGGGTTGTCACCGCGCCGCGAGCGCCGCCCGCTCCCCGAGATCCGCGTCCCCGTGGCGCGGGCGATCGTCGATTGCGCGGTGTACGTCGACGGCCACCGGCAACCGGGACGGGTGAGCTACACCGAAGGTCTCGCCCGGGTGCGGGCCGCCGGCGAGGGCTTCGTATGGGTCGGACTCCACGCCCCCGACGACGCTCAGATGGCCGACGTCGGCGCCACGTTCGGCCTTCACGAACTCGTCGTCGAAGACGCGGTACACGCGCACCAGCGGCCGAAGCTCGAGGTCTACGACGACACCCAGTTCCTCGTCCTGCGCACCGTGCAGTACATCGAGCACGAGACGATGGCCAAGGCGAGCGAGGTCGTCGAGACCGGCGAGATCATGGTCTTCGCGGGGCCGGACTTCGTACTGACCGTGCGCCACGGCGAGCACACCGAACTGTCGGAACTGCGCCGTCGCCTGGAGACGCACCCCGAGCGTCTGGCCCTCGGCCCGACCGCGGTGCTGCACGCCGTCGCCGACAAGGTCGTCGACAGCTACCTCGCCGTCACCGACCGGATGGACGCCGATGTCGCGGCGATCGAGGAGGTCGTGTTCGGTCGGCAGGGTCACGCACTCGACATCGATCCCGTCTACCTCCTACGGCGCGAGGTGCTCGAACTCCGTCGTGCGGTGACACCGCTGGCGGCCCCGCTGCAGAGTCTCACGGCAAGCGGTAACCCGTTGGTGCCCAAAGAGATCCGACGCCAGTTCCGCGACGTCGCCGACCATCTCACCACCGTCATCGACCGAGTCCTCGAGTACGACGAGCTGCTCACCTCCCTCCTGCAGGCCGCGGCGGCGAAGGTCGGTATCCAGCAGTCGACCGACATGCGCAAGATCTCGGCATGGGTCGCGATCGCCGCGGTGCCGACCATGGTCGCCGGGATCTACGGCATGAACTTCGACCACATGCCCGAACTGCACCAGGAGTGGGGTTATCCCGTCGTGCTGGGCTGTCTGGTGGCCCTCTGCGCGACGCTGTTCGTCGTGTTCCGGCGCAGTCACTGGTTGTGACCCGCGACTGGGATTGCCCACGCACCGGCGTGGGTAACCGGCTTCGATGACCCGCACGGACCACGCCGAGGACACGGCGCGACAACTGATCGACCGCGCCGGCCGCACCTACGCGCAGGACGCCGGCATCACGCTGAAGAACACGCCGTCACCGCTCTTCGAGCTGTTGGTGCTCGCCCTGCTCCTCAGTACGCGGATCTCCGCGGACATCGCGGTGGCCGCCGCGCGCGAACTGTTCACCGCCGGTTACCGGACCCCGGAGAAGATGGCCCGCGCCGACTGGCAGAAGCTGGTCGACGCGCTCGGCCGCGGCCACTACGTCCGCTACGACGAGAGCACCGCCACCCGCCTCGGCGAGGCGGCGCAGAAGGTCCTCGACGACTACCACGGCGATCTCCGTCGGCTCGCCGACGACGCCGACTCCGACCCCACCCGCGCGGCGGAACTGCTCCAGGATTTCACCGGCATCGGTCCGGTCGGGGCCGACATCTTTTTGCGTGAGGTGCAGTCGGTGTGGGAGTGGGTCGCACCGCGTTTCGACAAACGCGCGCTCGCCGCCGCCCGGGACCTCGGACTACCCGAGGACCCGGCACGGCTCGCCGATCTCGCCGACGGCCGGCCCGAGGTGCTGGCAGCGGCGCTGGTGCGTGTCTCGCTCGACAAGCAGTTGCGCGCGGAGATCGCCGGATCCGACAACCGGGCCTAGGCTGGGACGACGGTCACAACCACCCGGTGATGGTTTGTGCCGTCCCCGATCCGGTTACCCAGGAGAGCCGGCGTCCGCCGCGCACCGCGGTGCCCGACGCCCGTACCCGACAGGAGGACTCCCAGGTGTCAGCTGACCCGATGGTCGACGATCCGAGGCCGCACGACACGGCCTTCCGACGCCCCCTGTTGCCCGGTGCGCGCGGATCGCTCTCGGCCATGGTGATCGATCTCCTCCGCGGTGACCCTGCGTCCGCGTCGGTCCTCGACCTGCCGGCCGACGACCCGAGGGTCGTCGACGCCGACCCCTACGGCGACGATCTGCAGCTCGCGCTGTACCTCTGCTACGAGATGCACTACGTCGGGTTCGTCGACGCCGACGCCGGTTGGGAATGGAGTCCGGCCCTGCTCACGGTTCGGGTCGCCCTCGAGCAGCGATTCCTCGCCGCTCTGCATCGCGACGTCCCGGCGATGACCGCCGACGATTCCGCCGAGCACGAGATGGAAGAACTGTGCATCGAGAACCCCGACGGTGACGGCGCCTCCTACCGGCTCCGCGACGCCGGGACGTGGGAGCAGTACCGGCAGCTGTTCGCCCTGCGCTCGCTGTACCACCTCAAGGAGGCCGACCCGCACGCCTTCGCGATCCCACGTCTGCGCGGGCACGCCAAGGCCGCCTACGTCGCCGTCGAGTTCGACGAATTCGGCGGCGGACGCGGCGACGCCGTGCATCAGGAGCTGTTCGCCGACCTGCTTCGCGCTTCCGATCTCAGCGCCGACTACCTGGGCTACCTCGACACCGTTCCCGGCGTCGCCCTCACGCCGGTCAATCTGATGTCGCTGTTCGGACTACACCGGCGCTACCGGGGCGCTGCGGTCGGGCATCTGGCCGCCACCGAGATCACCTCGCCGCCCGGTTCGCAGCGGCTGCTGGCCGGTTTGGAGCAGCTCGACGCACCGGAGGCGTGCCGGCGGTTCTATCGCGAACACGTCGAGGCCGATGCCGTGCACGAGCAGATCCTGCGTACCGATGTCGTCGGCGATCTCGTCCGCACCGAGCCGGACACCGAAGCCGATGTGATCTTCGGGATCCGCGCCTTCCTGTTCGTCGAGGACGCCCTCGACCGGCATGTGCTGTCCGCGTGGGACGACGGAAAGAGCGCCTTCCCGGGTATCTGATCCGGGCAAGGCGCTCGTTCGGGCGGCGCTCGTGAGCCGTCAGGTCGCGCGGCGGCGCTTCTTGCGATGGCTGGTGTCGCACAGGGGGTAGTTCTTGCTCCGACCGCACGCACACACCGCGACCATGAACCGGTCGGACTGCACCCGGGCGCCGTCGGGGAGTTCGATGTCGACCGGACCGGACACCAGGACGGGTCCGCCTCGGATCACCCGCACCGCATTGGGTTTCTTGTCCCCGCTCACCGCGACGCTCCGGCCGGGGCGAGACCATCCGAGGCGACGGCGACGATCGCGACGAGACGCTCGATGCGACGGTTGCGTTCGAGCATGCCGCACTCTTCCATCCAGCCCGCGCGTGCGGTGAGGACCGGACCGAACGGGATGACCCGCTCGGCCACCACCTCTGCGGTCAGTCCCCCGGCGCGCAGGGCGCGCAGCGAGGCGTCGGAGTCCGCGAATTCCGAGTGGACCAGCACGAAAGCTCCGCCGGGCACCAGCAACTCGGGAACGCGTGCGCACAGCGGGTCGAGGACGGCTCGGCCGTCGGGTCCGGCGTCCCACGCATGAGACGGGCCGGCCGGGTGCAGCTCCGACTCGGACTCCGGTGGGGTCGGAACATACGGGGGGTTGCAGGTGACGACGTCGTAGCGACCCTGATGGCGCCGGAGATCACCGTGCGCCACCTCGATCCGGACGCCGGTGTCGGCTGCCGCGCGCCGAGCGTAGGCAACCGCGTCCGCCGATGCGTCCACCGCGGTCACGTGCGACGCACCCGACCTTGCGGCCGCTATCGCGATGGCGCCGCTGCCGGTGCAGAGATCGAGCACGCGGGCCCCGGAGACGCCGCGGGATCGGAGAGTGTCGATCAACAGCTGAGTGTCCTGCTGTGGCAGGTAGACATCGAGCTCGGGTAGCGCTGCGGTCGCTGTGGGAAGCGACGATGAGGTGATGGTCACGCCGGGCACCGCCCGTTCGTCGTGCCGATGGTCCCTGCTCCCCGTGACTCCATGCACCCTCACTTCTCAGACGGACCGTGCTCAGTTGGTCAGATGTTCCCTCTGTCATACGTTCCGAAACCTCGATGCGGATGAGTGCGCCGGGAATTCGCCGGCCGGTCAGGCCGGTGTTGCCGAGGCCCGATCCGGCCGCCGTACATCGATACCCGCCTCACGCCAGGCCTCGCGGAGTGCGTCGGCACCCTTCAGTCGGACCCACGCGGCCTCGTTGGCGGTGATCGGCACCGCCCGGAGCATGCTGACCGGGTCCATGGGCGTGGGCAGCTCGACCGTCCCGAGTTCGTCCGCCTCGAGCAGGACCGCGGTGAACGGCGAACCGTCCCACAGGGGTTCGCCGAGGTCGACCAGCGCATCGGCGGCGATGACGAGGCCCTCGACCGCCGGCGCGGCCGCCAGCGTCGCCATGCGCTTGTGCAGACCGGGCAGCGGCGTTCCCGACGACACGCGCACGACGAGTTCGGCACGGGGTCCGCGGACCGGATCGGCGTGCAGGTCGGTGGGATCGGACATCGGGTGCCGCGCGCACCCCGACGTCACGTAGACCACCTCGTCCCGATCGCCGGCTTCGTCGGGCACGAACCGCAGGACGTCGATCGGTTCGACACCGAGGAACGTCACCGACGCACGTTGGGGAGTCGCCCCCAGCCGGTCTTCGAGAAATCGTCCGACGACCTCAGTCACGGCTTCGCTCACATCCGACAGGCTACCGACTCCGGCGCACGGACCCGGGGTGCTCCTCTAGCCTGGAGCAATGGTCCGGGTTCTGGCGGTCGCCGACGAGGTGGTGGACTCCCTCACCTTCGGGGTGGGGATCGAGTCCCGGCCCGACCTCATCCTCGGTGCGGGTGACCTCCCGTTCGAGTACCTCGAGATCCTGTCGTCGCTGTGCGACGCGCCGTGCGTGTTCGTGCCCGGCAATCACGACCGGGACCTGCGCGGGTACCGCCGCGGCCGCACCGGCTGGACGCGCGCCGGACTCCCCGTCGAGGACCCCGGACCGTGCGGTGCGGTCAACGCCGACGGCCGGACCGTGACGGTCGCCGGACTCCGCATCAGCGGCCTCGGCGGCAGCCGCCGCTACAACAACGGCACCAACCAGTACACCGACACCCAACAGCGGTTGCGGTCCCTCCGGTTGCGATGCACCACCGCCCTGTCACCTCCCCGCGGCGCCGACATCCTGCTCACGCACAGCCCGGCCCGCGGCGTCGGCGACCGCGACGATCTGCCCCACCGGGGTTTCGACTGCTTCCACCCGCTGGTCCGGTCGCTGCAACCGGCGCTGCTGGTCCATGGCCACGTCCATCCGTACGGCGAACGACCGGCTGATCTGCCCATCGGCTCCTCGACGACCTCGATGAACGTCGTCGGCTACTGCCAGTTCGACTTCGATCCCGCCACCCGGGAGGTCGAGATCGTGAGGCGCAGACATGGCGCGTGACACCGGATTTCCCGACGCCGACGCGGAGAACGACTTCGCCCGGATGCGACGCCAGGCCGAACGCGCGCGGCTCGCGCAGTGGTTCATGCGTCAGCCCGCCGACGTGAACACCATCCTCCCGTTCGACGAGGTCGTCGCCGCGCTCGGACGGACCGGGGAGACCTCACTCGGACTGCAGGTCGTCGAGGTGTCCTCGATCGTCGGAAGTGTCGACCGCACCAAGGATTTCGACCGCTACTTCCGGCCCACCTCGTCGCGCGGCCGGGAGCGCTGGCAGCGGCTGGCGGCCGCGCAACGCCGCGGCGAATCCGTCCCTCCGGTACAGCTGTACCGGATCGGATCGATGCACTTCGTCATCGACGGCCATCACCGCGTGTCCATCGCGATCGCGCGGAACTGGGTCACGATCGACGCCTACGTCACCCTGATCCACACGCGCATCTCCCCCGAGGGCATCACCGCGACCTCCGACCTGGTCCTCAAGGACCATCGTCGGATCTTCCTGTCACGCGTGCCGCTCGAGGGGTCCCAGGCCGAGGCCATCCGACTCAGCTTCCCGTTCGACTACGCCGAACTCGCCGAGAACGTCGAGGCGTGGGGATTTCGCCTGAGCCAGGAGATCGGCGAGTTCCTCAACCGCACCGAGACCGCTCGGCGCTGGTTCGGTGAGGAGTTCCTGCCGGTCGTGCGGATGGCGCGCCGGGCGGGCATCCGGCCCGACCTCGACAGCGACGCCGAGCTGTACATGTGGGTGGCCTGCGAACGGTATCGGCTTGTGCGCAGGCACATCTGGGACGAACACGTCTTCGACGAACTGCTCGACCACTCCCGCAGGCGCCGGCGCTGAGCCGACGCCTGCAGGGACAGGCGGGACACTAGCGGACGCGCAGGGACTGCCCCGAGCTCTGGTCGAACACCGCGATCTTCGACGCGTCGTAGAACAGCTCCGCCGAACCGCCGCGGCTCACCTTCGAGTCCGGGGACAGTCGGGCGATGAACTGGTTGCCGCCGAGATCGGTTCCGGAATCGGCGGACAACTCCGCGAGGGCGTCGCTCGACGCCCGGCTCGACCCGACGCCGAAGTAGGCGTAGATGTCGGAACCCATCGACTCGAGCACGTCGATGTTCGCGGCGAAGGTCCCGCCGTGTCCACGGGTCGTCGAGTCGACGAGCGACGCGTCTTCGAGGTGCTCGGGCCGGATGCCGATGAGCACGTCGCCGCCACTGCCGACGTCTCCGGCACGGGAGACCACCGCACGATGGTCGTCGAGGACGATGGTGCCGATCGCGGTCTCGATACCCTCGCTGCCGAGGCGACCGGACAGGAAGTTCATCGCCGGGGAGCCGATGAAACCGGCCACGAACACGTTGGTCGGATTGTTGTACAGCTCCTGCGGCGTACCGATCTGCTGCACATACCCGTTGCGCAGCACGACGACCCGGTCACCGAGGGTCATCGCCTCGGTCTGGTCGTGGGTCACGTAGACCGTGGTGGTCCCCAGGCGCTGCTGCAGCTGTGAGATCTCCGTACGCATCTGCACGCGCAGCTTCGCATCGAGGTTCGACAGCGGCTCGTCCATCAGGAACGCCTTCGGGGAGCGCACGATCGCCCGGCCCATCGCCACGCGCTGCCGCTGACCGCCGGAGAGATTGGCCGGCTTGCGGTCGAGGTACTGCCCGAGGTCGAGGATGCGCGCGGCCTCGTCGACCTTCGCGGCCACCTGATCCTTCGGCATCTTCGCGAGAGTCAGTGGGAAGGCGATGTTCTCGCGCACCGACATGTGCGGGTAGAGCGCGTAACTCTGGAACACCATCGCGATGTCGCGGTCCTTGGGTGCGCGCTCGTTGACCCGCTCCCCGCCGATCCGCAGCTCGCCGCCGGAGATGTCCTCAAGTCCGGCGATCATGTTGAGCGTCGTCGACTTACCGCATCCCGACGGGCCCACCAGGATCACGAACTCGCCGTCGGCGATCTCGATGTCGACCCCGTGTACGGCGGTGGAGCCGTCGGGATACTGCTTGGAGACGTTGTCCAGAACGATGTCTGCCATGGGTTATCCCTTCACGGCGCCGGAGGTCAGGCCGGCCACGATTCGACGTTGGAAGAAGAGCACGAAGATGATGATGGGGATGGTTATGACCACCGCGGCGGCCGAGATCGACCCGGTCGGTTCCTCGAACTGCGAACTGCCGGTGAAGTTCGCGATCGCCACCGGCGCGGTGATCGCCCGTTCGGTCGACGTCAGCGACAGTGCCAGGAGCAGGTCGTTCCAGGCGAAGATGAACACCAGGATCGCCGCCGTCACGACGCCCGGGGCGGCGAGCGGGGCGATGACCTTGCGGAAGGCCTGCCACGGGGTGGCGCCGTCCATCTTGGCGGCCTTCTCCAGCTCCCACGGGATCTCGCGGAAGAACGCGGACAAGGTGTAGATCGCCAGCGGCAGCGCGAAGGTGATGTAGGGCAGGATCAAGCCGGGCCAGGTGTCGAACAACCCGATGGCCCGCTCGATGTTGAACAACGGTGTCACCAGCGAGATCTGGGGGAACATCGCGATCAGCAGCGCGGCACCGATCAGGAGCTTCTTGCCCGGGAAGTCCAGGCGGGCCACCGCATAGGCCGCCATCGTCCCCAGGAGCACCGCGATCACCGTGGTGATCAGACCCACGCCGATCGAGTTGATCAGCGCCGAGGTGAAGGCGCTGGTCTCGAAGATGCTCTTGTAGTTGTCGAGGGTGAACTCACTCGGCCAGAACTTCCCGTCGGTCACGCTGCTCGCCGGCTTGAAGGACAGGCTGATGATCCACAGCAGCGGGATGAGTGCATACAGGATCACCAGGATGTTGGCGATCGACCACCAGGCCTTGGACTTTCCGCTCGCATTCAACGGCTTACCTCCCCTCGTCGTCGGAACCCGGTGCGGCGGTGCCGAACCCCTTGATGAACACGAACGCGATGATCGCGACACAGATGAAGATCAGAATCGAGATCGCCGAGCCGACGCCGAGATTGAAGGCGCCGAACAGATTGTCGTAACCCAGCATCGACACCGAGTAGGTGTTGTTGGACCCGCTGGTGAGGACGTAGATGTTGTCGAACACGCGGAACGCGTCGAGTGTGCGGAACAGCAGCGCCACCAGGATCGCCGGCTTCATCAGCGGAAGGATGATGCGCCACAGTCTCGTCCACGCCCCGGCGCCGTCGACCTGGGCCGCCTTGAGCAGATCGTCCGGGACGAGCGCGAGGCCGGCCAGCAGGAGCAGGGCCATGAACGGCGTCGTCTTCCAGACCTCGGCGAGGACGATGATCGCCAGCGACGGCCACTGCTCGGTGAGCGGTGCGGTGCCGTCGGGTAGCAGGTTGGCGAGATATCCGGTGCCCGGCGTCCACGCGTAGTACCAGGAGAACGCCGCCGCCACGGTGACGATGCCGTACGGGATCAGGACGACGGTGCGGATGGTGCCCCGCCCGAAGATCGTCCGGTGCATGACGAGCGCGATCGCCATGCCCAGCACGAGTTCGATGAGTACCGACACGACCGTGATGCCGACCGTGACGGCAAAGGCCGTCCACCAGTAGTTGTCGGTGAGGACGGTGGCGTAGTTGGCGAACCAGACGAACTCGCGTTCCCCCGGCGCCGAGAGGCTCATCTTGTTCAGCGACAGCCAGACCGCGTACACGATCGGGTATCCGGTGACCAAGAGCATCATCAGTGCGGCCGGCGCCACGAGCCAGAAGGCCAGCCGGCGCTCGGCGGTTTTGCCCTCGCTGCGCCTGCGCGGGGCGGCCGGCGGCGTGTCGGCCCGGGGCCGATCGATCACCGCGGTACCCCCGCCCGTCCCGGTCGCCGGCTTCGACAGCGAGGCGGGCGCGGGATCCGGGGTGGGCCGGTCGGTGTGCGACGACGCCGCGGTCACCTCGTGCCGACCTCCCGGCGGAGCGGTCCACACCTGATCGGACTGCACCGGGGGTGTGTCACCGACGATCGGGATCGGACCGGTTTGCGGTGGCGCATCCTCCGGGAGGGCGTGTCGCCCGGCACGGAACCCCGCGTCGTCGGGGTTGCCGCCCGCGTTCTCGGCGTCGTTACGCGGAGTGTCGTTGTCGCTCACGGGATTAGCCCTTCCCCGTCGATGGCCTTCTGGACCGCTTCGGCGAGCTCGTCGACCAGGGCCTCCGGCTCCCAGGCGCCGACCGGGCTCAACTTGGCCTGCAGCAGCGTCGAGATTGCTTGATAGTCGGGCGATTTCGGCCGCAGAGCAGCGTGCTCGGGTTCGAGCTGCCGCTTGATCTCGTCGGCCATCGGGTACGCGAGGCGGAAATCGGCGTCGTCGTAGATGGACTCGATGACCGGCGGCGGACCCGCACTGAACGAGAACGCCTTCTGCGATGCCTCACTGGTGATGCACTCGGCGGCCTGGTAGGCGAGGTCCTGCTGTTGCGAGGTGCTCGCGACGGCGATGTTGATGCCGCCCAGGGTCGTCTTGGTGGGAAGTCCCTCGAAGCCCGGATAGGGCGCGAAATCGAAGACCCGCCGCATCTCGCGGTTGAGCGGGACCACCTGCGCCGGGGTCGGCGGATTCGCGGTGTCCGCGTACAGGTTCGCGTATTCGGTGAGGTCGAGGAAGGCGACGCTGCCCGCCACGGCGTTCTCGCGCATCCCGGCGAAGACGAACGGCCAGTTCACCTGGTACAGGGCCTCACCGCTCTCCATGCCGAGCCGTGCGGCGCCCTCGTCGGAGTTGGTCAGCGACGGATCGGCACCGGGCGCGGTGGCGACCCGCTTCAGCGTCTCCAGGGCGCGGACCGTCGCGGCGCGGTGTTCGGGGGTGTCGTTGAGGGTGACCTTGTCGGGGTCGTCCGGGTCGACGATCTGCCCACCGGCGCTGGCGAGTACCGAGTTGAACCACACCATCAGGCCTTCGTACTGCCTGCCCTGCACCATGATGTAGGTCGGTCCGCCGTTGCGACCGCTGACGAGCGCGTCCTCGAGCATGCCGTTCCACGTCGACGCCGGGCGCCGGCGGTCGACGTCTTCGACGAGCACATCCGGTCGGTACCAGAGCAATTGGGTGTTCGTGGAGAACGGGATGGCGTAGAGCCGTTCCCGCTCGTCGTCGTCGGTCTTCCAGACCGCGGTGTCGAGCGGACCGCCCAGGGTGCGCGCCGACACCTCGGCGGCCATGGCGTCGGGGACCGGCACCATCCAACCCGCGTCGGCGAATTCGGCCGTCCACACCACGTCCATGCCCATCAGGTCCAGCCCGCTGTCGTTGCCCGCGAGGCGCCGTGCGAGCTGCAAACGCTGATCGTCGGCGCCCTTGGGCAACGGGGTGGTCACGACCTTGTACGCACCACCGGAATCGGCCGAGCACTTGTCGCCGATCTCGGCGAAGGTGTCCGCACCGTCGGCCGGCGGATAGAAATTGAGTACGCCCGCTTCATATCCCGAGCCGCACGCGGACAGCACGGGCAGCATGGCCACCGCTGCCACCGCCGCGGCGAGGACCTTTCGTCTCACGCGCCTGGTAGATCCGTCGGTGCTGATGGATCCGTCCGTGCTGACCCTGCTCCGCACGCAGCCTCCTCGATGTCGTACGCGGCGCCGCAGCGGTGCTCCGCCGTGAGCGTCCGAAGAGCAACGCTATACGTGAGGATTCGTGACATGCAACACATTCGGCATGGGCGTGCCATTCCGCGGGCGATTGTGATCGCTCCGTGTCCGACCGCGGGAGGCGACGTCAGAAGGTGAGACGGGCGAGCATGTCGCGCGCCTTCTCTGCGCTTTTCGGGTCGCACAGCACGTCATAGCGGCCGGCGACCAGCTGCATGGTCGACGCGAAATCCCGCTGGCCCCGGGTCGCCGCGTACGGAATGGTCGCGGAGATCACACCGAAGACCATGCCGCCGACGATGCCCACCAGGATGGGCGCAATGGGCGAACCGGCGAAGACGAGCGCCACCAGACAGCCGAAGAAGAAGCCGAGCCAGGCACCCGAGACCAGCCCGCCGCCGATCACCTTGCCCCACGTCAGCCGGCCGATGACCCGCTCGACCTGCATCAGATCGACGCCCACGATGGTGACGTCCTGGACAGTGAAGTTCTCGTCGGAGAGGAAGTCCACCGCGCGCTGGGCCTCGGCGTAGGTTCCGTACGAACCGATCGGCCAGCCCTTGGGCGGGGTGGGGAGTCCCGGCGTCTCGCGGCTCGGGCGCATGGGATTGGTCATATCGGGGCCTTCCCTGTTGTCAGACTCCAGTGCTGAACGTCGCGGTGAGACCCGACAGTGGGACTGGTCTCCCACCGGTGGGCGTTCGTGTCTGCCGTCGGCCTCCGTTGCACCGATGGCACTACCCTTACTCCCATGTCGTCGGTGAGCAAGGTGTTCGTGGCCAGATTAGTCGGGTTGGCCGTCCTTGGTCCCGACGGCGAGTCCATCGGACGCGTCCGCGACGTGGTGATCTCGATCCGCATGTCCGGGCAGCAACCGCGCGTCCTCGGTCTCGCGGTCGAATTGACCACTCGGCGTAGGATTTTCGTGCCGATGCTGCGGGTGACCGCGATCGAGCCCCAGGCCGTGGCCCTCAACACCGGCACCGTGAGCCTCCGCCGACTCCATCTGCGCCCCGGCGAGGCGCTCGCCATCGGACAGGTCCTCGACACCCACGTCCGGGTCGTCGATCCGGATCTCCCCGAGCTCGCCGACGCCGACGTGACGGTGATCGACCTCGGGATCGAGAAGACCCGGACCCGCGATTGGGTCGTCTCCCGCGTCGCGATCCGGGCGGGACGTCGCGGCCTGCGCCGGCGCCACGAGACACAGGTCGTGGAGTGGTCCAGCGTGCAGGGCATCACCCAGAGCTCGCTGAACCTGCCCGGACAAGGAGTCGCGCAGGCCCTCCTGCAGTTCGAGGGCATGCGCCCGGCCGACGTCGCCAACGCCCTGCGCGAACTGCCCGCGAAACGACGCGACGAGATCGCCTCGGCCCTCGACGACGAACGGCTCGCCGACGTGCTGCAGGAGTTGCCGCCCGACGACCAGAAAGAGGTGCTGGCCGCGCTCGGACGCGACCGCGCCGTCGACATCCTCGAGGCGATGGACCCCGACGACGCCGCCGACCTCCTCGGCGAACTGCCCGACACCGAGGCCGAGGCCTTCCTCGAGGAGATGGACCCCGTGGAGTCCGAGCCCCTCCGCCGACTCCTGCTGCACTCCCCCGACACCGCGGGCGGCGTGATGACCTCGGAGCCGATCGTGGTCACCGCATCGACCACCATCGCCGAGGCCCTCGCCCGGGTCCGCAACCCCGACCTGACGCCGGCCGCGGCGAGTCTGGTGTTCGTCGTCCGCCCGCCCACTTCGACACCGACCGGCAAGTATCTCGGATGCGTGCATCTGCAGGCCCTGCTCCGGGAACCGCCCGCGCACCTGGTCGGCGGCATCCTGGACACCGACCTCGCCCAACTCCATCCCGAGGACTCCCTGGAGACGATGACGAGATATTTCGCGACCTACAACCTGGTGTGCGGCCCCGTCGTGGACGAGGCCGGCCACCTGCTCGGCGCGGTGAGCGTCGACGACCTGCTCGACGAGATCCTGCCGCGCGACTGGCGTGAGACCGAACCCGAGGACGTCGTCGAGGCCGACGGGTACGGCGTCGGGAGTGGCCCGGAACCGGCATCGGGCGGCCCCCAGGTGCGGATCCGATGAGCGAACCGGGACGCAAGCTCGACACCCCCAGCACCCGCCGCACGATCTCGTTCAATCTCGACTCCGACGTCGTCGGGATGTACAGCGAGCGGATCGCCCGGTTCCTGGGCACCGGACGATATCTGGCGATCCAGACGGTCATCGTCATCGTGTGGATCGTGCTGAACCTGGTCGCGGTGTCGATCCAGTGGGACCCGTACCCGTTCATCCTGCTGAACCTCGCGTTCTCGACGCAGGCGGCGTACGCGGCGCCGCTGATCCTGCTGGCCCAGAACCGGCAGGAGAACCGCGACCGGGTGTCGCTGGAAGAGGACCGGATGCGGTCCGCCCAGACGAAGGCCGACACCGAGTTCCTGGCCCGGGAGCTCGCCGCGGTCCGTCTCGCGGTGGGCGACACCGTCACGCGCGACTACCTGCGCAAAGAACTGGACGACCTGCTCGACGAACTCACCGAACGGCTCGGCGCCCCCGCCGGCGACGAATCCGGCCGCCGCGGTTCCAAGGATCACTGACACCAAAAGCCGGGTTCGTGTCTGGGACGTCAGACCCATATGTATGGTGGGTCACAGTTCGGACCGGATCCCGGCGTCTGTCACGGCGCGACGAGATTCTCCGACACATCCATGTGAGCGGCTCTGGACCTGGGCCGCGGGTGGGCATCGCCGCGTTCTCGGGGGCAGAAGTGTGTGTTGACAACGGAGTGAACAGGACCGGGCAGCGGCCCGGGGCCGCACGATGTGCAGGAGGCCTCCGGTGAGGCCCCTCGAACTCGTCCGCCGTCGCCGTGGTCCGCGCCGTCCGTCCTCGTTCCCACGACGCGCCGCGACGCTGGTCGTCGGCGGCGGTCTGGTCGGTGCACTGGTCCTGGGGACCGCGACGTCGAGCGCCTCCGGCGGCAACGTCGCGTCGGCCGTCGTCGAGCCCGATGCCCCCGTGACGGTGGCCGAACTCGTCGCGGGTTCGCCGGGTGCACTCCTCGGCTTCGCGCCGCCGCCGGAGAAGCCCGCGACCGCGCTGCCGGCGCCGCAGTTCCGGCTCGCCAGCGACCTCCCCTCGGGCCCACTGGGGATCCCGGGCGTCGTACTCCAGGCCTACAAGCTGGCCGCCAACCGCGTCGCCGCCGAGAGCGCGGCCTGCAAACTGCCGTGGTTCCTGCTGGCCGGCATCGGACGCATCGAGTCCAATCATGCGAGCAACGGCTCGGTCGATCAGTACGGCACGACGATCAACCCGATCGCCGGGCCGGTCCTCGACGGCTCGCTGGCCGGCAACGCGGTCATCAAGGACACCGACGGCGGACGCATCGACGGCGACGCCGGACACGACCGGGCGATGGGCCCGATGCAGTTCATCCCGAGCACGTGGGCAGCGTGGGGCTCCGACGCCAACGGCGACGGGAAACCCGACCCCAACAACATCTTCGACGCCACGTACTCGGCCGGCCGGTATCTCTGCGCCGGGGTCACCGACATCATGAACGAGCGCACTCGCGTGTCGGCGGTGCTGCGGTACAACCGCTCGATGGAGTATGTCGCCAACGTCCTCGGCTGGGCCGGGGCCTACGCGACGGGCGTGATGCCGACCGACCCCATCCCGGAGATGAAGCGCAAGCCGTCGAGCAGCTCGAGCTCGTCCAGCAAGCCCAGGCGGCCGGAGTCCGGGTCGTCCTCGTCGTCGTCCTCCACCACGCGGCGGCCGAGCCCTCCGCCGCCGCCGTGCATCATCGTCTGCCTGCCATCGATCCCGCCGCTGTTCCCGGGCCAGCCCGCTCCCCCGCCCACCAAGAGGGAGGCCCCGGCGGTACAACAGGCACCGACGGGGAACGCCGGCCCGAACAGGCCGGGAGGGGCGAGCACCCCGGTTCCCGTCCGCTGACGGCGCCACCGGAGGACCTGCGCCCGGAACCGTCGGCGCCGCCGGTAGTCTGGGCCAGATGACAACAGGAGTCGCGCCCACGGAATCGGCAGTTCGCGCCGCTCTGGGCAAGGTCAAGGATCCCGAGATCGGCAAGCCCATCACCGACATCGGGATGGTCAAGTCGGTCACGATCAACGACGACGCGAGCGTCGATGTCGGGGTGTACCTCACGACATCGGGGTGCCCGATGCGCACCGAGATCTCGCAGCGCGTGGAAACGGCCGTCGCCGACGTCCCGGGCGTCGGCGCGATCCGCGTCGAACTCGACGTCATGGACGACGAGCAGCGCACCGAGCTGCGCAAGAAGCTCCGCGGGGACAAGGCCGAGCCGGTCATCCCGTTCGCCCAGCCCGGCTCACTGACCCGCGTCTACGCCGTCGCGTCGGGTAAGGGCGGCGTCGGCAAGTCGAGCGTGACCGTCAACCTCGCCACGGCGCTCGCCGAACGCGGGCTCACCGTCGGCGTTCTCGACGCCGACATCTACGGCCACTCGGTCCCCCGCATGCTCGGGAGCGACGCCAAACCCACGCAGGTCGAGCGCATGATCATGCCGCCCAGCAACCACGGCGTCCGCTTCATCTCGATCGGACAGTTCACCGACGGCAACACGCCGGTGACCTGGCGCGGTCCCATGCTGCACCGAGCCCTGCAGCAGTTCCTCGCGGACGTCTACTGGGGCGATCTCGACGTCTTGCTCCTCGACCTCCCGCCGGGCACCGGTGACGTCGCGATCTCGATCGCGCAGCTCATCCCGGGCGCGGAGATCCTGGTGGTGACGACACCCCAGCAGGCCGCGGCCGAGGTCGCCGAGCGCGCCGGGGCCATCGCGCTGCAGACCCGGCAGAAGATCCTCGGCGTCGTCGAGAACATGTCGTGGCTGGAACTGCCCGACGGCAGCCGCATGGAACCGTTCGGGTCCGGCGGCGGCGAGCAGGTGGCGCAACGCCTCACGCGCGCGGTGGGCGCCCAGGTCGACCTGCTGGGTCAGGTACCGCTCGAGACGGCCTTACGCGAAGGCGGCGACGCCGGTGTCCCGGTGGTGCTGTCGGCACCCGAATCGGCGTCCGGTTCCGCCCTGCGCGCCATCGCGGGCAAGCTCGCGGCGCGTAAGCGCGGCCTGGCGGGTATGAGTCTGGGACTCGACACCATCCGGAATTCCTGACCGGTCAGGTCGCGTCCCAGTCGGCCGCGGCGGGACGCGACCCCGACCGCGACCGGCGGTCCGACGCCGCGGATCCCGCCGGGCCGGCGGAGTCCTGATTCCCGCTCTCCTGCTTCTCGAACGACAGGGGCGCCGACACGGGCTTGATCTCCGGCGCCGCCGGGGTGGCCTTCCGGTCGACCGTGGTGGCGCTCTCGTTCAGCCGGAACAGTGAATCATCGCCGTCGAGAAGGTGTTTCGTGACGATCGACCGCGGCGTCATGCCCCGCAGTTCGTTGAGGTCGGCGAGCGGCTTGCGCAGGTCGTCGAATTCGGAACCCAGCTCGTCCTTCAGCTGATTGCTCGCACCGGTCGCGTAATCACGGACCTTCTTGGCCGACTGCATCGTCCAGGAGACGGCACCGGGGAGACGTTCGGGGCCGAGGATGACGAGTGCCGCGACCACCAGGATCGCTATCTCGCCCCATCCGATGCTGCTGAACATGTGCCTCGTCCTGACCTGTGCGGTGGTGTGGTTAGTCGCTCGCCGGAGTGATGGTACCGCTGAACGTGCGACCCGCCCGCCAGTACTGGAACGGGACCGACTCGCCGATGCTGGCGGTTCGGATCGCGACGTTCAGCTCGTCGGCGCTCTCGATCGGGCGATTGTTGAACGAGGTGATCACGTCGTTCTCCCGGATGCCCGCGCGTTCGGCGGGGCTGCCGGCGACGACGTTGCGGACCTGTGCGCCCAGCACGCGCTCGTTGCGCACCGAACTGGCGTTGACGCCGATCTGCGGGTGGTTCACGCGGCCGTCGCGGATCAGCGCCTCCGCGATGGGCTTGGCCTCGTCGATGGGAATCGCGAATCCGAGACCGATGTTGCCGCCCCCGGCGCCGAGGCGCCCGGCGGTGTTGATGCCGACCACCTGGGCTTCGCCGTTGACCAGCGGACCGCCCGAGTTGCCCGGGTTGATCGCGGCATCGGTCTGGATCGCGTCGATCACCGCGTCGGTGTCGGACTCTGCGTCGGGCGTCAGCGCCACGGCTCGGTCGGTCGCGCTGACGATGCCGCTGGTCACGGTTCGGTTGAGCCCCAATGGAGATCCGAAGGCGACCACCTCTTCGCCGATCTGCAGGTCGCCCGAGCTACCGAGCACCGAGACCGTCGGGTTCTCGACATTGTCGACCTTCAACACGGCGAGATCGGTCTTGGGATCGCGACCGACGATGCGCGCCGGGACCCGCTGACGGTCGAAGAACACGACCTCCAGTTTGGCGCTCTTGTCGTTCGCGGCCATCGAGATGACGTGGTTGTTGGTGAGGATGTAACCCTCTTTGTCGATGACGAATCCCGACCCGGTGGCGTAGGCGCCCGCCGCGCGGACGTCGATGGCGACGACCGACTTCTCCACCGCCCGGGCCACCTCCGCCACGGACGACCGCGGTCGGGCGTCGCCGCCGGTGTCCTCGGTGGACAACTCGACCGTGTCACTGGTGAGCGGCGCGGCCACCTCCGCGGTGTACCGGCCCATCAGCCCGCCGACGAGCCCGATCAGCAACGCGATCACCGCGAGCGTGGCAAGGGCGACCCAGCTCAGGCGATTGCCGAGCAGGATGTCGCGGACACCGAGCTTGGGGCCGGTCTCGGTCGGGATGTCCGACGATGCGGATGCCAGCGCGGGTGCGTCCAGCCGCGCCGGGCTCTCCGGGTCGCGCCACGGGTCCTCCGGCGCCTGCGGCTGCTCGGTGTGGCCGTAGGTCGCGAGCGGATCCCGCTGCAGGGTGTCGCTCGATCCGGCCGGCCGGCCGAAGGCCTCGGCGAGCACCGGGTCCGGAGGTGCGATCTGCGGCTCGGGCGGCCGCTTGTCGCCATCCGAGGTGGCGAACGAGCCGCGCACACCCGACGGGCGGCCGAACACCTGCGCGGTCGACGGCGACACGGGCCAGTGTCGGGTCCGCGACGGCGTCAGACGTTGTGACTCGGGCGGTTCGGCGCGCCGCGCGAACTGTGCGTCACCGGTATCGGGAGAATCGGCGTCGGGGGCCACGGTCACCGGCCCCGGCGACGGAAGGCGCGGCCGCGGGCCGCGGGGATGCCGTCGGTCGGCGCATCGGGCGACACCGTCGGCCCGAACCCTGCCGGGCGGGGTGGCTCGGAGCTCAGATCGATCTCACGCGTGGGGATCTGGGAGAGCTGACCGAGGAGGGAGTCCGGGATCGACACGCGGCCGGACTCGCGGAGTCGGGTGCGGGCCAACGACTGCGCCTCGACCGCGGTGACGCACTCGGGGCACAGCGCCAGATGATGAGCGGCCCGCGCATGCGCCGACATCCCGAGCTCGCCGTCGACGAAGGCGGCAACCGCCTCGGGGGCCAGGTGCTCGGTGGGTGCGAAGCCGCGTCCGCCGGCCGTACCCGGCGCGCGGTAGCCGCGGTTGGGCAGGAACGACGAGGGAGCCGGACTCCAGGTGTTCGTATTCCACCTGGCTGGGGTCCAGGAGGACCGCCGGCGACGAAGGTTGGGAGTCGGCGGTTCGACACCGCCGCTTCCGGTCGGACGCCCGCGATCGCCGTCCATCATCGTCGTTCACCCCTCTCCACGACGAAACCGCCGCACGATGAATCCTGTGTTGCCACTGGGCTCTGCTGCTGTCTGCCACGGTACCGACCGGCGGCATCCGATGCCGTCCCCCGAACGCGTGGCGTCCGCGGGCTACGGACTCCGATCGCATCGTGTCCCGTGACACAGGCAACGTCTCAGCGTATCCGAGACTCGCAACGATGCTCGGCGGAGCAGGGTTCCCGGCAGCGACCTCAGGCGTGCGAGCCGAGCGCGACCGAACGGCTGCTGGTGTGGCCCTGGGCCGCGAGTGCGTCGCGGATGCTCTGCCGACCGCGATGGATGCGGCTGCGGACGGTACCCAGCTTGACACCGAGGGTGGCGGAGATCTCCTCGTAGGACAGGCCCTCGATGTCACACAGCACCACGGCCGCGCGGAAGTCGGGAGCCAGCGAGTCCAGGGCGCGCTGCAGGTCGGGGTCGAGGTTCGTCGCGTCGAAGACCTGCTGCGGATCCGGGGTGTCGGCCGGCACCCGGTCGTACTCCTCGGGCAGGGCTTCCATCCGGATCTTGCTGCGGCGACGGACCATGTCGAGGAACAGGTTGGTGGTGATGCGGTGCAACCAGCCCTCGAAGGTGCCGGGACGGTAGTTCGACAACGAGCGGAAGACCCGGATGAAGGTCTCCTGCGTGAGGTCCTCGGCGTCGTGCTGATTCCCCGACAGACGGTAGGCCAGACGGTAGACGCGGTCGGCGTGTTCGCGGACCAGGTCGTCCCAGGACGGCATGAGCAGTTCGTCGCCGGTGGCGTCGAAACCTGCGGTGCCCGCCGGAACGGCGGGCACGGCGTCGGCGGGATCGCGGGGATCGGTCATGGTCGGTGGTCGGTTCCTCTCTCGTGAAACACGCACCCGGTGACCCAAGCACTCACCGAAGACGAACGGATGATTCCGGCTGGGTATTCCCGAGCTGCCAGGAAGTTCTCACCGACCTCCCGGGACCTGTCCCAACCGGAACAGCTCTCACCCTCTCCTATCGGAGTGTGGCCGCCGTATGAGGCGCCTGAGTGTTGCCTGAGGATGCATCGTCGGTCTCGCCGCGAGCGGATTCGCCCAGGTCTGGCGCGCCGGGTCGGGTTCCGCCGCGGGGCCGGACTAACCTCGACGCGTGACCGAGTCAACGCCGTCCACACGCCCCGACCTGATCGCCTACGCCGAGTCGGCCATCGTCGAGGACGACGCCGTCATCGCCGCCCGCGCTCGCGCCGAGGAGCTTGGCGCGACACCGGTCAGCCCGGCGGTCGGCGCGCTACTGGCTCTGCTGGCCCGCGCGGCCGATGCGCGCGCCGTCGTGGAGATCGGGACCGGCACCGGGGTGAGCGGCCTCTGGCTGCTCAACGGCATGTCGGCCGACGGCGTGCTGACCACGATCGATCCCGAGCCCGAACATCACCGGGCCGCACGGGCGTCGTTCGCCGGCGCCGACATCGCCCCGGGCCGCACCCGGCTGATCAACGGCACGCCGGTCGAGGTGCTGCCGCGGTTGTCCGACGCGTCCTATGACCTGGTCTTCGTGGACGGACCACTGCTGGACCTGCCCCGGTTCGTGCGTGAGGCCGTCCGGATGTTGCGACCGGGAGGTGTCGTGGTCGTCCACAACGCGACCGCGCACGGAACGGTCGGCGACCCGGCCCGCACCGAACCGCCGACGGCGGCGGCCCGCGAGGCGGCCCTGCTGATCGCCGACGACGAGCAGCTGCTTCCCGTGGTCATCCCGCTCGGGCCCGGCGTGCTCGCCGCCGCGAAGATCCGCTAGTCGGCCGCGCTCCTGCTGGACTAGACGTCCGTCGAGAATCGAATCCCGTTGTCGGGGATCTCGATTCCCGGCCACACCCGGGCGCCGCGCAGCAACTCGCAACGGGCGCCGATGTCAGCACCGTCGCCGATGACCGTGTCCCGGACCAGCGCACGCGGCCCGATGCGGGCACCGAAGCCGATGATCGACCGTTCCACGACCGCGCCGGCCTCGATCACGGCGCCGTCGAAGACGACCGCGCCGTCGAGACGGGCGCGCGGGCCGACCTCGGCGCCACGGCCGACCACCGTGCCGCCGATCAGAAGGGCACCCGGGCCCACTCCCGCGCCTTCGTGCACGAGGGACTCGCCGCGACGGTCCCCCAGGGCGGGCGACGGCGCGATCCCGCGGACGAGGTCGGCCGAGCCGCGGACGAAGTCCTCGGGCGTACCCATGTCCCGCCAGTACGCGTGATCGACGTGTGCGTGGACGTGACTGCCCTCGGCGAGCAGCCGGGGGAACACCTCGCGCTCGACCGACACCGGCAGGCCGGCCGGGATGGATTCGATGACCTCGCGCTTGAACACATAGGTGCCGGCATTGATCTGGTCGGTCGGCGGGTCCTGGGTCTTCTCCAGGAACGCGGTGACCCGGCCGTCGGCGTCGGTCGGGACGCAGCCGAACGCGCGTGGGTCGCTGACCCGCACGAGGTGGATGGTGACGTCGGCGTCGGCGGCGCGGTGACTGTCGATGACGTCGCCGACATCGGTGCCACCGAGGACGTCGCCGTTGAACACCACGATCGTGCTCGCGGTCAGTTCGTCGAGGACGTTGCGGATACCGCCGCCGGTGCCCAGCGGCTCGTCTTCGGTGACATAGCGCATGCGCAGGCCCAGCTTCGAACCGTCGCCGTAGTACTCGCTGAAGACCTCGGCCTTGAACGAGGTGCTGAGCACGATGTCGCGGATACCGGCCGCCCGGATACGGGACAGCAGATGGGTCAGGAACGGCAGCCCGGCGGTGGGCAGCATCGGTTTCGGCGCCGACAGGGTGAGTGGGCGCAGGCGGGTTCCCTTCCCGCCGACGAGGACGACGGCCTCGACGTCCTCCCTGATGTTGTCCGATCCCCCCACGGACGGTCTTTCCACCGACTCACGCACGGTGTAGTTGTCCACTGGATCGGGTCCTTCCTCGAGGTGACTGGTGTTCACTTCAGCATTCATCGGGAGTTCTCGCTCGCCGACGCGCGTCGCGCCGCGCGCACGGCGAGCCGGGATCGGACCTCCAGGCCGATGCGCAACGCCAGGCGCAGCGGCGCCCGCCACGGTCCCGGATTGCGGTCGGCCTGGAACCGGTAGGCACTGCGGTGGTGGGCGGGCAGCATCTTCTCCGGATGCCGGCCGGCGCTGTGCCCCTTGGTGTGCACGACCTCCGCGCTCGGCACATAGACGTTCTGCCACCCGGCCTTGCCGAGGCGGTCGCCGAGATCGACGTCCTCCATGTACATGAAGTAGCGGGCGTCGAAGCCGCCGATGGCGTCGAAGGCCTCGCGCCGCACGAGCAGGCAGGAGCCCGACAGCCACCCCACCGGACGTTCCGACGGTGTCTCGTCGTCCGCGCGGTAGGCCGCAGTCCACGGATTGGACTTCCACACCGTGCCGAGGATCGCGTGTCCGGTGCCCGACACGAGGTCGGGAACGCGCCGCGCCGAGGGGTAGATCGAGCCGTCCGGTTCGCGGATGAGCGGGCCGAGCGAACCCGCTCGCGGCCAGCGCTGGGCGGCGGCCATCAGCTCGTCGATGGCACCGGGCTTCCATTCGACATCCGGATTGGAGATGAGCACGAACTCGACATCCGGGTCGAGTTCGGCGACACCGCGGTTCATGGCACCGCCGTAGCCGATGTTGCCGCCGGTGCGGACCAGCCTGACCGTGTCGTACTCCTGCTCGGCCCGTTCGGGCGCGCCGTCGTCGGACCCGTTGTCGGCGATGATGACCTGCGGCATGACGTCGGTGACGGCGTCGAGGCTGCGCAGGAAGGTCACGAGGTGATCGCCGGAGAAATAGGTCACCGTCACCACGGCTGGCTGAACTGGCACGCCGCTCAGGGTAACGAACCGGGGTCGGCGTCCGACGCGGCGATCGCCGCGTGCAGCGCGGGTCGCCACGGCCGGAGCGGGGTGAGACCGGCGGCCTCCCAGGAGTGGCCGGAGAGCACCGAGAACGCCGGCCGCGGGGCCGGGCGCGGGAACTCGGCGGTCGTCGTGGGCAGGACCCGGTCGGGCTGCGCCCCGACCTCTTCGAAGACCCCGCGGGCGACGTCGAACCAGGTGGCGGTGCCCGAGTTCGTCGCATGCAGAACCGCGCCACAGACCTCGTCGCGGGGGCCCGCGACGACGAGTTCCCAGAGCCCGTCGGCGAGGTCGTACGAGTAGGTCGGGGACCCGAGTTGGTCGTCGACGACCGACACCGTCTCCCGTGACTGTTCGAGCCGCCGCATCGTGCCGACGAAGTCGCGGCTGTCGGGTCCGCCGGTGTAGACCCATGCCGTCCGCACGACGGTGGCCCGCGGGTCCGCCGACAGCGCGGCGCGTTCGCCGTCGAGCTTGGTGCGGCCGTACACGGTCGCGGGCGTTCCGCTCACGTCGTCGGGTTCGTATCCGTTCCGCTCGACCGGCCGGGAACCCTCCGCGGCGCCCCCGGGGAACACGTAGTCGGTCGACACGTGCACGAACCACGCGCCGGCGTCGGCGGTCCGGCGCGCGAGCACCTCGGGCCCGGTGGTGTTGACCCGCCGCGAGCCTTCCGAGTCGGCCTCGGCTCCGTCGACGTCGGTGTAGGCCGCGCAGTTCACCACGATGTCGTCGGGGCCGAGGTCGCCCAGTGCGGCGGCCACCGAGGTCGGGTCGGCGATGTCGACGTCGGCTGAGGTGAGCGGCCGCACGACGACGTCGGGAACCTCGCTCGACCGTGCTTGCAGGGCAGTCCCCAGCTGCCCGCCGGCGCCGACGATGTACACGGTGGGGTTGCTCGGCGTCACACGCATGAGCACCATCGTGCCGGAGTCCGGCGGTACCCACGCGACGACGCGCTCGCCGGAACACGTGACGACGGCTACTCACACGACCGGCGTTGCGTTCTCGAATTCGCGAATCACTTCAGTAGCCTGGCGACAGCACACAACAGCCGACCCGCCTTGCACATCAGCATCGACATCCTCAGGCGTAACGCTCGCCGCGTCGACCCCGGACCCGATGTGCCGACCTCGAAAGGGACCGCTCACCAGTGGATTCACCATCCGACGGCCCGCGTCGGCGCGCGCAGCCGCGCCGTCCGGCACGGCCGGGTCCCGACGGGCGTCAGCCGATGCCCGGCGATCGGCGCGCCCCGGAGCCCGGTGCGCGCAGGCGCCCGGCCCGGCCCCCGTACGACGGTGGACCAGATGGACGCGAATCCCCGCGGCGCGCGGCACCGCTCCCCGGTGAACCGGGCAATCCTCCACCCCGAGCGCGACGCCAGCCCCCGCC